>NZVX01000078.1 GCA_002698265.1 Chloroflexota bacterium | reverse complement strand
GAAGTACATCGACGGACTGCCTGATTTCCAAAACTCCATGCACGGCGACTACGAGAACGGACGGGCCACTGAGTTAGACGCTCTGTCCGGGGCCGTGATCAGATTGGGCAAGCAGATCGGAGTGGCAACCCCGATCCATAACTTGCTTTATTCGGTGTTGCTGCCCCACAAAGACGGCACGCCGACTCCATCTTAGGCGGATTGATCCCCCACCGCAGAGCCGTTGCTGATTCCATACAGGGCGATTTCAGCCTATAATGGTGCCTTGTAGAGTCGATTTCGGAGTGACATTTAATCGTGTTTCAAGCGCCCCGGGGCACCGCGGACCACCTCCCTAAAGAACAGAGATATTGGCGGTATATCGAGTCCAAAGCCATGGACGTGGCCGCCCGGTTTGGCTTCGGCCGAATCGATACCCCCGCCTTTGAGGACTCCAACTTATTCATCAGATCGGTAGGAGAAGGGACTGACATCGTCGAGAAAGAGATGTATACCTTCGACGACCGGGGCGGCGAAAGTATCACCCTGCGCCCCGAGGGGACCGCGCCGGTGTGCCGGGCCTACCTGGAACACGGGATGCACAACCTCCCCCAACCTGTGCGCATGTACTACTTCTGCCCGGTCTTCCGGTACGAACGCCCTCAGGCCGGACGGTTCCGCCAGCACCACCAGTTCGGCGTTGAGGTACTAGGCGACGCCGACCCGTCCGTGGACGCCGAGGTCATAGAAGTCGCTTGGGACCTGATGACTAGCCTGGGTCTCACCGACATCAACCTGCTGGTCAATAGCGTAGGCGACCCCCAGTGCCGTCCCGCCTACGTGGCAAAGCTGCGGGAGTACTATTCCGGGCACAAAGATAAGCTTTGCGCGGACTGTAAAGAACGGTTGGACCGTAACCCGCTGAGACTGCTGGACTGCAAGGTGGAGACGGATCACGCCCTGGGCAATGACGCCCCCAGATCAGCCGATAACCTTTGCGAAGATTGCAGCGAGCACTGGAACAAACTTCTGAAGTACCTGGATGCCATGCAATTGCCCTACCAAATCGACCACCGCATGGTGCGCGGTCTGGACTATTACACCCGCACGGTCTTTGAGGTGCAGCCCGTCGACGGTGGCGGCCAATCGACCATCTGCGGCGGCGGGCGCTACGACGGACTGATCACCGAGCTCGGCGGACGAGAGACTCCTGGCATCGGTTTCGCGACCGGTCTGGAACGGTTGGCTTTGAACCTGAAACGCAGCGAGGTCCCGGTCCCTGATGAACCAAAACCGCGCTATCTGGTGGCCAACGTGGGTGACGACGCCCGCATCGCCGCCTTGGAACTGTCGGTTCGGCTGCGCCGGGCCGGTGTCGGCGTCATCTTGGGCAGCGGCACTCGAGGTCTTCGGGGCCAGATGCGCCAGGCAAACGCCTTGGAGATCCCATTCGCTCTGATCCTGGGGGACGACGAGATTGAGAAGGGCGAGGTGATGGTCAGAGACATGGAATCCTCAGCCCAGGAGAGCAGGCCCGTGGCCGAATTCATCGACGAAGTGACCAAATCCCACGGCAGGGGCGCCTAGGCGAAACAAGATCTGCCGGGTCTGGACCGGAAGAACAGGTGCGGATGTTGGGATGACATGGATGAAACTGTTGGGCACGGCGTTGGTTTTCTCCATGCTGGTGGCTTTGGCCTGCGGCAGGGCTGACGATCTGCGAACTCCAGAACCCCCGAGCCTGGACGTCACCGTACAGGCCGCGGTATCCGAAACCCAGACCGACAGCAAAGCCACAGCCGAGATAGACATCGAGGCCACCATCAACGCGAGGGTCCAGGCCACCGTTCGGGCATTGCTGAAGGCCACGCCCATACCCTCGCCCACGCCGACCCAGGGTATTTCACCTCCCACCGTAGCTCCGACCAGTTTCACGACCCGGCAGGGTGGCAGCTTTAACACCGCGCTGGCGCCGACTCCAACCCAGATACCGGTTCAGAATCTGACTCCTTCGCCGACGCCCGTCCCGACACTGGCGGCGCCCTGCTCAGCCGCCGCCGACGGAGTGGAAGTCTCCGCCTGGGTCAACGGCTTATTGGCCGCTAGGACAACGGTCAAATCGGGCAGCTATGCCTTGATGGTAAAACAGCCCACCGGCGCTTCATTCGGCGGCCAGATTATCACCTTCAAGGTGGGGAGTTCCGACGCCAAACAGACCGTCCGCTGGATGCAAGGGGGCGGCACCGAGTTGGTCCTGAGCGCACCTCGCAACGGGCAGAGCCGCGTCAAACCGGATGGTCTGGGCGAGCCCTCTTTGGCCGGCGGCCTGACAGCCCAACCATTACCGCCCCATGTCATATTGGGCACCGTCTTCGTGGGTGATTGCTGATTGGCCTGGTCGATTCTCAGTGACATTTTCCCGTTGACCCTCCCAGTAAAAAGATAGAACATATGTCCGCAATGGATTTACCCATTGGAATTACCGCGGCGTCTCACAGCAGCCTGATTTTTGGAGTGGACGACCGCAGGCAACCGGAGGAGGGCGGACACCATGAAGATCTTTTACCGGGGCTACGTCATTGATGAGGAGATACGTTCCATCAGTTATTCGGTCTATGGGCGGCGTCCCGAACGGCCGGCGCTGACCGCGAGGAGCACTTCCCGGGAAGCCATGGAGTGGATCGATGGCAATGTGAAACGGGAAGGCATCCTGGAAGCGACCAGGACGCTGGAAACAGCAGCGCGCTAACCCGGCCCAAACCACAACAATCTACCGGGTTGCCATGGGACTTCTTTGGCGGGAGAATGGGCGGATGTGGATGATTCGAAGAGGCCTCGTAGTATTGTGACCCAACAAACCGGAGATGGACTCGCCAAAAGCGGGTCCATCTCATTTTCCAGAGTCGTAGACCTTAGCTGGCCGGTCCACCCCGGCATCCCCCTGTGGCCCGGAGACCCGGTTGTGGAATTCGAGACCGTGTCCGAGATTAATAAAGATGGCTATTTCCTGCGCCGCTTCTCTATGGGCGAGCACTCAGGGACCCATCTGAGCGCACCGTCAAGCTTCCAGGCCGGTGCGTCCGGACACGAAGGCTTCTCTCCCCAGGATCTGGTCAGGCCGGCCATCGTAATCGACATTACCGCCCAGGCCGAGTTAGACCGGGACTACCCCCTAACCATGAACGATGTTTTGGACTGGGAATCGGACCACGGCCCAGTCCCCGCAGGATGTTTGGTGCTGCTTTGCACCGGGTGGCAGTCCAGATGGGATAACCCACTCGATTACCTGGGCGGGGCCAGCGCCGGCGAACTCCATTTCCCCGGTTTCGGGTTGGAGGCGGCCAAGATGATGATCAAGGGCCGAGGCATAGCCGGGCTGGGCACCGACACCGCCAGCGTAGAGCCGGGCGTAGACACCGATTTTTCCGTCAGCCGATTGGCGTTGGAGAACCGTCTCATCGTTCTGGAGAACCTGACCAACCTCGACGTCCTGCTGCCAACCGGAGCGTTGCTGGTCGTTGGCCTGCTCCGGCTCGAAGGCGGCAGTGGTGGACCGGCATCGGTTACGGCCCTCGTTCCCTAAGCTACCCTAGCGTGGCGATCCCCGCCGCAGCGCAGTCCTCATCTTCCTGGCTGGTGCCGCCTCCGACGCCGACCGCTCCATCAACTACGCCGTTCCGCCTGACCGGAAGCCCGCCTTGGCTGGGGATTCCGTGGCCTCCCTCAGCGCCAAGTATCCCTTTGATGATCGGCGATTCGGCGCGCTCTTGCAGCTCGCCGCTGCTGCGACCGAAAGCCGACGATGCTACAGCCTTGCCCTGAGAGCCGTACATACCGCCCCAGATGGCCCCGTCCATGCGGTTGAATGCCAACAGCCGGCCCCCGGCGTCGACCACGGCCACGTTGATCTTGATGTTCAGTTCCTCGGCTTTGGCGATGGCGCCCGCCACCATCTTGTTGGCTTCGTCCAGTGTTATAGCCATGAGTCCCTCCACTAAAAAGTAGGCCCATTCTAGCGCAGGCGGCCCGCCACGCCAATGGGTTGAAAATTCCAGTCCCGTCCAGGCACGGTGTTATACTTCAATGGCGACCTGAGGAACACTGGAGACACTGACTCATTGTGCTGACCAAACGCATAATCCCGTGCCTGGACGTAGACGCCGGCCGGGTGGTGAAAGGCGTTAGTTTCGTCGAACTCCGCGACGCCGGAGACCCGGCGGAGTTGGCTGCGTTTTACGACCAAGAGGGCGGCGACGAATTGGTTTTTCTGGACATCACCGCCAGTTCCGATTCCAGGGACACCATGGTGGACGTGGTGCAACGGGTGTCAGAGCAGGTTTTCATTCCCTTGACTGTCGGCGGAGGAATACGCTCCGTGGACGATGTGCGCCGGATGCTTAAGGCGGGCGCCGACAAGGTCGGCATGAACACCGCCGCTGTCAACAACCCGGAGTTGGTCAAGCAGGGCGCGGCCGCCTTCGGCAACCAGTGCATCGTGGTGGCCATCGACGCCAAACGGGTCTCTTCGCCCGACAGAGGACCCACTCCCGAAACCGCTGATCTGGCCTTGGATCACAGCTCGAGATGGCAGGTCTACACCCACGGCGGCCGCACCTGCACCGGGTTGGACGCGGTAAAATGGGCCGTCCGGGTTGTGGAGTTGGGCGCCGGAGAGATTCTGCTAACCAGCATGGATGAAGACGGACAATTGTCGGGGTATGACTTGGAGTTGACCCGTACCATCTCCGAAGCGGTACCGGTGCCGGTGATCGCCAGCGGCGGCGCCGGTGAACTGGACCACCTGTATCAAGCCCTGGACCAGGGCAAAGCTGACGCGGTCCTGGCCGCCAGCATCTTCCACTTCGGGACGTTCACCATCGACCAGGCCAAACAATACCTCAAAGGCAAAGGCGTCCCGGTCCGGCCGAAATATTAACGGCCGCCGGCCAATCAATTTTTTTAGGTAGCGATCAATGCCACGAATCACCACCGTAATCTTCGACATGTATGAAACGCTGGTCCAGAACCCTCACGGGACGGGGAAGTCCAGCTTCGCCAAGATCATAGAGCAGCAGGGTCTAAATACCACTGTCGACGAGTTGTGGGACCACTGGCTGCCCGCCGAAGAGGAGTTCCAAATCACCCGGGTCGACCCTGACCTGCCCTTTCAGAGCTACTTCAACGCCTGGAAAGGCGGATTTGAATTGTCTTTCTCGGACCTAAAACTGGTAGGCGACTCCCAAGCGGCAACCCACCAGTTCTTTCGGGACGTATCCCAGCGCGACCCCTATCCCGAGACCGACGACGCGGTGGCGGAAGTTCAGAAACGGTGGCGGACGGCCATCTTGTCCAACGCCGACGACGGATTTTTGCTGCCCAATCTGGAGCTTTTGCAGGTAGGTTTCGACACGGTACTCACCTCGGAGCAGGCCAAGGTCTACAAGCCCAGGCCGGAGTTGTTCCAGATGATGCTAGCGCAGTTGGGGGTAGCTCCCGAAGAAACAGCGTACGTAGGAGACCGGCAGTTGGAAGACGTCATGGGCGCGGTCCAGGCCGGGATGCATCCGGTGTGGATCAACCGGAACAACAAGCCGGTGGACCCGGACCTCCCCGCCCCATCTCACCAGATATCCAGTTTGCTGGAACTGCCCAAACTCCTAGCCAACGGCCTTGCGACCCAGACCTGATTCTCTAAAATAGGCGACTAAAAAGGCGAGACATGAAAGTTAAACTCAACGAGCAGGGCCTGCTGCCCGCCATCGCCCAAGACGCCACCACCGGCGAGGTCTTGATGATGGGCTATATGAACCCGGGTTCATTGAAGCGCACGGTGGAGGGGGTCCAAGTCTGGTTCTACAGCCGCAGCCGGGAAGACCTATGGCACAAGGGCGAGGTCTCAGGAAATTACCTGAACCTTAAAGAGGCTTATCTCGACTGCGACGCCGACACCATTCTCCTGAAAGTGGACCCCGACGGCCCCGCCTGCCACACCGGCGAGGTCTCCTGCTTCTTCAACAAACTCGAAGGGCTACCCGACGAATATGAGCAAACCGAGTCGGGTCCCAGCGTCCTAAGCGAGCTGTTCGCCCTGATCAAAGACCGCCAGCAGGAGATGCCGGAGGGCAGATACACAACTTCATTGTTCCAAGAAGGTGTGCCTCGCATCGCCCAGAAGGTCGTCGAAGAGGCCGGCGAGACAGCCATCGCCGCAGCGATAAACGACACCGAAAACCTGCCCGGAGAAGTCGCCGACCTGCTCTACCACACCTTCGTCCTCCTAGCAGCCGCCGGCATCCAACCCGAAGCCGTCTACGAGAAACTGCGGGAGCGGCGGAAGTAAACATCGGAGGCGGACCATCGACAAGCTCAGGATGCTAAATGAGAATTGCCTAAGGGAGGGGCTCGGCTTGGCTAGCGACGGACGCGGGTCAGAAACCGCTGGGCAGCTTGTCTCCCGAGTTGAATATCTGCCATTCGGAGCCCTGGTAGACGGTCACCCGACCGGAGCCGACCACCCGCCAGTTTCCGGGCGTGCCCAGACAGCCGGTGCGGGCGTCGATACCCAGGAATGTCAGTCCTCCAGGAGCTGATTCCTGAAGTTCTTTGGAGGTTTCGGCTTGGTCGCGCCGTTCGTGGTGGGGCAGCACGGCGACTCCGGGCACTATGCCCAGCGAATCGACCCATCCACCGGCCCTAGGCCGGCGCATCATGGACCCCATGACCATCGCGCCCGCACTGGAACCGGCCAGCACCGACCCGCCTTCCACCGAGGCTAAAACAGCTTTTAAGAACGCCGAGTCTTGGACGGTCTCCAAGAGGTGTTCCGGGCTGCCGCCCGTGAAATAGACCACGTCTGCCAGGGTCGCCGGTGCGAAGAAGTCTGGGTCCTCGGCGTGGCTTCGTTCCAACAGCATCAGCATGCTAGAATCTCCGCCCACGGCGCCGAAGTGGGTCGCACCGTCGTTGGCGGCTTTGGCCGGCCCGGTGACCGCCGCCGTGGGCACAACCACGACCTTGGTCGGGTCATGGCCCGAGGCCCGCATGATCTCGCGGTCCATCTCCTCACAACCGGTCCTGAACTCATCGCCGCCGACCAGGGCTAATTGTCCGGGCATATGTCCTCCAAGTTTTTCTGACGTTTACACCAAATGGTCCACGAAAACCGCCGCCAGGCCAAGGAATAGGACGAAGCCGATCACGTCGGTAAAAGTCGTCACGAACACCGCCGACGACACCGCCGGGTCCATGCGCAGTTGCCTTAGCAATAGCGGCACGCCGGCCCCGAACATCCCGGCCATCAGCATATTGCCCAGGATGGCCAGACCAAGAACCACGCCCAGCGTGAAGTTTCCCTTCCATAGGTAGGCCACGAATCCGACAACTACCCCCAGGGCCACGCCGTGAATCAGCCCAAGGGCCAATTCTCTGGCCAGGAGGCGCAGTCCGAGCCGGCGGGGAACCTCGCCCAAGGCCATGCTGCGCACCACCAATGTCGCTGTCTGAGTGCCGCCGATACCTCCCTGGCTCGCGACCACCGGCAGGAAGACCGCCAAGGCTACAACTCTAGAGATGGTGTCCTCGAATAGGCTGACCATGACCGCAGCCAAGAACGCCGTGGCCAGGTTGATATACAGCCAGGGCAGCCGTCTGCGAAGGGAATTACTCATGGGGCCGGCGATGCGCTCTCCGCCTACGCTGGCAATCCGGAACATGTCTTCGGTGGCCTCTTCCGTAACAACGTCCATCAGGTCTTCGGCCAGGACCACTCCGCTAAGCCGGCCTTCCCCGTCCACCACTGGAATCAAGTTTAGGTTGTAACGCTGGATCACCCGGGCGCACTCTTCTTGATCCGTCTCGGAAGAAACCGAATTGATCTCCCGGTCCATGATGTCGCCGATCAGGGCGCTAGAACGGGCCAGGGCCAGGCGGGTAACGCTCAGGGACCCGACCAGACGTTGCTGGTCGTTCACCACCAACACTGAATTGATGTCCTCCGCGTCACTGCCCAACAACCGGAGTTGGTCCAGGGCGTTGGGAGTGGTGGTCGTCTCGGTCACCACCGGGTAATCGGTGATCATCAGACCGCCGGCGGTGTCGTCCTGGTACTGGAGGAGTTCCGTCACCTCAGCGGCGTCGGCCATGGCTTCCAGGGTTTCTTGCTGCTTCTCCTCGGGGATCTGCTGCAAGATGTCAACGGCCACGTCCGGGTCGGTCAGATCAAGGACTTGGGCCAGGTCCGCTGGATCCCGGCCGCCGACCATCTCAGCCGATTCCTCGGGCTCCAGGTATTCGAGGATGCCGGCCACCACCGCATGGTCGAGTTCGGCCAAAAGCGACTGTCTAAATTCCCTGGGCAAGCCGTCCAGAACTTCGCCCTGGTCCACTGGGTGCAAACCGGAAAACCGCTCNAGGGCCTCCGGCCATTGGTCGGATTCCAAGAGACGCTCAAGTTCCTCGACCAGTTCTTGGATCACCTNTTCCGGTGGCAGGGACTGGTCTTCNGCGCGCGATTCGGGCGGTGTTGTTTGAAGTTGTTCCATTCGATTCTTCTTAGGCGCGAGCCGCCGCTCGGCCGGAAGCGAGGTGGTCTGCTGAGCGTAGGTCCCCTGCCTGACAGCAACGGTCTTATCATCCGGCCAGGCTCGTCACGGTGCAGGAAATCAGCGTTGCAACAATTGTACCAGGCTGCCTTCAGATCCGGCTTCAACGGTTGGACACTCGCCCCTGATTCGTGCCTGAAATATCCATTGCATGTGGTAATATATCAATGTGCCATTCAATATTGGCGGCCGTTGCCTGGCCGCCTTTCGTTATTTGGCGACACTCGGCAAAACACTTCTGAAACGTAAGGACCACCCACCGATGCCGACCCCATTATTGATCGACACAATCCAGCAGCTAGTGGCCCAGGCCATAGAGTCTGCCCGCGAAGAAGGTGTGCTGCAATTGGAGACCATGCCCGAGATCCAGGTGGAGCGGCCCGGCAACTCCGAGCATGGAGATTTTGCCACCAATCTGCCTCTTCGTCTGGCCCGGGCCACCCGGATCAATCCCCTGGAGTTGGCCCAGTCTATGGCCGCCCATATACCCACCGGAGACATCATCGACCGCGTCGAGGCGGCGCCTCCAGGTTTCATCAACTTCTATCTCAAGGAATCCTGGCTGCAACAGCAAGTCGAGTCTGTACGCCAGGCCGGAGACACGTTCGGAAATGTCAAAGTGGGCCAGGGCCGCCGGACGATGGTCGAATTCGTCAGCGTCAACCCCACCGGCCCGGTCCACGTGGGCCACACCAGGGGAGCGGTGTTGGGTAGCGCTCTGGCCAACGTTCTGGAAGCGGCCGGATTCGACGTGACCCGGGAATACTATGTGAACGACGCAGGCAACCAGATGCAGTTGTTTTACAGGTCGGTGCTTTCCGCCTACAAGCAGTCTCTGGGCCAAGAAGCGGAGATGCCAGAAAACGGTTACAAAGGCGAGTACATCTTCGACCTGGCCAAAGAGATCGCGGAGTCGGAAGGCTCCCGCTTTCTCGATCAGGATGAAGAGCAGGCCCTGAAAGAGATCGGTGACATCGGCCGGGAAAAAATGGTGGCCACCATCAAGGAAGACCTCACCGGGATCGGGGTGGAATTCGACAACTGGGTCAGCGAACGCACACTATTCGAAGGCGGCGAGTACGACACCGCGATGAAGATCCTCGGCGACAACGACTACCTTTCGGAGCGGGACGGCGCCACGTGGTTCAACTCCACCATGCTGGGCGACGACAAAGACAACGTCCTGGTCCGTTCCAGCGGGGAACCTACCTACTTCGCCTCGGACATCGCCTACCATTACAACAAGTTCGTCCAACGTGGGTATGACTCCGTGGTGGACATCTGGGGCGCCGACCACCAAGGCCATGTTCCGCGCATGAAATCGGCCGTCGAAGCGCTCGGCATTGAACGAGACCGCCTGACCGTGCTCATCTCCCAGATGGTCACCCTGAAAAGCGAAGGGGAGGTCATGCGGGTCTCTAAGCGGACCGGCAACCTAGTGACGCTCAAAGAACTGGCCGAAGAAGTTGGTACCGATGCCTGCCGGTTTTTCTTCCTGGCACGGACTCCGTCCACTCAGATGGAATTCGACTTGGAACTTGCGAAGAAAGAATCATCTGAAAACCCGGTCTACTACGTGCAATACGCCCATGCCCGGAACGCCAGCATCCTCAATCTGGCCCGAGAGCGAAAGATCGACTGGAGCAGCGGCGACGTCAGCCTGTTGACCCACCCTTCTGAGCTCGAGTTGATCCGCGCCATGTTGCAGCTACCGGAGTTGGTGGACCAGATGGCCCGGGCCCTTGAGCCCCATCACCTGCCCCACTATGCCACGGACCTGGCAAATTCCTTCCACAACTTCTATGAGAACTGCCGTGTGGTTTCCTCCAACGAGGAGGACAATGCCATCAGCGCCGCCCGGTTGAAGCTGGTGGAGTCGGCCCAGATCGTGTTCCGACGGGCGTTGGTCCTGATGGGCATGAGTGCCCCGGACCGCATGTAAGCTCCTTCACATTTCGGCCATAAAGCTGCCTTGCGAGCTGTTTTTGTGTTCTTTGGACCTGGGGTACTTCGCGTTTTACGCTCATCCTATAAATTTGCCCTAATCAATTATATTTATAGAATAGTATTGTCTAAATACATACGGCAGTAGAGTCGATGTACACCGGTCATGGGAGGCAGGTACATACGGGCCGACTCTCCTTCACCTGACGAGCTACTGGTCAAAGTCCTTGAGGCCTACTCTAGCGCTTCCGACAACCCCAGCGATTCCCATCCATTTCCCCCGGTTTCGACTTTGCCCTGAGCCTTGGTTACCCGGTAGAACTGCTTCGAAGCCTCCCACAGTCCTCTGTTGCCAGGTTCACCGGCGTATCCAACGTGTCTGTCTTCGCTGAGATTCCGGCAGGGTCNATCGTCTTGGACCTTGGCTGCGGCGGCGGCACCGATTCATTGATCGCGGCCGCCAAGGCCGGGCCCNGCGGCAGGCTGTATCTCGTAGGCGTAGTCGTCTGTAAACCGGTCCCCGACGCANGGAAAGAGATCGTTGACCTCTGGACCGCTTGAATCGGTGGCGCTCTCCTTGAGGGGGAGTTCCTAGATGCCATCAATAGCGCCGGTCTGAGGGATGTGGAAGTAGTGTCTACGAAGGACGTGTTCGCGGGAGCAGGAGGCGAGGAGCGGACACAGCAATTTGAGACCATGGGAGCAAACATACGGGCGATCAAACCGTAACCTAACCAGCCAAAACGCATCGACCCGCACTCAATGAGGGCCTTCGCCGGTGATAGCGGAGGCCCCAGTTATGTAAATCCTTTCAAGCCCGGATATACGCATATTTTATCTATTCAGCTTGAACTAGTCCTGTTCTAAGGCGTATGATTGGTTGGCCGTCGGGTAAGTAGGTTCGCCTGCCCGGCAGCTCAAATTTCCGTTCCGCAATCAGCCTTAAAGAACGGCGCGCCTATTTTCGGCGGCCGTAACGTAATCCTCTTTTGCGGTAGGTGGAACAGGCACATACGTTTAGATGCAGATCCTCGTCCGAATAACCAAGATTGCGTGGAAATTCCGCGCCCGCCTGATCTTGGCCTACCTGAGCTTCCTAGGCGCAGTCGGCGTCTCTCTGCTCATACCCCAACTATTCGGCGAGGCCATAGACCTCCTGGTAGCCATTGACGGCGACGGCATAGTCCGGGAATCCACCAGCAACCGCACCCTTACTTATTTTGCCCTCGGTATTCTCGGCGCCAGCCTGCTGCGCGGTTTCTTGGATTTTGCCCGCACCTACTGCACCGATTCCCTGTCCCAAAAAGTATCCTATGACATCCGCAACAGCTTCTACGACAAACTCCAACACCTGAGCTTCGCCTACCACGACACCGTACACACCGGCGACCTGATGTCCAAGGCCACGGCGGATGTCGAGGCTATCCGTCGATTCGTCAACATGGGCCTGGTCCGGGCGCTGGAAGTGGTAGTACGCGTGATTGCCCTGCTGTTGATACTTAGCTTCATGAACTGGGAGCTCACCCTAATCAGCCTGGCCTTCGTGCCCTTCATCGTCATCCGGTCTTCAATGGTGATGGGACGCCTTAGGGCAATGTGGGCATTGGTCCAAATGAGGATGGGTGAAGCGGTGACCATCCTCCAAGAGAACTTGGTCGGCATCCATGTGGTCAAGGCGTTCGCCTCGGAGGAGTACGAGAAAAAGAAGTTCGCCAGAAAGGCCCATGAACTCCGGGAAGAGTACTACAAATCGGAGCGGTTACAGGGGACTAACAGCGCCTGGATGACCCTATTCTTCACCTCGGGCATGGGCCTGATCCTGTGGTACGGAGGATGGGAAGTTATACGCGGAGACCTCACCGTAGGCGGACTGACCAAGTTCATCCTCTACCTAAGCCAGTTGACCTTCCCCATTAGAATGTCGTCTTTCATCATCAACTCGTTCTCCAGGGCCATCACTTCCGGAGGCCGGATATTCGAGGTCTTAGACGCCGAATCTCCAGTGATGCAGAAGTCCGATGCCGCCGTGTTGGAAAGGGCGGAAGGGCGGGTGGAATTCGAAGATGTTTCCTTCTCGTATAGCGAACGGATACCGGCATTGCGGCACCTAAACATCTCGGCCAAACCCGACCAGATCACCGCCATACTGGGCGCTCCCGGCAGCGGCAAAAGCACCATCGTCAACCTGCTGCCACGTTTCTACGACGTCACTGAAGGCTGCATCACCATAGACGGAAAGGACATCCGAGATTTCACCTTGGAATCCCTGCGACACAATGTTGGAATCGTCCAGCAAGACGTGTTCCTCTTCAGCGCCAACATCCACGACAACATAGCCTACGGCGTGAAAGGTGCGACCCGGGAAGACGTGATTCGCGCGGCCAAGGTGGCCCAACTCCACGACCATATCGATTCCTTGCCTGACGGATACGATACCTGGGTCGGAGAGCGCGGAGCCACTCTGTCCGGTGGCCAGCGCCAGAGGCTGTCCATCGCCCGCAGCATCTTGATCGACCCGCCGGTCCTGATCTTGGACGACTCCACATCCAGCGTGGATGTGCAGACGGAGCGGATGATTCATCAAGCGATGGTCAACGTGATGAAGAACCGCACCACCTTCGTCATCGCCCACCGGCTGAGCACAGTACGGGAAGCCGACCTAATCGTGGTGCTAAAAGACGGGCAGATCGCCGAGCAGGGGACCCACGACGAGCTCCTGGCGGCCAACGGAATCTACCAAAACATCTACGAACTCCAACTACAACCCCAAGAGGAATTGTTGTTGGACGCCGCAATCACTCTGGACTCCGGGACGCCTCGCCTGGCTTCTGATTTAGGAGACGACTGATGAGAGCTTCTGGACCAGGAGGCGGAGTCGGGGGCATGATGGGCGGAATGCGGGGCATGGGCGCTCACGGGATGAACGTGGCCAACATGGACAGCCTGACCGACGAGACTATCGTCGGCGCCGCCTACGACCACAAAGTCGTAGTGAGGTTGATGACCTACATCTGGCCCTACAAAAAGGACGCCTTCATCTCCGTGCTAGCCGTGCTGCTCTATACGTTGGGCAACGTGGCCGTTCCTCTACTGGTTTTGAAGGGCATCGTCTGGGCGGTTGATACCGGCGACGTATCCCGGCTACACATCATAGGTGTCCTTTTCGCCGGGGTCACGGTCCTGCATTTCGGGGCGAACTTCGTCCAGTTCGTCTATATGCCAAAGGTCGGACAGGGAATCCTTTACTCACTGCGCACCGGGATGTTCAACCACCTGCAGGAGCTTTCGCCGTCTTTCTTCCACCGCACGCCGGTGGGACGCATCATGTCCCGAAGCCAGAGCGATGTCCTCCAGCTCCAAGAGACCTTTGAGCTGATCGTACAGAGCCTTTCCGACATGCTCAGCCTGGTGGGTATCGTGGCTATAATGCTGTGGATTGACTGGCGGCTAGCCTTGATTAGCATGAGCATCCTGCCGGTGCTTTTCTTCGTGTTAGGGTATTGGCAGAGATTCGCCAGGCACTCTTTCATGCGCATCCGCCGGGCCATCGCCATGGTCAACGGCGAGTACAACCAGAACATCACTGGGGTCCGGGTGGTGGAGAGCTTCAACCGGCAGGACGCCAACATGGAGCACTTCGACGACCTCAACAGCGAGCATCTGAACGCCAATCTCGAAGCCAGCCGGTACTCCGGCGCCCTACAGCCCTTTGTGGAGGTCCTCATGGGCGTGGGAATGGGGTTCGGCGTTGTACTGGTGGGCGGCATCATGTTCAAGGGCGGCAACCTTGAATGGGCCGTGTTGTTAGCCTTCGCCCTCTATATCCAGCGCTTCTTCGAGCCGGTCCGGCACCTGACCATGCAATACAGCCAACTTCAACGGGCCATGGCTGCCGGCGTCCGTATCTTTGAAGTCCTGGACCTGAAGCCAGAAGTGGTGGATAAACCCGACGCCATCGAACTTCCTGAGATCCAAGGCGAGATCAAATTCGAAGACGTTAACTTCCAATACGTCACCGATGTCGATGTCTTGAAAGAGGTGAACCTGCACATCAAGCCCGGAGAGAATGTCGCTTTGGTCGGCTCCACCGGCGCCGGCAAGAGTACATTAGTCACATTGATACACCGGTTCGCCGACGTCACCACCGGCCGCATCACGGTGGACGGCCACGACATACGGGACGTCACCCGGCATTCGTTGGTCAGCCAAATGAGCATGGTGCTGCAGGAGCCCTACCTTTTCTCCGGCACCGTGGCCAGCAACATCCGTTACAACTATGAGCACGCATCGGACGATGACGTTGTGGCCGCCGCCAAGATCGTTGGGGCCCACGACTTCATCATGGAACTCGACCAGGGGTACGACTCTGTGCTGGCCGAACGAGGCATCAACCTTAGCTTGGGCCAGCGGCAACTGCTCAGCTTCGCCAGGGCCGTGGTCGGCAATCCCAGGGTCATCATCCTGGACGAAGCGACCGCCAGCATCGATACCCATACCGAAGTGCTGATTCAGCGGGCATTGCAAAAAGTGCTGGCCGGCCGGACCTCCATTGTGATTGCCCATAGGCTCTCCACGATTCGCAATGCTGACAAAATCGTGGTCTTGGACCAAGGCCGTTTGGTGGAGCAGGGCAACCATGAAGAATTGCTCGCTAAGAAAGGCGGCGTTTACGCCCGCCTTTACGCCGTGAATTATGGCCTCGCCACCGACGACGATGACGAGCAATCGCTCCAGGGTGAACCGTCACTGGCTCCGGCGCCAGGCGACGACTGACCAAGACTCCAACACAGAACAAAAAGGCCCGTTCCTCGCTGGAAGGACGGGCCTTTTTTGATTGCCAATCGGCGTAGAGGCAGGTTTCTAACCTGCCCTGCCGGGCGATGACCAATTCCCAAGGGTGAAGGCCATGCCACACTGCATGGGAGATACTGTTCCACCAGTTACATTGCCCCAGCAAAAAGGGGCGGGTTAGAAACCCGCCCCTACGGCGTTCGTTGCTCCAAACCTAGTTGCTACTCAGATGCCGGCGGCACTCCCTCTGTGAGGAAGCGCTCCATGGCCGACTTGAAGATGTTGTAGGGATGGGCGCCGGTGAAGATCAGGTTCCCCACCAGGAAGGTCGGGATACCACTGATGCCGTACTTCAAGGCCTCTTGGTATTGGCCCATCACGGTGTCAGCGTAGGTCTTCTCTTCAAGACTCTTCACCATCTCGTCGCCGTCCAGACCCACCTCGTGGGCCACATTGTGCAGAACTTCCAGCTCGCCCAAATCCTGCCGATCTTCCCAGAAAGCCTTGTAGGCGGCGTGGTGGAACTCCATGAACTTACCGTGCTGCTGGGCGTATTCCGTGGCTTCCAACGCGTACAGGGTATTGGGAGTGCGGACCGGAGGCTTCATGATCAGACCCGCGTCTTTGGCCTGGCCACGCAGTGGCTCGGAGAGTTCGTCGAGGGGCTCGCCGGGGCGTTGGGGCCGTTCGGCGCCTTCTTTGGGAGTGTCGGGCCGCAGTAGATAGGCCCGGCCTTCAACGGCTATCTCGTAGTCGTTGGCCAACTTGTCGACCCGCTCCAGGCCGACGTAGCACCAGGGTCAAATATAGTCGTACCAAACCGCGATACGAACCGGTTCGTTGCCTTGCTTGGTGGTCTGGGCTTCTTCGGCCATCTGACCTCTCCTGGCGGCATGGCGCAACACCGGCCGCATGGGTTGAATATCGTACAGGGTACCATCAACCGGGCGATTGCCACCACAGATAGAAGGAGGCCGAAAGTGGGGTTGGGCTTAGTCCAGCTTTTCGAGCAGTTCGCCTAGCTCTGACAAGCTGGCGATGGTCGGGCAGTCAGCGCCGTTGGGACCGTAACCGCTCCGGTCGATCAGTACCGCCCGCATCCCCACGCCCTGAGCGCCCATGACATCAGACCTGACCTGATCGCCGACGTGCACCACTTCTTCGGGCGCGGCGTCAACCCTTTCCAAGGCGGCCATGAAGATAGGCGGATGGGGTTTTTCTTTCCCCACTTCTTCCGAACCGACGGTGAAGTCCAGGTGAGGCGCCAGGCCGACCTTCTGGCACATCTCGTTCAGGTCCCGCCGCAGGTTGGTGATTATACCCACCTTGTACCCCGCCTCCCTGAGTTGCACCAATGCAGGCACGGTATCGTTGAAGGGGATGAAGTCTTTGGGGACTGACATAGCCATCTTCCAGACCCTCCTGGCCAGGTCCAGGGATACCGGGATGCCCGCGGTCTCAAGTATCAACTGCTCGTAACGGGCGAAGAATTCTAGGCGGTCCTCTTCGGACCGTGAGGAGAGGGGCCGGTCTTCATTCTCCCGGTTGAAGAGCACATCAGCCACGACATAACCGTGGGTTATGTCGTCTTCCCGGACAGTTAGACCAAGTTCGTGGCAGGCGGCCTGCTGTATCTCCTCCAATGGAGGCCAGAAACGGACCAGGGTGTTGTAGAAGTCAAATGAGACCGCTTTGATCATCAGCACGCCATCTGAATCAAGCTTGAAAACGGAGCCAACGGGCCAACCTGAAGCGAGGGGATTTTAGCACAAGCCAAGCTTGATGGGAATGAATCTGGCCGTGGGGCATAGATACTCCTAGTGGTGTTATATCTGATCCACTAGGGCCAATCGGCATGGACATTGAGGAGTACCACAGGCACGAAATGCCCCTTGCGGCCTTGCACGTGATAAGCCCAGTGGGTATGCTTGGTTAACTTTCGGGATGGAGTAACTTGATGAAAGTGGCGGTTGGAGCGGACCACGCCGGTTTCGAATTGAAAGGCGAGATCGTCAGGTGGCTAGAGTCGGAAGGACACCAGGTCAATGACATCGGCGCCCACGAATTTGACCCCGATGACGATTACCCAGATTTTGCCGTCGCCGTTGCTTGGTCCATCCGAGCAGGAGAATCAGAAAGGGGCATCGTCATCTGCGGAAGCGGAGTCGGCGCCTGCATCACCGCCAATAAAGTAAAAGGCATCCGCGCCTGTCTTTGCCACGACACTTATTCCGCCCGACAGGGTGTGGAACACGACAACATGAACGTGGTCTGTATCGGAGGACGTATCATCGGCATCGAGTTGACCAAGGTTGTGTTGGAGTCTTTCCTGAACGCCAGCTTCCTTCTCGAACCCCGGTTCCAAAGACGCTTGGACAAATTGAACCAGGTCGAACAGAACGGGCTGCCCTAGCCTTTCCTCACGCCTGGTCCAGACAGGTCAACAGCTCCAGTGTTTGCTGAACCTCCGCTGGCGACTCCAACTGATGTAGCGCCTTGGTATTCTGCCGGGGCGGGCCGATAAAGACCGCCAGTCCGCCGGCGTCCTGGACCACTGTGAAGCCATCCTCGTCAGTCTGGTCGTCACCGAAGAAGACCGGGTAGGGGTTGTCCCGGCAATCTTCCCGAATCTTCTCGATGGCCTGGCCCTTCCCCCAGTCCAGGTTGGGCCTGACCTCCACCACTTTCTTACCCCTGGTGATCCTCATGGTCCCAGAGTCGACGTAGGGCGCGGCGGTGGCCACTACCATGCTGTCCACCTGGCTAGCATAGGAGTCGGGGGTGCTTCTGAAATGGACGGTGATGGTCAGCCGTTTGTTGTCCACCAGTATGCCGGGTACTCCGCCCAAACCCCGCTCCAACGACTTGGCGATCTCCACCAGAGTCGCCTCGAATGACGGGGCGTCTTGGTGGATAAAGTCCATACCGGCGCCGCTGATCTCCAGACCGTGGTTCCCTGCGTAGACCAGTCCCGGGATGGCCACCAAAGCTTCCAAATCAGACAGACCCCGGCCACTAACGACGCCCACAACGAACTTGTCCATCCCGGCCAAAGTCGTGAGGGAACGGCGGGTTTCCTCGGACAAAGTAGCGATCTCAGGGCGGGCGACGATGGGCGTCAGGGTGCCGTCGTAGTCAAACAGCAACAGCACGCGAGAGGCGCTTGCCAGTCGGCGGCTAACGGAGGGCCAGACGTTTAAAAGGTGGGGCATCTAGATAGGCTACCGGAATACGGGGCTATAAGCTGCGGATTGGGCGGCGGGAACGGCGAGTGCCCTGCATCAGGTCAACGAAGAGGCGGGCTGCCCACATGTAGATGTTGTTCTCTTCAACCACACTGCGCATCCGCACCATGCGTTCGTGCCGTATCTCGTAGGGCATCTCCACGGCCTCACAGATGGCCGTGGCGAACTGTTCTTCGGCGTAGGGGTTAACGATCACGGAGTCTGTCAACTCGCTGGCGGCCCCGGTGAACGGACTCAAGATTAGGACCCCGTCTTCGTCGTACCGGCTGGCCACGTACTCTTTAGCCACCAGGTTCATGCCGTCGTGGAGGGAGCTGACCACACAGAAGTTGGCCATCCGCCGGAACGCGGCCAGAGTAACCGCGGGCAGATCGTCGGGCAAGTACATGATGGGCAACCAGTTGTCGGTCCCGAAGCGGCTGTTGACCTTGTCCAGTTCTTCGTCCACCTGATCCGAGAGAATCTGGTAGGCGTCGATATCGGTCCGGCTCATCACCCCGGCCTGGATGAACACGACCTTTCTGATGTATTCCGGGTACTTCTCCAGGAACCGCCCAAAGGCGCGGATTCGATGGGGGATGCCCTTGGTGTAATCGATGCGGTCGATACCCAGGCCGACGACCATACCCCCAAGTCCCAACTTCTCGGTCAACCTCTCGACCTCGGCGGTCACCTCTGGGCTCTGGGACTCCTGGGAGATCTGCTCGAAATCGACGCTGATGGGGAACGGCCTAACCAAGGTCGGTTCGTCTCTCTGATAGACCAGGTTGTACTCGTCGTGAACTCGGGAGCCGAGCACTCGGGCCGCGGCCTCCATGAAGTTGTCGCAGTGGTCTCCGATGTGGAATCCAAGGAGGTCGTTGCCCAGGAGACCGTCCAAGAGTTGTTCGCCCCATGGGCAGATACGAAATATCTCATAGGTCGGCCACGGAATATGCCAGAACTGACCCGTGATGATGTCTGGGTCCGCCTCTCGGAGCAGACGGGGTAATAGAGCCAGGTGGTAGTCCTGAGTGAACACCGCGGCCGGGCGTCCATCAACCTCCTCCAAGACCGCGTTGGCGAACTCGTTGTTCACCGCCTGATAGGTCTCCCAGTCAGAGGTTTTGAAAGTTGGTTCGATGAATGCGTTGTGGCAAAGCGGCCAGAGGCCTTCGTTGGAGAAACCGTAGTAATACCCCTGCTGCTGCGGCTCAGTGAGCCAGACCAGTTTCAAGGTGTATGAGGGGTCGTCGGGAGGGACCTGGATGCGGTTCTTTTCGTCTACAGCCAGCCAGTCGCCCTTGCCGCCGCCGAACGCAACCCAAGTGCCGCCGCATTCCTGCATCAAGGGGTCAATGGCAGTGGTGAGCCCGCCCGCGGGAGATGCATAGCTGAGCTCGCCACCAACTAGGTCGTGGACATAGGGTTGCCGGTTGGATACCACAATCAACCGGTAGTCACCAATCTCGCGGTGGACTAGCCGTCGAAGTTTTTCCCGGGTCCAAGTAGGTTCACCCATCACCCTACCCCCTAAGGCCCTTTAGATGTCGCGGGCCGGCGTCGCGGTTTCCGGGTATATTCGAAAGTTAAGCCGAGGCCTGGAATCGCCCCCGGCGAGCTGAATTCTTCCACACCAGGCGTCAAAGGTCAACTCGAAACCAGCGCCGCGAGCAAATTGACAGAGTGCCTGACGGTGGGTACCATACGCGCCTGGCACGCCTATTATGTATGGTTAATTAGGAGAAGGGCTCCATGTTCGTACGCCGTGATTTGACCGATACCGTCCCCACTCCCTCGGGAAACATGCACTTCGTTAAGAAAGGAAGCGGCTACCCAGTCGTATTCCTCCACCCGCTGGGCACGTCGATCTGGACTTGGGAAAGCGTGATCGACTCCCTAGCCCAAAGTTACACCTGCTACGCCTTCGACATGCTGGGGCACGGAGATTCGGACAATCCCACCCGTCATTTCAACCTCCCCGATTACGCCCAGGCCCTGGACCACGCCTGCCAGGTGTTGAACATCCACCGTGCCCACATCGTTGGCAACTCGGTGGGAGCGATCCTAGCGACTGAGACTGCCGCCAGCTTCCCGGAACGCGTGGACAAACTGGTGTTGGTTGGTTGCCCGGTCTGGAGCGCATTTTCCGCGAAAGACCGGCTGAAGGAATCGGCCGGCAATTTCGACTCGAAAGGCATGCCCAAACCCCGGACCCTTAAGAGCCTGAAGGAAGCCACCACTTTCGCCAATCCCAGGCAGGAGTGGCTGGAAGCCAACAACCAGAGTCGGGCCAAGGCCGGAGTGTGGGTCGGAAAGCTGATGGAAGCATTGGCTCATTACGACCTGATGTCCCGGCTTCCCATGATCAAGGCCTCGTCCACCATGGTGCTCTACGGCGAGGTTGACCGGCTGCGGGACGGCGAAGAGTTGCTGCACAACAACATCGTCAACGCCCAGAAAGTTGTCTTGCCCGGATTAGGTCATATACCCCAAGTTGAGGACCCGGAAGCTTTCTTGGGCGCGCTGCTGCCTTTCCTCGAGGCATAACTGAGAAGCGTCACCGGATTTAACCGACTGTCCTACAGGATAAAAATTGGCTTCCACCAGTAACCGGCGGCCTCTGCGGCTCATCGAGACCTTCCGTTCCGTGTTCTACACTCCGATCTACGTCTCGGTTGCCGGTGGTTTTTTTGAGAAAGAGGGGCTGGACGTCGACTTCAAGACCTGCCCGCCCGAGTTCGCCCATCCCTTGAGCGCCCTGAACCGGGGCGGCGCTGACATCGCTCAGAGCGGGATAATGCGGTCGATCATCTCCTCCGATTGGGGGGCGGAGACGGTCCCGATGCACTTCGCTAAAATCAATTCCAGGGACGGGTTCTTCGTCCTGAGCCGGACCAATCAAGAACCTTTCCTATGGGAGTCGCTGAAGGGCGCCAAACTGATCCCCGTTGGCTTCTCCCCCATGCCTTGGGCCTCGCTCCAGTTTGCCCTGCGCCGGCACGGTGTGGAGCCCGACGAATTGGACTTGGTAACCGGGTTGTCGTTCGACGATGGCATATCCGCGTTCCGGGAGGGTCACGCCGAGTACATCCACGTCCCCCAACCAGCCGCGGAGCTACTGCTTGACGACGGCATCGGGCATGTGGCCGCCGCATTGGGGCCTGAGAACGGGCATCTGGCCTACAGCTCCTTCGCAGCGACCAACCAGTTCTTGGATTCCCAGCCGGAGACCGTCCAGCGGTTCACCATCGGCTTCGCCAATGCCCTGGAATGGCTGGCGGCCAATAACGCCCAAGAGGTCGGCCAAGCGATAGCCAGTTTCTTTCCCGAGGTAAGTTTGGAGTTGGTGGTCAAATCGGTCGCCAGGCTGAAGGCCCAGGACAACTGGCCCACCGACCCGGTTCTTGCCCAACCGGAATACGAGAACCTGCACGACATCCTGGTGGCCGCCGGGCTCGCCAAGGAGCGGCAGCCCTACAGCAAAGTGGTCCGCACCAACATCGTCGAGACGGCCCTATCGTCGCGCAATTAGCATCGGCCGGCCTCGCCTCCGCACCTACGCACACACCTTAACCCAAGGTGCCTGACGGACATCTAATGGTGTAAGATATATCCCCAGGCAGGCTGGCGGAGCGTGTTGAACAGAGTCAGCCAGGCCGTTTTCGGAGGATCTTTGACCACTATAGCCATCGTAGGTACAGGCCTGATTGGGACATCCCTGGCCCTGGCCATCAAATGCTCCGACCTCCAGGTGGACATCGTAGGCACCGACTATGACAGTACCGCCCGCTCCGGCGCCCAGAAATCCGGGGCGTTCAAGAAGGTAGAAGCCCGCTTGTCCAGCGCCATCAGGGGAGCCGACGTGGTGGTGTTCGCCACTCCTATCATGGCCATGCGGGAGATGATGGAATCCGCGGCCCACGATTTCGAAGAAGGCTGTGTGGTCACGGACGTGGGCAGTTCCAAAAAGGTGGTGATGCAATGGGCGGACGAAGTACTGCCCAAGCATGTGAGCTTTGTGGGCGGCCACCCCATGGCCGGGCGAGAATTGTCGGGTCCTCAGAACGCCGACGGCACCATGTTTAAGGGCAAAGCCTACTGCATCGTTCCCAGTCTCACCGCCGAAAAAACCGCAGTTTCCTCGGTCACCACCATGGCGGAAGCCATCGGCGCCAAGCCTTTTTTCATCGGAGTTGACGAGCACGACAGCTTTGTAGCGGCGGCCAGCCATCTGCCTTTTATGATGTCCATAGCGCTGATGGGCACTGCGTCCAAGAGCGCCAACTGGGACGACATCGCCCAATTGGCTTCATCGGGTTTCGGCGACCTCTCCCGCCTGGCGTCGGGCGACCCGGTGATGCACCGCGATATCTGCGTGACCAATCCCGAACCTATAATCGCCTGGATGGACTCCTACATCAGAGAACTCTACAACCTGCGCAGCCTACTTGCACAAGATGGTGGACCCGATCCGGATGCCGTGGAGCATGTGTTTACCGAGGCCATGGAGGCCCGAGCCCGCTGGCAAGCGGGGATATTTACAAACATGGACCGCATCCACACTGAAATTCCCTCCTTTGCTGAAAGCATGAGCGAGATGTTCATTGGCCGCCGCGGCGTGGAAGCCCAGAAGAAAATATTCGGCAAAGATAATAAGAAGTAGCCGCGCTTTCGCGGTGACACCACCGGGCCACCGGCAAGGACCGGCCGTTTTGAGTAGAATCACATCATGAGCACCGCGCCTCCATCTAGCCCATCCCGTGATATCAGCCGTCCTGCGTCACTGGGCGGCATCCTCTCCGTTCCCGGCGATAAGTCCATCTCCCACCGCTCCTTGATCCTGAACGCCATCGCCCGTGGCGACGCCTTAGTACAGGGACTTTCCGGCGGCGACGATGTCATCTCCACCATGCGCTGTTTACAAGCCATTGGCGTCAACATCAAGCCTGCAGGCGCTGCCGGCAGCTACACCGTGAAGGGCCAAGGCGCCCAACTGACAGAACCCTCAGACATCTTGGATGCCGGGAACAGCGGCACGTCGATGCGTCTGCTCTCCGGCATCCTGGCCTCCCAGCCATTCATTTCTGTAATAACCGGCGACGGTTCCCTGCGGAGCCGCCCGATGCAGCGGATCGTCGATCCGCTGAAACAGATGGGCGCCCAGATCATGGGCCGGCAGAACGATTCCTTTGCCCCATTGGTCGTTAGGGGCGGCGGACTTAAGGGGATCGAGTACGACCTGCCAATGGCCAGCGCACAGGTGAAGTCAGCGATCATGCTGGCCGGCCTTTCCGCAACCGGCGATACCGTGATTCACCAGCCGGCACTTTCCCGCGACCACACTGAACGGATGATCACGGCCATGGGCGGCAAGGTCGAAGAGAACGGTCTGGACCTAGTCATTCACCCCGCAAACCTGAATGCCGTGGACATCACGGTGCCCGGCGACATCAGTTCAGCCGCGTTCTGGATAGTTGCGGGTCTCTGCCACCCCAACGCACGCATCTTGGTCCGGGGCGTTGGCCTGAACCCCAGCCGGACGGGAATCATGGACGTGTTTCAAGAGATGGGCGCCGGCGATTCGCTGCAGTTGCTGGACCGACGGACCGAAGGAGGCGAACCGGTGGCCGACATTCTCGTCACCTCCACCGAACTACACGGAGTCGAGATCGGCGGAGACTTGATTCCCCGTTTGTTGGACGAAGTTCCCGTCCTGGCGGTGGCCGCCTGTTTCGCCACCGGAGACACCGTGATTCGTGACGCAGCGGAACTAAGGGTCAAAGAGAGCGACCGCATAGCCACCACCGTGTCCGAGCTCACGCTCCTGGGAGCCAGCATCGAAGCGACCGGTGACGGCATGGTCATCCACGGAAAAGGCTCAGGTCCAGACGTGCTCAATGGGGCCGATTGCGAGAGCCATAACGATCACCGGTTGGCCATGGCCATGGCAGTAGCCGGACTGCTTGCTGAAGGTGAGACCACGGTCCACGGCGCCGCAGACGCCTCGGTGTCCTATCCCGATTTCTGGCAGGACCTGGAATTGCTGCTCCAGGACGTCAGGTAGCAGAGGGTGCCCGGTTCTTTTCAGGACCTACAGGACCGGCTGGCCCAGCGGATGACCGAATCATCCCCCGAGATGGAACTTCGGCTGAATGCGGCGGCGGCAGAACTGGAACGCGCCAAAGATTTCGACCGGCAGGTGGTGAACAGCGAGGACAAGTTGGCACAGGCGGTGGCTGAGATCGATCGCGCCATCGCGGAAGAGCGACAGCGGCAAGACCGCACTTCCATTC
>NZVX01000077.1 GCA_002698265.1 Chloroflexota bacterium | reverse complement strand
CGGAAGGGTGGACCCAGCCATAGGCCAAGGTGGCGGTCAGGTTAACCGCCAGGCTGGTAACCCCGGCGACAATGAGCGGGATACCCCCTTCTTGGAACGGCCTGACATCGGTGGGCCTTTCCAGATGGTGATGATTGCCCTTGAACGAGACCTCATCCTCGCTCCACAACCGATTCAGGAGCGTTATAGTCTCTTTCAAGCGGACACCGATCCTTGACCGCCGGCCTTCCGATACGCCTTCGTCGGGCCAGCTGTGCTGGGACAGTCCCAGGTTCAACCACCCGTGGGAAAGGATGTCTAGGTTGGTTGTTTCCGTGGCAAGAGACAATAACGAGTCCGGATTCCCAAACAGCGCCGCCCCCAGGCGTATACTCGATATGTTGCCGCTGCGGCGGCCAGCAGGGCGCTCATGCCGTCTCCGCGCCCGAGAAAGGTCCATCCCTGTCTGGGCCGCCTCCGGCTGAACAGCGTCTCGATGAACCATAGGGCGTGAAATCCCATCTGGTCAGCCGCTTGGTAGAAAGAGGGAATTTTTTCATTACGCGGCACGATGAGATCAATTTTGGGACCATCTGGCATCGATCGTACTCCCAAGGTGAAGCTAGACGCGTCAGGCCTACTCAACCCGCCGTATCTCTCTGGTTGCCGAGTGGGTACTTCCCCCGAAGGTTGGCACCCAAGAGGAGTGTTTTCCGGGGCCGCCCAGGACGATTATCATCAGTAGGTCCGGATCCACTACCATGGGCACCGGGCCGTCGGGTATCTTCTGGAACCGTTCCATCATGGTCTCGTGGGTGTACCGCTCCAGTGGGATGCGGGCGTTCCGGTGCAGCCACTCTCTGATCTCCCGCTTGCCAAAGCCGTCGCCGGCGATGGTGGCGGCATGCTCCGGGCCCAAAGCCAGCAGGGTCTCGCCGCCGGTGTAGGCGTTGTTGGCCCCCGTTATGGATATGGCCCCTGAGATGATGGTCAGTATGTCTTCGGCGGTGCTGCCCGAATGGTCGTTGATGTTGTGGGGCGGCTCACCGGCCAAAACTGTCACCGTGCTCTGATCGGCCCGGAACCCCCGCTCGATGTGCAAAGGCTCCCACGGGTTGGCCTCTTCGTTCTCTGCCACGCAGTAGGTGTACTTGGAGGGCGCGCCCTGAGTAGACATGTCTCCCACCCCGGGATAGGCCCCGCCCACGTTCAGTTGCACCAGCCGGACCGTACGGCCGATGGTGGCGTTGGGCTGCCAACCGGGGCCGAAGGCGCCGGAACCGCCGTGCAGGCCGAGGTCGTCGCAGACGGGTCCATTGACGATGATCAGCGGGGCACAGGGGTGGGTCGTGGCCTGGATGGCATAGAGGTTGAACACTTCGTCGCACATGGCTTCGACAGCGGCGATCACCACCGGCAGGTACTCCGGCCGGCACCCGGCCATCACGGCGTTAACAGCCAGCTTTTCCACCGTCGCCGACCCCCAATTTGGCGGAATCTCACCGATGATGTCCTGTGGACTCAGGGGAGTCGCCGCCAGCATGGCTTCCACGCGTTCCAGCGTCGGCGGGGCAATCGGGAGGCCATCGGTCCAGCCGCGCTCTAGATAAAGGGACTGAATAGCCTCGAAATCGTCGTCAACTTCCATGCATTCGGAGATTAGATCACTCAAAGTGTGCCTCAATAACGAGAAAGGCGGCCCTTTTTCGGGCCGCCCATGGTTGTCATTCCAGTGGAGGCCTGCTTAGCGGCTCCCGGTCAGACCTTCTACCACCTGCTCCAGCAGACCGTCGGCCTTGGCCAGCAGCGCCTCGGCCCGCAAACCGCCCAAGGGGTGTTCGGCGATGGCCATGGTCAGTTCCGCCATCCCGAGGGAATGCCGCTCAACCTCGCCTAGGCGTCTGAATCGGTCCGTTCCGACCACCACAGTGCGGACGCCCCGCTTCTCCAGTTCCACCGCGTCGTGGATACTCCACGACGTGCAGGACCCTCAATCCGCCAGGCCGACGATCACCGCCTGTACGGAACCGACCAGTTCTTCGAGCACTGCATCCGTGGCGGGAAGGGAAGCCGTGGGCTTGCGCTTGTAGACCACGTCCGCAATCTCGTACTTCTCCCGCAGCAGCTTCTCCAGCCGTTCGAAGAGCAGGTCGCCGTTGGGCTTGCTGTTCCACAGGAACCCAAGGGACTGCCCGCCGAGGCCGTCCAGCGCTGGGGCCATGGCTTGCACCATCTCCCGGGGAGCGGCCGTGGGATCCAGGACGATCAGTTTGGCTTTTTCGGTTGTGGTCATCGGTCACCTTTGCCCGGCCAGTTTTTACCCTGATATTACTCGAAGGCTAGGGCCTTCCGATTTTCATGTCAAGCAGGCCCGAAGGTCTATCTACGGCGCCTTGAAGAACGGCGAGGGCATGGGGCCGACCGGCACTTCAATCAGGACTGGGGCTTCCAGGGTCAACGCCTTTTTTAGGGTGGCTTCCAACTCGGCCGGTCCGTTGGCAACGAAGCCCTTGGCCCCGTAGGCCTCCGCCAGCTTCACGAAGTCGGGGTTGTGGAGCTCGACGCCGATAGTCCGGCCGTTGAACTGGTTCACCTGGTCGCGCTTCACGTTTCCGTAAGCGTTGTCGTTGAAGACCACCACAACCACGTTGATGTTGTGGGCCACTGCGGTGGACATCTCCTGGGAGTTGAACATGAAGCCACCGTCTCCCGAAAGACAGACCACGGCCTTGTCCGGCTGGGCGACTTTGGCGCCCAACGCGGTGGGATAGGCGTAGCCCAAGTTTCCGGAGTAGGACGAAGTGATGAACGTCCGGGGCTCGTAGACCGGGTAGTGGGCCCGGCTGTAGTAGCCCATCTGGGTCATACCTGAGATCAAGATGCTGTCTTCGGGCATGGCCCGGCGGACGGCTTCCAGGAGCTCCCCTTGAGGCTCGACCTTAATGATGTCCTCGGAGCGTTGGGCCTTCTGCTCCGCAACTTCGGTAGTCCGGTCCGCCTTGGCCTGGGTCTTAGCCGATAGGGCGGCGAGCAGCTCTTCCATGGTCAGACGGGCGTCGCCCTCCACCCTGAGAGTGTTCTCGTAATGTCTGCCGATCTCCTCTGGGTCGACGTCGATCTGCACGACCTGCTGGCCGTCCAGCCACTGAGAAGTGACCAGCCTGGTACCCACGGCCAGAATCACGTCGTGACCGAATTGTTCTCTGGCAATCGTGTCGTTGCGCAGCCAAAGCGCGCCCAGGGCCAGGGGATGGTGGTCCGAGATGGCGCCCTTGCCCTCGGCGGTGGTGACAACCGGGGCCTGGAGGAACTCGGCGAGTTTGGTCAGAGCCTCAGTGCCTTGAGCGGATATGACTCCGCCACCGGCCCAGATGAGTGGGTTGGACGCGCCGGCCAGGGCTGTTGCCGCCGCTTCGATCTGTTCTTTACCGGCCGCTGCTGGACGGGGCGCTTCTGGCTCTAGGAGTTCCACATCGGCGACTTCCGCCAGCGTCTCTGGAGGGATCTCGATCTCCACCGGGCGGGGACGGCCGTTCTTGAGGTGATAGAAGGCCTGGTGCACGGCCTCTGGCACTTCCGCCGGGTCCATGATGCGGTGGGCCCACTTGGTGACCGGGCGAATGGCGTCCAGTTGGTCGTTCACCTCGTGGAGCATACCTCGGTCGCCGCCGATCTCGTCGCGCTCGATCTGTCCGCAGACCACCAGCACCGGTGAGGATGCCGAGTAGGCGGTGGAAACACCCGCCGATGCGTTCAGGAGTCCGGGCCCGGGCACCATCAACGCGGTGCCGATCTCTCCGCTGGCGCGGGCGTAGCCGTCGGCCATGTAGGCGGTGGCCTGCTCGTGGCGGACGGTGATGAACCGGATGCCGGGCTCGTCGTAAAGGCCATCCATCATATGGTAGAGCTGCACGCCGGGAAGCCCGAATATCACTCGGACGCCCTCCCGGTATAGGGATTTGGCCAAAGCCTGGCCGCCGGTCATCTTAACCATTTTTTCTATTCCTTATGTTTGATGTCATCGGTTGGTTGTTGCCAATCAATCTGGAACTATGGAGTGTTGAACTGCACCAGTATGCCGTCAGGGTCGCGGACATAGATGCTCCGGATCTCGCCGTTGGCATCGGTGTAGGACTCTCTGGACCCGGCCAGTGGGTACCCTTTGGCCACCAATTCGTCGGCCAAGCTAGCCACGTCGGCGACGCCGAAGGATATGTGGCTGATGCCCACTTGGTCAAGCATGATGGGTGTGCCGTCGGATTTCTCACCCGGATGGCTGGTCAGGGTCAACGTGGGGGTCAGGTCATCGCCGTAAGCCAGGCTGACCCAATGACGAGTATGGCGTTCCAGAGCGTAGTTATCCAGCCGCGCCGTTTGGGTGCCGCCCTCAGTGATGTCGGTAATCTTCTCGCCGATGACCTTCATACCCAAGGCGTCCCGGTAAAATTCCAAGGATTCTGCCATATCCCGGACACACACGCCGATGTGGGTCACGCAGGTTGCTTTCATGTTTGGGTCTCCAATTCCAATGGTCTACCCGAAGATAAAATCCCCGATGGCGGTGAAGTACTCGTCCAGTCCCTTAAAGAGCAGGTCGTTATGGCCCGCACCGGGAATCACTAGCATCTTTTTCTCGGTGGACGCGAAATTTCGGAACATCTCCTCGGCGTCGTCCAGGGGCGCTAGGGCGTCCATCTCGCCGTGGATCACCAGGACCGGAATGGCGATGGACGCAGCCTTGGCCCGGTAGGCTTCCTCCAGCTCATCGGCCTGTTGCGGGACCAAGCCTCCGGTGAACTGTCCGAGGCTAGGCCGTCCGCTTTCGATGATTACGCCGTTGATCGCCGGGTCTTCCTTGGCGGCAAGTTCGAATGCCGAATGCCTCCCCATGGAGCGGCCCATCACATAGACTGGCCCCTGATAGCCGCTGGCTCCCAACACGATCCGCATGGCCTCCAACACGGTACTGGCGTCGGAGAGCATGGTTGTGAACGACGGCGAGCCGCCGCTTTTCCCATAACCTCGGTAGTCGGCTACGAAGAAGTTGAGCCCGATCTGATTGTAGAACGGCGCGATGGAGTTATAGTCGATGGCCGTCTCGCCGTTGCCATAGAAGAACAAGATCGTGGGAGCGCTATTGCCGTAGGAGAAAAACCGACAGGACAGACCGATGTCGTCGCCGACGTTCACGGTATAGTCCTGCACACCCTCGGGAGTGGGCGTCCAGCCCTGCCGAGGGAAGAAGGAGTTCATGGATATGTTGGGGTCGTCTAGGGCCGAGTAGTCCACTTGGGCCATATTTAAACTCCTTTGGGAATTCTTTGCGCCACCTCACCGTTATTTCGGCCTTCGCCGGAATGACGTCAGCCGAAAAACCCGTCCGCCACGTGACTGGCCAATAGGTCCGCCACCAATTCCGGCCTTTGGATGGGCACGTCGTGGATGCAGTCCTCTAGCCATACGGTCTTGCTAGTGGGCAACTCCTGCTCCGCTTCGTCCACCGACATAAACCGACGCTGACCGCGGTCCTGGGTGGCTGGATCGCTCTGCTGACGAGCCGGCATAATCAACACGGGGCATTTTACCTGCTGGTAAAGCTCGGCGGGGTGGTGGTCCCACAGGGCATCGATGATTCTCAGGTGGTTAGCCCGAGTGAGGCGGGCGCGGATGGTGTCGTCTTCCAGGACCTCAAAGTTGGCCATGACCACGTCGTGCGACCCTGGTGCCATCCCGGCGCCCTGATGCCGGTTACGCACCCTTTCCTTGAAATCCTCTAGCTTCACGCCGGTGAAGTCGGGCGGCGACATCTCCACCTTGGCGTCCTCAATACTGGAGTACCGGGCCGAGGCGTTAATCATCCCTCCGTCAACCCAGGCCATGCCCTTCAGCGACTCCGGGGCCCGGACCGCCAGTTCCAGGGCGACGCTGCCACCCCATGAGTGTCCGACGACTACGGGGGCCGCTCTGCCGAGGTGCTTGATGACACCCAGCACGTCTTGGGTCACCGAGGCGAAGTCAAAGCCATGGTTGGGCTTGGCGCTTTCACCGTGGCCACGTTGGTCCAGAGCGATGACGGCATGGTTCTCGGCGAGGATGGGTGCAACCATGTCCCAGATGTGGCAGGTGGAAGCCAGACCGTGAAGCAGCAACAACGGCTGGCCGTATCCGCCCCAGTCCCGGTAATGGAAGCTCAAGCCGTCAACCGTCACCCATTCGTCGCGCGGGGCCTGTGGCATCTATCTATCCTCACAGAAAGCCGAAATCATTCCAGACTCAGACCGGCCCGCCTAGACTAAACATCCGGGCGGGCCGTTCTTTAAGCTTCAATCATGCCGGTGGGATCATTGCCAGATGGCAAATCCCCAGCCGCCGCCTGTGCCGGCGGGAGAGCGGTAGACCGGAACGTACTCCACCACTTCCATGTCCAAATGCTCGCAGGCTCCCGCAGCGGTGATCCAATTGAGGATCTCCGAGTTGCCCGAGTTCAGTCGGTACCTGGGTAAAGAAGCTATCAGATCGGCGTCTCTTTCCTTCATGCCTTTCAGGGCCAATTGGTCGATCTCTTCATCCACCAAGAAGTGGCTGAGACCGCCAGAGCCGATCACCGCGACTTTCTTGTCGCTGTCCCAGTTCTTGATCGCTTTGGCCACAGCCTGGCCCAGGTTGTAGCAGCGCTTGGGGCTGGGCGTGTTGGGCGGATAGAAGGTGTTCTGGGTGATCGGCACGATGGGCCTGATCTTGTTGTTCATGATCCGTTTAACCACGAACGAATAAGCGTGGGGCATGGCCTGGGGCCGGCGCTCGGTGACGATGGGCTCTTTCAGGTATCCGATGGGCCCAACGGTCCCGCCCGCCTCTTTGTTCATGTAACGTGACTGGGCGATGTCGAAGTCGTCATCGATCAATTTCTCGATCAGATGCAGACTGAGCGCCGAGTCAACCGGGACGTCCATCTCCTCAGTGCCATAGCCCCACGATGAGGCCCTGGTCGCGGGGGGAACATTCTCGCCCTGGCCCCTGGGCGTCAGATGCATGGTTTCTCCCCAGTAAATCGAGAACAAGGGCATGTTGTCGTCGAAGAACAGCTCTTCCTGGTCGTCGCCGACGATAACCACCACGTCGGGGTTAGCATCGATCATCGCCTCCTCCAAGGCAACTAGACCCCTTTGGCAGGCCTCGTATTGCGCCTGGAAAATCTCAGGGGTCAACTTGGTGGCGATGGCCGGGTCGGCCGTCTCCAACAGTTCTTCGTAGGTCTTGGTCGATCCGTCCTCCAAGGACAGCAGCATCGGGTTGGTCTTGTCGCGGGCCGCGTACTCGCCCCACATGTCACCTGGCAGGCTCAACATGGGACTGTGGGAAGTGCCAAGGCCCAATACAATCTCAGCCATGGTCTCTCCTTCAAGGTTGCCAGTCCGTGATTATTCTGACCGGCAGAGAAAATACTGGATACATAATCCGCTGGAACGGACGATTTCGCAAGGGCTTGTGGTTGAGGCGATGGCTGGAATGACGATCAGGGAGGATACGTAGGCGCGGGTTAAAAACCTGCCCATTTCCACAACACCATTTTAGTCGAGTCGAACGGACTCCCAGAAAAACGGAGGATTGGGCTTGGAGTGATTGGCCTAATCTGCAATCCCTGACAAACGAGCGGGTTTTCAACTCGCACCTGCGGCCGCCGTCATTCTATCCTTCCGCGGAGGGACAGGATGACGAAAGAGGGCTGCCTGTCGGCAGCCCTCTTTTTGCTCTTTTTGTTCGTCCTCAGGTTTAGCTCAGGTGCTGCCCGAAGAAAGAGACCACCTTCTGCCAGCCGTCGGTGGCGGATTCTTGGTGGTAGCTGGGGCGGTCAACGGCAAAGAAGCCGTGGCCGGCGCCAGGATACATATGGAACTCGTAGTTCTTGTTGAGACGCTTCAGCTCTGCCTCGGTCTCAGCCACATCGGCAGGCGATGGTCTGCCGTCCTGGTCTCCGAATAGACCAAGGAGGGGGCAATCCAGTCCCTCGGTGAATTCGATGGGCCATTTTGGCATTGCGGGGGATAGTTCGTCGTTCCCCTTGGTCACCCCGCCGCCCCAGCAGTCCACTGCGGCATCGACGTTGTCCAGAGTGCAGGCGCCCAGATAGGTCTGTCGTCCACCGGAGCAGAACCCTATCAGCCCAACCTTGCCGTTGACATATGGCAAGCTGCGCAGGTAGGCCATCGAGGCTGCAACGTCGCCCATGGTGCGAACGTCGGGCATCCCGCCAGCCTCGCGGATGCTGGTGCTATTGGCGGTGGGTTCGCCCTTCCCCTCGCGGAAGTGGAGGTTGGGAGAAATGGTGGCAAAGCCGTTGTAGGCCAGCTTGCGGGCCATCTCTTTGGAGGCTGCGTCCCAACCCGGCATGTGATGAATCAAGACCACGCTGCCGACGGGGCCGGCGCCGAGGGGGCGGGCCAGGTAGGCATCGATCTGGTCTCCTTCATGGCCATTGATGAGCACGGTCTCTGCGATTAGTCCTTCGTACGGCATGAAAAGTCCTCCAAGTTCTAACTGATGTTCCGGAATAGATGTCTGTTCCGGTGCGGGCCTAGTGCCCAAGGGCAGGCAGTAGATTACTACCGGTGCGGGGCCGCGTCAATCGGACTTTGGCCCACGGCTGGCTACGCCGGCTGTTCCTATCGGTGACAACGCCGATGGGGTACGGCTATAATGCGCCCAATCACCCACCGCAGCCATTTTATGTCTACCGGAAGGTGGCATTGCCGTGGGCTAAACAGATAGGAGAGTAGAACAACATGGCTCTACCAGAGCGGATGAAATTCGGGATATTCATGGGACCTTTCCACCGGGTTGGTGAAAATCCCACATTGGCCATCGACCGAGACCTGGAATTGGTGCAGTGGCTGGATCACCTGGGCTTCGATGAAGCCTGGATCGGCGAACACCACAGCGCCGGTTGGGAGACTATTTCTTCCCCTGAGATCTTCATCGGCGTGGCCGCCGACCGCACTAAGCATATCAAGCTGGGCACCGGTGTAATCAGCCTGCCCTACCACCATCCTTTCATGGTGGCCAACCGGATGGTTCAGCTTGACCATATGACCCACGGAAGGGTGATGCTGGGCGTGGGCCCCGGCGCGCTTCCCGGCGACGCCTATATGCTAGGAATCGACCCCAGGACGCAGCGCCAGCGTATGGATGAAGCCTTCGGCCTCGTGTTGCGCTTGATGACTGAATCCGAGCCCATCACCTACAAGAGCGATTGGTTCGAGTTACGCGAAGCTATGCTCCAACTCCGTCCCTACACCAAGCCACACATGCACATCTCCGTGGCCTCGGTTCAGTCTCCGGCGGGGGTTGCCCTGGCCGGCAAGTACGGCGCGTCGGTGCTGACCATCACCCGGCCCCGGGACCCGGGCGCTCCGGAATCTGACCTTGCAGCTCTGTGGAACGTTGCCGAGGAATCGGCCGCCGAGCACAACAAAGTGGTCAACCGGGACGACTGGCGTCTAGTTATTCCCGTGCACCTCGCCGAGACGCGGAAAGAGGCCTTCGCACAAGCACGAGTGGGCGCGGGCCGATACCAGGGTGAGTATTTTGAGCACACCATGGGCCGGCCTCCGGTGATCGACGGCCCTCAGGACAAGATAATCGACGCCATGGTGGACAACGGCTCCTGGATCATCGGCGACCCTGACGACTGCATCGCCGGCATTCGCAGGCTTGAAGAGCGGAGCGGAGGCTTCGGAGGCTTCATGGTCCAGACGATCGACTGGGCGCAGCGCGAGCAGGTCCTCCACAGCTTCGAGCTTCTGGCCCGGTACGTCATGCCCCAGTTCCAAGGCACGACCATCAGCACCTCAGCTTCCAACCAGTGGGCCTACGAACACCAAGAAGTCCTGAGCGCTGGTAGGGTGCAGGCCATCGACCGCGCTAAGTCCGACTACGCCTCGCGGGCCTAGTCATGAAAGCAGTCTGGTACGAGCAGAACGGCGGCGCGGACGTCCTCGAATACGGCGACATGCCCGACCCGCATCCGGGGCCAGGCGAGGTACGGGTACGGGTGATTACCTCGGGCGTTAACCCCTCCGACTGGAAACGCCGCCAGGGGTTAACCAACCGGATCGAATTTCCCAGAGTCATACCCAACCAGGACGGGGCTGGGGTGATTGACGCCGTGGGCTCCAGAGTTGACCGATCACGCATCGGCGATCGGGTCTGGTTGTTCGAGTCGCAATTTGGGAGGCCCTTCGGCACCGGCGCCGAATACACCGTACAGCCCAGCGGGCACGCCGTCTGCCTACCGGACAACACCGGTTTCGCGGTGGCCGCGGGCCTGGGCGTACCGGCCATGACCGCCCATAGGTGTGTCTTTTCCGACGGCCCGGTCATCGGCAAGACAGTCCTGGTCACGGGCGGAGCGGGCGCCGTGGGCCACTATGCGGTCCAACTGGCAAAGCTGGGTGGAGCGGCGGTCATCAGCACCGTAAGTTCCGACGAGAAGGCCCAGATCGCCCGGGATGCCGGGGCCGACCACACCATCAACTACCGTGCGGGGGATACGTCCGAGAAGATCATGGAAGTCACCGGCGGCGCCGGGGTCGACGTGGTGGTAGAGGTCGATATGGCGGCTAATTTCGCAGTGAGCCAGCAAGTCCTAAAGCGGTCTGGGGTGTTGGCGGTCTACTCCGGTGGCAGCGCCCAGACACCATCCGTCCCTCTAAAGTTCAACGCCACCAACGTCACCGTACGCATGGTTTTGGTTTATGACATGCCCGATACGGCCAAGGCCGCAGCGGTATCAGACATCACGTCATGGCTGGAACAAGGCAAGTTGGCCCCATTCTCCGGCCCCCACTTCTCTCTGGAGCAACTGAAAGACGCCCATCTGGCCGTCGAGCACGCAGTCATCGGCAAGGTCGTCATCGACGTTAGGCCCGAGTAGACCATGACCATCCCACAGAACAACCTGGATGGGACCGTAGCCGTGGTCGGCGGCGGGGTGGTTGGTTGTTTCGTGGCGTACCGTCTGGCTGGGATGGGCGTGCCGGTTACGCTGATAGATCAGGAATGGCCGGGATCGGGGGCAACGGGTAACTCGGCGGGAAACGTCCAGCCCGCGTCGGGCGATGATGACGCCTACAAGATAGCTCTGGGGGCGGAAAGTCTCGCCCTATGGCGCAAGTATCTTCCCCGGATCAAAGAGACCGGCGGCGACGAGTTTGGGGACCAGGACGTCCGCTACCTTTATGCGGCGGTGAATGAAAAAGAGGAGAGCGCCGCCCGAGAGGTACTGAGCGGCTTGCACGCCGCCGGACTAAAAGCCGAATGGGTGGACGGCCGATCCGCCAGAGAGATCGAGCCCAATCTCTCAGATTCGATCATCGGCGGGACCCTCCACCAAGACTGTATCCAGATGGACCCCAAGCTATTCATGTCGGCCTTCGCAACCGCTGCTGAAGCTGAAGGGGTAACTATTCTGCGCCAGAAACAGGCATCGGGATTGACAGTTTCCGGCGGGCGCATCGTGGGCGTAAATTTCCAAGATGGTACCTCCCTGGAGTGTTCGTCGGTCGTTCTGGCCACTGGGGCTTGGACGGGTCAAGCTGTGTCCAAATGGCTGGGCTACGACCTGCCAGTGGAGCCCTATGGACTTCAGAAACTGCACCTCGAGTTAGGGTCCGCTACACCCCTGAACTGCGCCGTCCGTTGGAACGGGGTGAACATCGTTTGCCGGAGGGACGGAAAGGTGCACGCCGGTAGCCGTTTCGATCCCGCTGGGTTCGATGCCAAGCCCTCAGACGACGCGCGAGCATGGTTGTTGGCGCAAGTGGCGGAGATACTGCCCGGATTCCACGCTTCCGGAGTCGAGACGATCGCCGCGTTCGCAGCCTCTACCCCAGCCCGGATCCCCCTTGTCGGGCAGTTGCCGGGAATCGACGGCATCTACCTGGCTGTTCCCAGCACCGACGGCTTCCTCATGGCAGCAGTCTTGGGCGAAATGACGTCGGAACTGATGGTCGGCGGCAAAGCGCATCCATTGATGGAACGAAGCCCTCTGGCCATGGCCAGACCCCGCTAATTTCTCTGGCCCCCTAGCCTGGGACTCGTCGTGCGGGCCAGATCTAGCTTCACATGTTGCTATTAAGACGGAATCTCTCTAGAACTGATGTAGGGCTGAACCGTCAAGCCCGAGGGTAAATGCCGGTGCCTGGCAACGCGATCCCCAGCCGCTCTGAATAGACGGACGATTGACGGGAGTGACATAGATGGGGGAACTACGGGTCCTGATCGCCGACGACTCTGAATTCATGCTGGTCGCCTACAAGCGGATAATCGAAGACCAGTCCAGCATGCAGGTCGTGGCGATGGCGTCAAATGGGGCGGAAGCGGTCTGGAGTGCGGCCGAAACAGAGCCGGATGTGGCCATCCTCGACGTTATGATGCCCAAGGTCGACGGCATCAAGGTGACCCATCAGATACGTCAGCGGCACCCCGAAACGACTATCGTGATAATTTCGGCTTATGAGGACCTATCTTTCGTTGCTGACCTGATGCGAAACGGAGTGGGCCGCAAGGCCTATTTGCTCAAGCACTCCATCTCCGATATCGCAGGGCTGGTGCGGGAAGTGGAATCCGTTTACGGAGGGCATACGGTGATGGACTCGGGAATCATTCAGAGGACGGCCCCGCTATTCTGCAAGTATTCCGGGGCGATAGGCACAGAGTTGAGCGGGACGGAGCAAGACATATTTGCGCTGGTGGATACGACGATGACCTCATCTGCGAGACCCTACGCCCGGGCCAGGCCCAAATAGAGGAACACTCAGCTTCGATGTACGGGAAATTTGGCATCTCTGGCGGGTCGCCTTCGGAACAGCGCATCGCAGTGGTCCAAGTGTTCGTGGAACAGATACACAAAATCCCATTATCCAAAGCCTACGATGCCGTGGGCTAGAGACTATGCAAAGAGAGAAATCACATAATGGCAAATATCCCGTCCATGAAGGGATGGCGGATAATAAGTCCTCCATCACCGGATACGCCGGACACAGAAGCAAGCCGGCCGATCCTTCACCTAAGGAGAAAGCTGCCGAGACTGCCGGGTGGGCCACCGATACCCTTCCGGAGGCCGAAGTGGGGCTGCCCCAAAGTCCCTCGCACTCGGTTGACCGCCAACTACCCCGCTGATAGAATGCGCCCATCCTGGCAATCAGGCTGGATTTCGGCCTGACCTTGCCGACCAAAACGCTCTATCTGCGGGGTTAAAAACACCATGGCAAGAAAAATTGCGGTGTCCGTTGACCACGATATCTGCGTGGGCAATGCGATGTGCATCACCATCGCCACCAAGGCATTTGAGCTGAACGATGAACGGCAGGCGGTGGGCGCCAACCCCGATGGCGACACTGAGGAACTGATCTTGGAGGCCGCCGAGAACTGTCCTGTCGCGGCCATCACCGTCACCGACGCAGACTCCGGCGAGCAACTATTCCCGTAAATCTCGCCGCGAACTAACACTCCACGAAACCGGTATCATAAGCCCTCCTTTGCAGTGGCGTAGGGAGGGCTTTTGAATTGGCGGCGCTTATATAGCATCAGACCTCTAGGAGAATTATGGATATCGGCATTGCCTTACTGATGACCCAACACGATTTCAACACTATCGACTTAGCCCGGCTTGTTGAGGAGCTGGGCTTCGAGTCACTGTGGGCGCCGGAGCATGGGATTATCCCGGTCGACTTCAAGGTAGACCCGCCTTTGGGGCGGCAGGGGGGGGTTCCTAGGTTCTACACCGAAGGCGGCATCAACCAGATCGTCGACCCGCTCATTTTCCTGGCCGGGGCGGCCACCGTCACCAAGAAGATCAAGCTGGGCACCGGTATCTGCTTGGTTCCCGAGCGCAACCCCATTCGACTGGCCAAAGAGGTGGCGACCCTGGACCAGATATCAGAGGGCCGTTTCTTGTTCGGCGTGGGCGCTGGTTGGCTAAGGGGCGAATCCGAGATCCTCGGCGTGGATTTCCCTCACCGCTGGAAGCAGACCCGGGAATACGTGAACGTGATGAAGGAACTGTGGACCACCGACATCACCGAGTACCACGGCGAATACATCGATTTTCCGCCGCTGGTGTGCTCTCCCAAGCCTGTGCAGAAACCCCATCCGCCGATCTTCGTGGGTGGCGAGCTCGAGAGCGCCGCCCGCCGCATCGCCAACTACGGCGACGGCTGGCTGCCAAGGGCCCGCAACACCTCCCAGTATCAGGACCCAGACAAACTGTCGGGCGCCCGGAAGCACATCGAGGAGATGATGACCGAGCGGGGCCGGGACGCCTCGACTTTCAACGTCACCATGTGGGACGCGCCTCCTGACCGGGAGATGAACCGCCGGTTCGCCGACGCCGGCGCCAACCGAGTGGTCCACATGTTGAACACCACCGATGAGAAATCGGCCCGGGAATCCATAGAAAAGGTGGCCGAGGCGGTTTTGTAGCGGCGTTTCCCATGGGCGTTTCTCGGGTGGAAATCGGTTGCAACTATCTTTAAGATGTCTCCGCGTTACACAGCTTAACAAAGTAAAAGAGGTGAATCATAACCACAGAGTCAGGTCCCAATTACGACCCGTTTCCACCAGGCGCCAGTCACCGGTCCACGGTTATCGAGTGCGAAGTCGATGATCTGGGGCACATGCTGCGGCGGGGCAAGGTCCGCGGTTTCGAGATCATGTGCGACGAGCCTGAGAGCATCGGCGGCAGTGGGTCCGCGCCCGCTCCCCTGCATTACTTCGCCGCTTCGATCTTATTTTGAGAGATGACCCAAATTGAGAGGTACTCTCAATTGATGAAAGTGAAGATCACCAAGGTACGGGCGGAGGCATCGGTCCACTTCGCGTTAACCGGGTCGGTCTTAGCCGGGACCATCGAGGCAACGGCGCCCAAGGTTGAAACCAGGTACGAGATCGAATCGCCCGACGACCCTGCCAGGGTGGCGGCCATGCTGCGTAATGCGAAGAACGGCTGCTGGGTAAGGGCCGCAGTGGCCAATCCCACTCCGTTTGAAGAGACGTTGACGTTGAACGGTCGGCCGTTTGCCCTGGACTAGCTTGTAGGCCATTCCTCGCCGAAGTACACGTCAAGCCTGTCCGCACCATCCGCGGCAATCGGATGATCTCGTCACCTGTAGAGTCTTGGTTAGAGCTAGGAACGGTCGATTCTTGTTGACTTAACTACGCATACCGTTTAGTCTTCCCGAGACCATTTACTGTGGGCACTCCACTAAGTTGAATGTGGCAGTCTGCTTGCCGTACTGGTTGGGATTTAACTCTCGGCAAAACGTAGAAATTGGGGAGAGCAAAAATGGTTAGGCACCGACTATTCCGTGTTCCGTTTCTCATCGCCGTGCTGACTGCGACGATGCTTGTCGTCGCAGTGGCCTGCGGGTCTTCTGCAGAACCGACTACCGCGCCGCCAGCCCAGGCGCCCAGCAGCGGGTCGTCAGCAACCAGCGTTCCGGTTCCCACCTCCGCTCCAACGGTACCGGCCGTGGTCAAACCGACCGGTAAACTGACCATCGCCATCACAGACATGGGCAACGAGACCCCGAGCGTGTGGCAGGAATTCGCCTTCGGTAAGGCCTACATGCGTTTCCTCTACGACGCGTTGACCGGCACCAATGACGCGGGTGAAGTGGATAAAACCACCGGAGCTGCCAAAGAGTGGTCCATGTCTCCCGACGCCAGGAAATGGACCTTCATTTTGAGGGATAACATCAAGTTCCATAATGGGGACCAACTTACTGCCGAAGACGCCAAATTCTCGATCGGCTTGGTTACCAGCGAGGATTCGATCACCTCGTACAAAGGCACCGTCAAAGCCGCGATTGCTGACCAAGACAGCATCACCGTGGTTTCGCCAACCGAGTTGGTGATCGACACCTCCACGGCTTCAGGGTTCTTAAACTGGTTTATTTCGGACATCCAAGGTGTTGAGGGCTTGATTCAACCCAAGAACTACACAGAGTCCGTAGGCAATGACGAATTCGCCAAGAATCCTGTCGGCAGCGGTCCATATAAATGGGTGGACCAGCGGAAGGGCGATTTCATGGAAATGGAGGCTTTGGACAACCATTGGAGGGATGGCGCTCCCAGGTTCAAGACCGTCCTTTGGCGCATCATCCCTGAAGAGAGCACCAGGATTGCAGCCCTCAAGGCGGGTGAGGTCGACGTAATCTCCGTCTCCCGAGAGCGGGCGCCCGACCTGAAAGCTGATGGCCTCAACATCTTCAGCAAGGAAGGGGCCAGCGTATTGGGCCTCTATTTCCACGAACAATGGCGGGATAACTCCATCTGGAAAGACATCAATGTGCGAACGGCCTTTAACCTGGCCATCAACCGCGAAGAGATCTGTGAATTCGTCTTCGCAGGACAATGCACACCGGCTGCAGTCTATCCCTGGCCGGACATAGCTCCCGGCACCGATAATTCCTTGAAAGCCGTTGCGTTCGACCCAGTTGAAGCCAAACGGCTGCTGGATGCGTCGGACTACAATGGAGAAGAGATAGCGATCCGGTCGTACCCCAGGGCTGACGTTCCCGAGGGACCCCGCTTCATCGAGGCTATCGGCGCGTATCTGACTGATATCGGCGTCAACGTGAAGATCATTCCTACGGAATACGCGTCCTACCGTCAGGAACGTCTGGCGCACACCCTGGATAACGGAATGGGTTACCTGGCGGCCCCCAACCGGCCGTTGGCGGGCTTCGTAGGGCTGATGCGTGTCCTGAACCATACCGATGGTACGTTCACGTCTACCAACGACCCGGAGATTGACCGACTTATCGAAGCACTAGAGGCGGGGATAGCTCCGGCTGACGTAGAAGCAGCAAGCATCGAACTTTACCAGTACATGTATGACCAATACTCGCATCTCACTTGCTGCAACATGAATATTTCCTACGCGACCAACGACAAGATCGAGTCCTGGGACCTGGGTAAGAGGGTCTGGGACGACGGCTTCACCAACCTGGTCCAGCGTTAGCGTTAAATTTTAAGACCACCCTGAAGGGATAATCCCTTCAGGGTGGTGTCGGTTTCAGATAGGGGGCCTCAACCTGGCCCCAGAATCGCATCCACACCTGAATGTGCATAGTGGCGAATGCAAAGATACATCGTTAAACGCGTCGGAGAGGCCATACTGGCCCTCTTTGCACTCTCAATAATCATCTTCCTGATGGTTCGCATGACCGGGGATCCAGCTCTGTTGATGTTGCCGCCTGATGCCGGCGCGGATGCCCTGGAAGACATACGACATTCCATGGGCCTGGATAAACCATTGGTTGTCCAATACGGGTTGTTTATCCGGGATTATGCTCATGGTAGCTTCGGCGACTCTCTCAGGAGCAAAACTCCGGTCTCCGAACTGGTCAAGGACCGGCTTCCCAACTCCCTCAAATTGGTTGGGACGGCGGCCGTAATCGTGCTACTGATATCAATTCCATTGGGTGTTCTATCGGCGGTCTACAGAGGGACATGGATCGATACTCTAGCCACAGGATTTGCGGTATTGGGTCAGGCGGTTCCAGTTTTTTGGCTGGGAATCCTCATGATCCAACTCTTCACAGTAAAACTAGGTTGGTTGCCCAGTTCCGGCATGGGCGGCTTGGACCACTACATCATGCCGGCTTTCGCCTTGGGTTTCTTCACAGTTGCGGCTATTCAAAGACTGTTGCGATCCAGCATGCTGGAAGCGATGGACAGTGAATACATCAAGTTGGCAAGGATCAAGGGCCTGACTGAATTCAAAGTGATCTGGAAACACGCACTCCGGAACTCCATGATCAGCGTGATTACACTGGGCGGAATCTACATTGCCATCTTGATCACATTAGGAATCCTGGTGGAGGTGGTGTTTGCTTGGCCGGGAATGGGGCGGTTGATGTTCCAGGGCATAGTGTTTAGGGACTTCCCAGTAGTTCAAGCAGTCGTGTTGATTTCAGCCGCAATCGTCATCTTTAGTAGCCTAGTTGTTGATATAGCCTACGCATACCTGGATCCGAGAATAAGACTTCAGTAATTATGGCCAAGTCAATAAATACCGCTGCGATTCAACCGGGGAAGGCCAATCCATGGCCCAAGATTCTTGCTTCTCTGAAGTCAGCGCCGCTCATTCCGTTGTCCATCATTTTGGTATTCGTTCTCGCGGCCATTCTGGCTGACTTGGTCACGTTTCATGATGCGTACCAAGTTAGGCTGTCTGACCGGCTGATTCCCCCGTTTTGGCAAGATGGCGGCTCGTGGTCTCATCCCTTGGGGACCGATCCACTTGGCCGAGATGTGCTCACTCGCATCACATACGGGGCCAGAGTTTCAATCATCATCGCTGCCGCGGCATTGGCCATCGGCGGTGGTTTCGGGACCTTGATCGGACTAACTGCCGGATATTACGGCGGTAAGGTCGATAGCATTCTGATGCGGTTGGCCGATATCACCTTGGCCTTCCCGCTGATACTTTTCGCCATCCTTCTGGTGATGGTCTTGGGCCCCAGCATGATGAACGTCATCATCGCCATTACTTTGGTGCTCTGGGCCCGTTACGCCCGTGTCATTCGAGGTGAAGTTCTGGGCCTGATGCAGCGTGACTTCATCGCCCGGGCCAAGGTTTCCGGAGCTTCTGATTGGCGGATCATGATGCGGCATCTCCTGCCTAACGTGATGCCGACTCTCATAGTGCTGCTCACTCTCCAAGTGGGTTGGGTCATAATCGTTGAGGCCTCCTTAAGCTTCCTCGGCGCTGGCATCCCTCCTCCAACCCCGGCCTGGGGTGGCATGTTGGCAGAAGGGAGAGAGTACGTTTCTACCGCTTGGTGGGTCACCACCGCGCCAGGTATCGCCATCATGTTGGTGGTCTTGGCATTCAACCTATGCGGCGACTGGCTGAGGGAACGTCTAGACCCCAAGCAACGCAGCATCTAGCCCGGACAAGACGCACCTTCGCCCCGACCTATACCCAATTTCTGCTTGTCTTCGGCCGAGGCATGACTGCACGCCATAGCTTCGCGCGTCATGGAGATGGCCAACGGGACAAATCCCCGGACGGATGGAACGGCTAGCTTGAATGCGGTTGGCTGACTAGCTAGTCGTAAAGGTGGCCGCTGCCCACTTATTTCAAGACCGGCTCCTCCACGGAGCAGCGGTCCATGGCGAAGGGACACCTGGGATGGAAGTTGCAGTCTGACGGCGGATTGATGGGCGAAGGCACTTCTCCCATTAGCACAAACTCATCACCCAGGTCGTCGGGATGGGCCGGCAGGGCTGCGGAGAAGAGGGCCTTGGTGTAGGGGTGCGGCGGGTTGTTGTAAAGCTCTTCAGTGGGGCTATACTCAACGATCTTCCCTGGATACATCACCACCGTTTGCCGCGCCATATAGCGCACTGTGGCCAAGTTATGCGCCAATAACAAGAAAGCCACGCCGGTCTCGGCTTGCAGGTCTACCAAAAGGTTCATCACCTGGGCTCGAATGGAAACGTCCAGCGCGGACACCGGCTCGTCTAGGATGATGAGCTTGGGAGACGAAGCCAACGCGCTGGCTACAGCTACCCGTTGTCTCTGGCCACCGCTGAACTCATGGGGATAGAGTTCAGCTTGGTCAGGCGCCAGACCCACCTGCTCCATCACCTCACGGACTCTGTCGTACGCCTCTTTGGGGGTCACATCCTGGTTGACTACCAAGGCCTCCGAAACGATCCCCTTGTGATCAGGTTCCTGACGAATCTGCCGCCGGTACCCCAACATATCTACGGACTCAGAAGCAAAATCTAATTTCTGATTCCTAACCGCCATCCAGCCCTGCCAGATGCCGGGCGAACTCAAAGCGGTTCTCCAGCAAGCCGATGTCCATGGCGAAGGATGCCGGTCCCACCGCCTCGACTTTGGAAACGATGACGGACAGGCCATTCCGCTCGGATGCCTCGGCGAACGCCTCCTCGGCGGCCTCGATGGTATCGGCCAGTACCACGCTTTCCGCGCCGGCCTTCTCGGCGATGCCAGCCAAGTCGGTGCCCGTGCCGGTGGCCGTGGGGAATCCGCCGACGGACAGCAAGCTTTCGTTGTCGAAGATCCAGTGTGTCAGGTTGGGGGGCCGGTAACGGGCCAGGGTGCTTAGCGAGCCCAGGTTCATCAGCACCGAGCCGTCACCATCTAAAACCGTGACTTTCTCCTTGGGGAGGGACACGGCCAGCCCCAGTCCCATGGACGAAGCCAGGCCCATGCCGTGCTCCAGATAGAAGAAATTTGGCTGGTGGCCCAGGTTGTACAACTCCACCGCCACTGCACCCATGATGGTCACCACCACCTGGTCTTTCAGCCGTGGGTAGACCGCCTTTAATGCCTCTTCACGCAGCATCACTCCTCCCACATCAGGTCGCGGGTCAGCAGCAGAGCCACGGGACGGAGCGAACTCTGGGCCAGGGTCTGGGCCTGCTCTATCTCGTGGGCCACGGTGGCCGGGTCCGACAACTTGTGGTAGGCGATGCCCAGGGCCTGAAGCACCGGCTCGGTGACGCGCCCGCCCTCGGTCTGCCAGGGGTCCCGTTCGCCCATATCGCCCCGATAGCTGATGAACATCAACAGGGGTACCCGGTAGAGTTGGGCCACGGAGACGATGCCGTTGATCGAAGTAAGCAGGCCGTGGTTCTGCATCAACATGGCCGATTTCCGTCCGGCGAAGTGGGCGCCAACCGAGATGCCTACGCCCTCTTCTTCCTTGTTCAACCGGATCAGGGTCATGTCGGGGTCGTCATCGGCCATCCGCATCAGGTGGACCAGCCAGGTCTCCGGCAATGCCGATATCAAGCTGATGCCGGCTGACTTCAGAGCCGCAAAAAGGACCTCAGAATTTTTGACTGAAACGGGCACCCCGGGGCCACCTCCAAGCGAGTGGGCCAATTGTATGCGCCGGTGCCTGGCCGGTCAAACACCGGATAAGTTTGCCCAGCGCGCGCCACCACCCATATACTTGGCTTAATTGAACACGATTCCTGCCCCCGGAGGAAGGTTGCAATCAACCATCTGGGACCCGGTCGAGACCATCTCTGGCGAAGAGATGGAGCAGCTCCAAGTGAAGCGCCTACGCTACTGCGTAGGCAGGGTCAAAGAACGGGTGCCCTTCTACCAAGAGCGGTTGTCCGGGTTTGAACCGGCTAGCATTCAGTCTCTGACTGACCTGGCGCGGCTTCCGTTCACCAATAAGCAGGACCTGCGGGATAACTATCCCTTTGGGCTCTTCGCGGCGCCCATGGCCAACGTGGTCCGCATCCACGCCTCCAGCGGCACCACGGGAAAGCCCACGGTGGTCGGTTACACGGCCAACGACATCGATATCTGGGCCGGTCTGGCGGCGCGGGCATTGGCCCTGGCCGGCGTAACCAGGGATGACATCGTCCAGAACGCCTACGGGTACGGTCTGTTCACCGGTGGGCTGGGGATGCACTACGGTGTCGAGAAACTGGGCGCGGCCGTTGTGCCGACGTCATCAGGAAACACTGCCCGGCAGGTCATGCTGCTCCAGGACTTCGGCACGACCGTCCTATGCGCCACTCCCTCCTACGCCTTGGTGCTGGCCGAGGCTGCGGTGGAAGCCGGTTACGACCTGAGCACCGGGCCGCTGCGGTTGGGCATCTTTGGGGCCGAGCCTTGGTCTGAGGAGATGCGCACCGAGATCGAGTCCCGACTTGGGATCACGGCCCTGGACATCTACGGCCTGTCCGAGGTCATGGGGCCGGCGGTGGCCATGGAATGCACCCACAAATTTGGAATGCACATCGCCGAGGACCACTTCATCCCGGAGATAATCGACACAGAGACTTTGGAGCCGCTGCCCTTGGACCAGCAGGGAGAGTTGGTCTTCACTTGCGTCACAAAAGGGGCCCTGCCGCTGATTCGCTTTCGCACCCATGACCTGGCCCGGCTCTTGCCCGGCGACTGCGCCTGCGGCCGCACCACGGTCCGCATGGAGAAGGTCCTGGGCCGCAACGACGATATGCTGATCATCCGCGGCGTAAACGTGTTCCCTTCGCAGATCGAGGCCGTGCTGCTGGCCATGGGCCAGGTGGAGCCTCACTACCAATTGGTGGTGGAACGGGGCAACGATCACATGGATGATCTAGAGATCAGGGTCGAATCGACCAGCGACCCTAGCCAGCACATGCAGCTCAGAAGGAGATTGGGGACAAATCTGCGCAACGCCTTGGGCATCGGCTGCGACGTGACGATATTGGCCCCCGGAGAGATCGTCCGCAGCGAGGGCAAAGCGGTCCGGGTAATAGACAACCGACAGATATAGCGAGCATCCGCCCACTGGAGGCAAGCCAATGGAATTGCAGACGACGAGATACCAGACAGACGGAGACCTGGTCCGTCTGACTTTGGACCGGCCCGAGGTCCTGAACGCCGTCAATTACCAGGGCACGTTGGAACTGCATCAAGCGGCCCAGGCTATCCACAACGACCCCCACGCCAGGGCCGTGCTCATCCGAGGTAACGGCCGGGCTTTCTGCACCGGCATCGACCTCAAGGAACTGGCGGCAGAGGAGACTCCCCACGACTATTTCGTGCAGTGGGACCAGGCCCTGCGCCTCCTTGAAACTTCCGACAAGATAATCATCTGCGCCATCCAGGGATACGCCTTGGGCGGCGGCCTACAACTCCCGCTGGCCTGCGACATACGTATCGCCACAGAAGACGCGGTTTTGGGGTTACCGGCAGCCAAAGAGGGGTTCATCCCGGGGCTGGGCACCTACCGGCTGCCCCGGTACATCGGCCTGGGCCGGGCCAAGCGAATGGCCATCTCCGGCGAGAACGTCGACGGCATCGAGGCGCTGCGCATCGGGTTGGTGGACTACGCGGTGAGACCCCAAGACTTCGACCGGGAAGTTGAAAAGCTAACCCAGCGGTACTTGGCCCTCAGTTCCGAGGGCGCCCGGCAGACCAAACTGATGCTGTCAGCCTACCAGGACCTGCCCCACGGCCAGTTCTTCGAGGAATACCTACACCGCCAGTCAATCGCCATCGCCTCCCCTGACCACGACGAGGCGATGGCCGCCTTCCGTGAGAAACGGGACCCGGTCTACAACTCTCGATAGGGTTGGTTTCTAGGCGGGTATTACCATCCCTTAGGATCTGGGGGCTACGCACCTTTACCGCTGTAGGTTTCCAGTGACCGCGGGTATCGCCTGCTCAAGGTCCCCGATGGAGACCGGCTTCTGAAGAACTAGATTGGCTAGAGGGTCGAAGGAAGAACGGGTGCTGGAATTCGCCATGTCTCCAGTGAGAAAGATGATTCTCTCAGCCATGGCGGGATCCATCGAGCTCAATCGTTGGAATAATTCTTGGCCGCCGGTCCCAGACATGCGCAGATCGAGGATGATGCAATCGTAGGTTTGGCCTTGCAATTTTCCCCAGGCTTCATCGCCGTCGCCGGCGGCGTCAACTTTATGATTCCTTCGCTTTAGAAGCCTGACGATGATGTTCCGGAGGTCCGNTTCATCGTCCANCACCAACAGGCGAAGCNGGGAGCGGGCTGCTTCCCCCGGAAGACCGGCAGCGCCTGANTTGCTCAGCGATTCCGTCAACTGNTCGTCCATCNCTGAAGGAACTTCGATTTGAAAGGTGGTACCTGAGCCTTCGTCGCTCTCCAGCCACAAAGAGCNACCCAGTTGGNCCATGATTCCNTAGGAAACGCTCAGGCCCAATCCCGTACCGTGGCNCGCTTCCTTCGTGGTGAAAAATGAGTCAAACACCTACGAAACATTGACCGCAGGTATTCNCGGTCCGTCATNGGCGATGCTGATCCGGGTCGATCCGCCGGTCTCCTAGACCGATATCGAAATGTGACCGCGTCCGTGTGCCGAGACGCAGGTATGTTCCGCGTTGCTCAAGATGTTTATGATGACCTGGGTCATCAATCGATCTTCTATCGCGACCTAAGGATGGTCCAAGAGCACACTAGTTGAAACAGATATGTTGTTTACGCGGAAGTCGTGAATTTCTAGTGCTAGACAGCGTTCGATGAATTCTCTGGCGTCGACCGTAGCGATGGATACGGTTGGCTATACCTTGGGCCAGACCTGCAGGGCCAGGACCTCTAGCATGGCTATGATGTCGCTGGGGTCGCCGGACTTGGAGCTGGCCACCCCACCCAAGTCGAAGATCAGGTTGGTTACCCCCATAGCTTCGTAGGCGCGGATGTCCTCAGCCACCTTGTCAGGTGGGCCGGCAAAGGGGATCCCCTCGGTGCCGTTCGAGTTTGGATTAAAGGTGGAAACTCGGAACGCGACCTCGACGTCTTTGGGGTTTCGTGCCTCGCGCTCGGTGCGTGCCGCCAACCGGTCCATTGACGCCTTGAGCAGCTCTGGGGTTCCCAGCGGGAAGGCGGGATTGGTCCCCAGTGGGTGCCAGGCGTTCCCCATGCGGGCGGCCCGCCGAATGGCCCGGTTGCTTTCGCCACCCACCCAGATGGGGATATGGGGCTTCTGCACCGGCTTGGGCAAGAAGTGGATATTGGAAAAGTTTACGTACTTGCCCTCAAATTCGGGGCTTTCCGATGTCCAGAGCTCGATGAAGGCCCGGATGTATTCGTCGGTGACCGCCCCTCGATCGTCGAAAGATGGCGCGTCTAGAGCTTCAAACTCCTCTCTCAGCCAGCCGGCGCCCACACCTAAGGTCACCCGCCCGTTGGACAGCACATCCAGTGTGGCCAGGGCCTTGGCAGCGACGATGGGGTTGCGGTGGGGCACGATCATGACGCTGGTGCCCAGGCGCAGCGTGGTGGTCTGGCCCGCGATGAAGGCCAGCACCGTGAGCTGGTCCAGGCAGGCCCCGCCGATAGTTCCGGGGTGGACGGCCTCAGGGTTGTAGGGATAGGGCGAAGAAATGTCCTTTGGAAAGACTATGTGGTCGGGACAGACCACTGTGTCGAACCCCAGGTCTTCGCCCCGGCGGACCAGCGCCCGCATGGACTCCGGCGCCGAGAGTGGACCGCTACCAGGTATGGTGAAACCGTATTTCATGCTTCTTCTCCCGTTTTTTCGGCAGTGTATTGACGGCCCCAGCGACTGTCAATGCAGTCCGTTCTGCGCCTGTTCTGATAAGATTGACCAAATCGTTCCGATACGGACGCAGCGAGATGGCCGACACAAGCGCCGCAACCGGTCGCGAGACCAGCATATTCGTAGACTTCGCCACCAATCCCGCCCAGTACAAACACTGGCGGCTGAACATCGACGGGCGGGTCGCGCGGCTGAGCCTGGACGTCCAAGAAGACCAGCCCCTGGTCCCCGGTTACGACCTAAAGCTCAATTCCTACGATCTGGGCGTGGACATCGAGTTGTATGACGCGATACAGCGGCTGCGGTTCGAGCATCCTGAGGTCGGCGCGGTGGTTATCACATCGGCCAAAGAGCGGGTCTTCTGCGCCGGGGCCAACATCAAGATGTTGGGTCAGTCGGGCCACGGTTTCAAAGTCAACTTCTGCAAATTCACCAACGAGACCCGAAACAGCATGGAAGACGCCTCGGCTAACTCGGGCCAGACCTATATCTGCGCCATCAACGGTCCTGCCGCGGGAGGCGGATACGAGTTGGCCCTGGCTTGCGACCACATCGTGTTGATCGACGACGGTTCCAGCACGGTCTCACTCCCCGAGTTGCCCATGCTTGCCGTACTTCCCGGCACCGGCGGACTGACCCGCTTGGTGGACAAACGCGGGGTAAGGCACGACCACGCCGATTTTCTCTGCACCACTTCGGAGGGCATCCGGGGGAACCGCGCCCTGGAATGGCGGCTGGTGGACCAACTCTCCCCTCGCTCTGCCTTCGACCATTCAGTCACCGAAAAGGCATTGGAAACCGCCCAGGGGTCCGATAGGCCCGCCACCGCCCAAGGCATCGATCTGACGCCCCTGGAGCGCCAGATCGCCGCCGACCAAGTCCGCTACGAACACGTAAAGATAGACTTGGACCGGGACCTGGGAGTGGCCCACATCCTGATCGAAGGGCCGACTGAAGCACCGCCGCCTAGCCTCGAGGGAATCCATGCCGCAGGCGATAAGTTCTGGCCGTTGGCATTGGCCCGCCAGTTGGACGACGCCATCCTGCATCTAAGGCTCAACGAAAGCGAGGCCGGTACATGGGTGTTCCGCACGCGCGGCGACAACAACTTGGTGGCCGCCTGCGATAATCTCTTTCTGGAACATGCCTCAGATTGGCTGGTGCGGGAGATCACTCTGTACTTGAAGCGCACGTTCAAACGCCTGGACGTCAGCTCCCGGTCATTAGTCACACTGATTGAACCGGGAAGTTGCTTCACAGGTACGCTGCTCGAGCTGGCGTTAGCCGCCGACCGGTGCTACATGTTGGACGGCCAGTTTGAAGACGATGCCGCCTCGTCCGCCCCTGCGGCTGTACGGCTCACCGGCATGAACTTCGGCCCCCTCCCGATGGTCAATGGCATCACTCGTCTGGAGGGCCGGTTCTTGGGCCAGCCGGAGGCCATCGAAGCCATCGGGGAACAGAGCGGTAGCGACTTGGACGCCCAGGCCGCCCTCGACCTGGGGTTGGTCACTTTCATCCCCGACGACATAGACTGGGAGGACGAGGTACGCTTGGCCTTGGAAGAACGGGCTAGCTTCTCGCCCGACGCCTTGACCGGCATGGAAGCCAGCTTGCGTTTCGGTGGACCTGAGACCATGGAGAGTAAGATATTCGGACGGCTCAGCGCCTGGCAAAACTGGATCTTCCAGCGCCCCAACGCCTCTGGCGAACAGGGAGCCCTCCAGTTATACGGCACCGGAGCGAAACCTCCATTCGACAAAGGCCGGGTGTGATGCCGGGACCGGAGAAACGTAAGTACGCCATGGCTATAGAACATTCCAACATCGACTACTCCGAGCGCATACCGAACAACGTTGACCTGTCCGGCAACCGGCGATTGCAACGGGCGCTAGAGTCCTGGCAGCCCAACTACATCAAGTGGTGGCAGGAGCTGGGGCCGGACCGCAGCACCGGGTTCGACGTCTACCTGCGCACGGCCATCAGCGTCGAGCGCGACGGCTGGGCCAACTTTGGCTTCGTAAAGATGCCGGAATACCGCTGGGGCATCTTCCTGGCCAAGCCCGACCTCGACCGCAAGATAACTTTCGGAGACCACAAGGGCGAGCCAGCCTGGCAAGACGTTCCGGGCGAGTACCGGGCCCCGCTCCGCAGGCTGATCGTCACCCAGGGAGACACCGAGCCCGCGTCGGTGGAGCAGCAGAACCACCTCGGGGCGACCTGTCCCTCTCTCTACGACCTGCGTAACCTGTTTCAGATCAACGTAGAAGAGGGACGGCACCTGTGGGCCATGGTCTACCTGCTCCACGCCTATTTCGGCCGTGACGGGCGCGAAGAGGCCGATATGCTGCTAGAGCGCCACTCGGGCGACGCCGACAAGCCGCGCATCTTGGGCGCGTTCAACGAGCCGACCCCGGACTGGCTCTCGTATTACATGTTCACCTATTTCACCGACCGCGACGGCAAATACCAACTGGCGGCGCTGGCCGAGTCTGGCTTCGACCCTTTGGCCCGTACCTGCCAGTTCATGCTCACCGAGGAGGCCCATCATATGTTCGTCGGCGAGACGGGCATCATGAGGGTGGTCCAACGCACCTGTGAGGTCATGAAAGAGGTCTGGAGCGAAGACCCCAAACGGGTGCGGGAAGGGGGGGCCGTCGACCTGGATACTATGCAGCGGTATATCAACCTGCACTTCACCGTGTCCGTGGACTTGTTCGGCCAAGAAATTTCCACAAACGCCGCAACCTACTTCAGCTCCGGCCTCAAGGGCCGCTATCTGGAATCACGGCTGGACGACGACCACCGCCTGACCGATAGCCTGTGGCCGGTGCACTTGGTTCAAGACGGGCGCATCGTCCTTGAAGACTGGCCCGCCCTGACCGCCGTCAACGAGCGGCTTCGGGACGATTACGTCAAGGACTCCCAACGGGGGATCGACCGTTGGAATGGGGTGCTGGAATCCCACGGGGTGGATTTCCGGTTCACTCTGCCCCACCGGTTCTTCAACCGCCACATCGGGACGTCGGCGGGTATCAACGTCTCGCCCCATGGCGAGGTCATCTCCGAATCCGAGTGGCAGGCCCAGCAGGGCGCATGGCTACCTTCGGCGGAGGACCAAGCGTTCGTCGGTTCCCTGATGAACCGGGTGACCGAACTCGGGAAGATCGCCGCCTGGATCGCCCCGCCGGTGCGAGGTATAGACGGCAAGCCATGGGATTACGAGTATGTCCGGTTCAATTGAGTTGGCGTCTCCCCGAGGAGTGATGCGATGGCCGACCACACCGTAATCGTCGATCATTCGTCGACACCTTCGACGATCGAATACTCCCCGGTCTTTAACGTGGCCGTCACCATGATCGACCGTCACGTGGCGGAAGGACGGGGCGGCTACCCCGCCATCATCAACGCGGACGCCACCGACGACCCAGAAGACGGCGTAGACAAACGGGTCACCTTCCAGCAACTGGCCGAAAGGGTCAACCGTTGGGGCAACTTACTTAGCTCCTTTACGTCGGAACCAGGTGGCCGAATCTTGATGGTGGTCAAAGACTGCCCCGAATTCTTCTACATCTTCTGGGGAGCCATCAAGGCTGGACTGGTGCCCGTGCCCCTGAACACACTGCTACGGGCCGGCGACTACCAGTTCATGATCGAGGACTCGAACTGCGCCGGCCTAGTCTATTCGCCGGAGTACCAGTCCGAAGTCGCTCCCGCCCTCGCCGCCTCCGGGTGCCATCCGGATTTCGTGTTTTGTACTGAGGGCCCCAGCGGAATGTCCGGCATCTCGGGAGATTATTCCGCGATCTTGGAGCCGGCGCCGGCAACTGCGGACTCTGAGTGCTTCTGGCTCTATTCTTCTGGCTCAACCGGCCGTCCCAAGGGCGCCGTGCACCTTCACCGCGACATAGTCGCCACCTGCGTCCATTACGCCGTTGATACCCTGGGAATGACCAAAGAGGACATCTGCTTCTCGGCCGCCAAGCTATTCTTCGCCTACGGGCTCGGAAACGCCATGACTTTCCCGTTGTGGGTCGGCGGGACCGCAGTGCTCAGCGGCTGGCGGCCATCCCCGGAGATGACTTTCGGCATCATAGAGGAGCACAGACCGTCCATCTATTTCGGCGTGCCGACCCTGTATGCCGCTCAACTCCGGGCATTGGACGAGAACGCCCGGGATTTCTCTTCGGTCCGCTGCTGCGTCTCTGCCGGTGAAGCCCTGCCGGCGGACATCTTCCGTCGGTGGGAGGAGAAGACCGGCACTCTGATCCTAGACGGCATCGGCTCCACCGAGGCATTGCACATATTCATCTCGAACACCATGGACGACTACCGTCCCGGAACCAGCGGAAAACCGGTGCCGGGCTACCGGATGAAGATCTTGGACGATGAGGACGGCGTCGTGCCGGTGGGAGAGCCTGGCAGACTGCTGATTCACGGCAACTCGACCTCTCCCTACTACTGGAACAACGCGCAAAAGACGGCCGAGACCATGGTGGACGGGTGGCTAAACACCGGAGACACCTACTTCCAAGACCCAGACGGCTATTACGTCTACTGCGGCCGCAGCGACGATATGCTGAAGGTCGGCGGCATCTGGTGCTCTCCGGTGGAGATCGAAAGCCGCCTAATCGAACACCCCAAGGTGCTGGAGGCCGCCATCGTGGGCCGCCCCGACTCCGACGAACTGATCAAACCCGAAGCGTTCGTGGTGCTGAACGACGCCCAAGACGCCTCCGATTCCCTGGCCGACGACCTGCTGAAACACTGCCAAGACGGCCTGGCACGCTACAAATCCCCCCGTTGGTTCAACTTTGTCGACGAATTACCCAAGACGGCAA
>NZVX01000076.1 GCA_002698265.1 Chloroflexota bacterium | reverse complement strand
CTCTATCGAAGACGCTAATTAGGTGGGAATGTTCGTCGGCGACGTAGATCTCGCCCTGAGCACTGAAGGCGAAATCGGTGACCCAGATAAACTCGCCCGGTCCTTCGCCCCAAACTCCGAACTGGTCCAGGAAATCGCCGTCTTTGGTGCACCTTGTGATGCGCACGCCGTCGGGCTGGTTGGGGTTGGCCCGGTTGGCCACATACAGCATGCCGTCGGGACCGGTGGCAACCGCCATGGGGCCGCTGAATCCGGGGCCGGCCGGAGACAGAAGGCCGATCACATCGTGATATTTGTATAGACCCTGTGTTGATACAGGTTTTTGAATCTCGGTGGTCATAGTTAGGCGAACTGGTACTCCCGGCTGGAGCCGATCATCTTTATGGTGTGGAGCACGGTTTTCTCTGCGGACAGTCGTTCCTCCGTGCTGCCTGCCACGAGGCCGCTGCGTTGGTCCAGCATCGACCGGATTTCGCCGGCGAGGTGCTCTTTGTTCTTCTCGTGCAACCGCACGTGCCCCAATAATTCCAGGCACTCGTTGATGACCGACACCGGATCGAGTTCGACGGCCCGGTCCAGCAGGGTGTCGACCATGGCTCTAACCCCTGGCTGTGCTATGTCGCTGACCTGGTCGGCCACGAAATTCACGCGTTCCACTAGGCTTCCGCTGTCGATCCACTCCTCGCCGGTGTGCCAGCCTTCCACCGAAGGCGGGTTGAGCAGGTCCTGGCCCATGTAGCGGCAACCCAAGGCCACTTCGAAGATGCCCCGCTTGGGGAACTTGAAATCGCCCAACAGGTGGAGCGTGCCCACGACCACCTCGGCAGGACTCTTCACTTTGGCGAAGCGGGCCTGGTCCGACTTGAAGGAATCTGAGTTGAACAACACCCGGAGCATCGAACGGATGTTGTAGTTGGATCGGAAGTACTCCTCTTCCAGTACCTTGACGGCTTCCGGGTCGCCCGGTGGAGTGTGCTGCCAGGCAGGGACCTGGACATCGTCGGCCACGAAGAAGTTGTACAGGTGACGGGAGATGAACCGGGCGGTGGCCGGCTGTTTCACGATGATGTCGATGATGTCTTCGCCGTTGAAGTTTCCGGTGTGGCCCATGAAAGTCTTCTCGCCGTCGTCGTGGTCTTCCGGCAGATACCGGAAAAGCCAAGGCGTTTTGCCAAAGGGGATGGAGGCCACGTTGTCGTCGTCGATGGTCCAGCCAGTGAAGGCCCGGGCTGCGTTCTTTACGTCGTCTTCAGTGTAATTCTCTTCGCCGTCCATGCCCACGCCCAGGGAGAACAGCTCCAGGAGCTCCCGGCCCCAGTTCTCATTGGGGGCGTCTTTGTGGTTGAAGTTGTTGTCCAGCCAGAAAATCATCGCCGGGTCTTTGGCCAAGTGCAGCAGAAAGTCTCGGAAATTGCCCAAACCGTGCTCCCGAAACAGGTCGATCTGGTTGAGCATGGTCTTTTCGTGGAGCACTTTGGCCAGGCCGGTGGCAAACACGCCGTGCCAGAACAGGGCGATCTTCTCCTGCAACGGCCGTCCTCCGGCATAGGCGTTCATCCGGTAGACGAACTCGGTGAGTGCGCCCTCGATATTGCGGCTCTCCTTCCAGTCTATGAAATACCGTTCCAGAACATCCTCTTCGATGGCCGGTTGCCGTTCGGGGTGGAGCAGTTCGTCCACGGCGGCCTCGTAGCCAAGCTGCGAGTAGCGGTCCAGTTCATGGAAGGTGGCCCCGAATCCGGCGCGGCGCAGCAGGTGGGCCAGCAGGGGCTTGTCAGTGTTTATGGAAACCATATCGTTTAGACGAAGTCCAGTTGTTCGAATTTACCGCCCACGATCGACGAGGCGTCCAGACCCAGCCACTTCTCGGCCACGGTTCCGTAGACCCCGCGGAAGTCGATGTTGTACTTAAGGTCGCCTTCTTCCAGATCCTCTTCGCGCATGGACGGGAATTCGCTGTAGATGCCGCCTTTCACCGGGTCGCCGATGGCCATGGCCAGCCCGCCGGCGCCATGGTCGGTGCCGGAACCGTTGTCCTTCACCCGCCGTCCGAACTCGGTGAACAGATAGATCAGTACGTTCTCGGAGGCGTTGTGCTCCTTGAGGTCGTCATAGAAATCGCTGACGGCCTGAGACAGGTGGGCCAACAAGACGCCATGCACCGGGCCCTGATTGGCGTGGGTGTCGTAGCCCGGCTGCTGGGTGTAGAAGATGCGGGTGCCCAGATTGGCTGTCAGCACCTTGGCGATTCCCTGAAGGTTTCGACCGATTATCGAATCGGCGTACTCCACTGAAGACTGGTACTGGCCGGGAACGGTTTTCAGGATATCCGCGCCCTTCAGGGCGTCCAAGCCAGTAGAGCCAAGGTAGTCCATCACAGGGCCGGTGCCCAAGATGGGTGAATACATCCGAGAGAACAGATCCAGAGCTTCGGCGCGCTCTTGCTCGCCGGAGATTCCGGTCAGGACTCCGTAGGTCTCCAGCACGGCGACCGAGGCCACCGGAACGCCGGTCAAAGCCATCGCCCGGGGCAGGCCGCGGCCGAAATTGACTCCCGTAAGCACGTTCTCCGCTTGGGGATCCAGGTCGCGGATGGCCCGGCCCAGCCAGCCTTCGTTGCCCACCTTCTCGGGCTCGCAGGTGTGCCAGATGTCCATGGAGCGGAAGTGGGACCGATTGGGGCAGGGGTAGCCGATGCCGTTAATCACGGCCACCTTGCCCTCGTCGTACATGATCTTAACCGCGTTCAGGGCCGGGTTGAAGGCCAGATCGTCGCTGATTGGCAAGACATCGTCCTGGGCCACTCCGACCGTCTTCCGGCTGTCGTAGTAGACCGGGTCTTGGTAGGGGATGACCGTGTTCATGTAGTCGTTGCCGCCGGTCAACTGAACCACCACCAAGATCGGGTCTTTATTCGTACTGGTCAAACTGCTGTCTCTCCTGCCGGGCTGGTGCCTTGTCGGTTCACGAAAAAGCTGCCCTGATTTTACCAGGCCGCCGGGGGAATCCAAAGGATTGTGGACCTGATCCATGCCCGATCCTAACCCTCCAACTGCGCCGCCAGCTCTTCGGGGGTGGTTACTGGCAGTTGGCAGGCGTAGTTCTGGCAGACGTAGGCGGTGGGTTTGCCGTCTATCATGCCGCGGGCTTCCAGCAAGGGGAGGCTATAGCCTGCTGCTGCGTCGGCATCGTCGGCGCCGACCAGGACCTTGTTTGGACGGAACGCGCCGGTGACGGTTTTTAGCAGCGCGGTGGTGGCTGGGTCGTCACTGGGGCCGATGATTACCACTTCTTTGGGGGAGGACACGTAAAAGTCCAGAGCCGCCAGCCAGTGTCCTGTCCCGGCCGGAGCGCGGCCCATCAACTCGCTCAGGGTCCGCAGAGGAGTTGCGGCCTTGACGCGGTATTCCTCGTTCCCGGTGATGACCGCCAACTTGAGCAGTATGTCGGTGGCCACCGAGCCGCCGCAGGGTTGCGCGTTGTCCAGGACGTCCCGGGGCCGGACCACCAATTGGTCGTGTTCGGCGCTGGTGTCGTAGAAACCGCCAACGGCGTCGTCCCAGAATAGCTCGATCATGCGGTCCGCCAGGCCGATAGATTCCGTTAGCCATCGTTGGTCAAAAGTAGCCTCGTAGAGGGCCAGCAGACCGTCGGCCACGAATGAGTAGTCTTCCAGGTAGCCGGGCAGCTTGGCCTGGCCTTCCCGGTAGGAGCGCAGCAGCTTCCCGTCGGGACTCATCGCACCAAGCAAGAAGCTCGCGTTCTTGACGGCCGCATCGACGTAGTCCTGACGCTCCAGTGCGGCGCCGGCTTCGGCGAAACTGCGGAGCATCATCCCGTTCCAAGATGCCAGCACCTTGTCGTCCAGCAGCGGGTGTATCCGCTTCTCCCGCTCTGCCCATAGCGCCGTCTTACCCCGTTGGANGNCGTCCACCAGCCGGTCCATATCNACACCGTGTTGCTGGGCGTATTCGGAGGCTTTCTGGGTGATGTTCAGGATGGTCTNGCCTTCGAAGTTTCCGCCTTGGCGAACGCCAAAGAAACCATTGAAGATNCCCGCCTCTTCCGCGCCTAACACGGCCTCGATCTCATCANGCGACCATACGAAAAACTTGCCCTCCTCGCCCTCGCTGTCTGCGTCTGTCGCCGAGAAGAAGCCGCCCTCCGGGCCGGTCATCTCCCGAAGTATGTAATCGAGGGTCTCCTCGGTGATGCGGCGGTACATGCCCCGGCCGGTGGCTTGATGGGCGTGGAGGTAGAGCCGGGCCAGGAGGGCGTTGTCGTAGAGCATCTTTTCGAAGTGAGGCACCAGCCAGTAAGCGTCAGTTGAATAGCGGGCGAACCCGCCGGCGATCTGGTCGTAGATGCCGCCCCGGGCCATCTTCTCCAGGGTCAGGTCCACCATCTCCAGCGCCCGGTCGTTGTAGCCGTGGTTGTAATAGCGGAGCAGCACCTCCAGGTTCATAGCCTGGGGAAACTTGGGAGCGGTGCCAGTGCCACCGTTCTGGTAGTCGAAGTTGGTGGCCAGGGTTGTATAGGCCCGATGCAGGGTCTCCACAGTCAGGGGAGAGTCGCCCTTAGGCATCTGCCCGGTCCGGCCCATCTGTTCGGTGAGCTGGGCAGTGACCCGGTCGATCTCGTCACGGCTGTTGTGGTACGAGTTGGCCACCGACTCCAACAACCTGGGAAATCCGGGCATGTTGTAGCGGTCCACCGGCGGGAAATAGGTGCCGCCGTAGAAAGGGCGGCCGTCCGGGGTGAGGAAAACAGTCATGGGCCAGCCGCCGCTGCCAGTCAGCATCTGCACCGCCTCCATGTAGACGGCATCCAAGTCAGGGCGTTCTTCACGGTCAACCTTGATACTGACGAAATGCTCGTTCATCAAACCGGCGATGGCTTCGTTCTCGAATGACTCCCGCTCCATGACATGGCACCAATGGCAAGCCGAGTAGCCGATGCTGAGCAGGATGGGTTTGTCTTCGTCTTTGGCCCGCTGTAGGGCTTCATCGCCCCAGGGATACCAGTCCACGGGGTTGTTGGCGTGCTGCAAGAGATAGGGGCTGGTCTCGCCGGTTAACCTGTTGGGCATGATCCACCTATACGAAAACCGCCGGTGGCGGCTAGAATTCTATGAACAGAAACCTAGGTTATTGTCCGTGAAATCCAAACCGATTGCCAGAGCATACATAATCTCGTTCGCCGCCATCCTGTTGATGGCCTGCGGAGGGGGCGCTTCTTCGGCGACTGCCGTTGCGCCGACGTTGGCGGGACCGGGCGATGCGGGTCAGATATCCATTGGAGGCGCGGCCTTGGGCGGAAACGCCTCGACTACCCTGTTGGCTCAGGCCCAGTTGGAAGAAGTTTCGAACGCACCGCTGGGGGCTTGAGGCGGGAGAGTCCTTGAGGCACAGCCATCCCTTCGCCTTCGTTTACGCGGAGAACGGTGTGCACCGATTGACAGCAGACCGAGTGATAACCGAGGTATTCGGAGAGGATACCGACCACACTCTGGGCGAGACGGTTTCAGTTCTTTCGGAGTTGGCCCAAGGGGGGCGCGCCAGTCATGGGCGATTCGGAGCACCTACACGAGGCGGCGGATGGGCCGTCCACGCTCTGGGAAACCCGGCTGGACTACCCGGACTACATTCTGAGCGATCCACGGGTGGAGACAGTTTTCGTGAGCCCAACTTTGGAAGAAATACCGGACAACTCACTGGCTGTCTTTGTCTCGGTGGAGGTCTCGCCGGGCGGGGAAACCAGCGTCCACTCCCTTCCCGGACCCGAGTTCATCTATCAGTTTACCGGCAGCATCGACTACCAGAACGGCCTGATCGGGGTGCGGCCAATGACACCGGGGGACATCGAAGGAATACCTCCAGTGACCTTGGTCCAGAAAAGGAAAGCGGCGGGCCAGACCGCCGCTTTCCTTTTCTGGTTCCTAGTTGACCCCAACGAGCCCTTCGCTTCCCGCTTACCCCCCAGATCCCTTAGGAATCTGTGATTCCTCTCCTAGCCGAGCCATAAACTCGTCCAGGGGCACAGCGCCCAGGTCCTCGCCGTCGCGGTGGCGGACGGCTACGGCGTTGGCTTCTTGCTCCCGGTCTCCGACAACCAGCATGTAGGGCACTTTTTGCATCTGCGCGGTGCGAATCTTCTGGTTCATGCGTTCGCCTCGTGTGTCCACCTCGGCTCTGAACCCTGCTGCTTCCAGCTTGGCCAGCACCGATTCGCAGTACTCTATGTGCCGGTCGGCGATGGGTATCAGGACGGCCTGAACGGGGGCCAACCAGAGCGGGAACGCGCCGCCGTAGTGCTCGATCAGGACCCCAAGGAACCGTTCCATGGAGCCGAGGATGGCCCGGTGGACCATGTAGGGCTGGCTACGGCCGCCTTCGGCGTCTTGGTAGGTCAGGTCGAACCGCTGGGGCAGGTTGAAGTCGAACTGCACCGTGGTGCACTGCCAGGCGCGGCCCAGGGCGTCGGTGATGTTGATGTCGATTTTGGGTCCGTAGAACGCTCCACCGCCTTCATCCACGGTGAACGACAAACTCCGCTTCTCCAACGCGCCCTGCAGCGATTTGGTGGCGTGTTCCCACATCTCTGGGTCGCCAACGTACTTCTCGGGCCTGGTGGACAGCGCGATGGAATAGTCTTTGAACCCGAATGCGTCCAGCAATTCGAAGGTCAATTCCAAGACCCCGCCCACCTCATCTTCCACTTGGTCCGGTGTGCAGAAGATATGGGCGTCGTCCTGGGTGAAACCGCGCACGCGCATCAGCCCGTGCAGAACCCCGCTCCGTTCGTAGCGGTAGACCGTGCCAAGTTCGGCGAACCGCAGGGGCAGTTCTCGGTAACTGTGCAGCGCGTTCTTGAAGATGGCGATGTGGAAGGGACAGTTCATGGGCTTCAGGTAGTATTGCTGCTCGTCCACCTCCAGGGGGGCGAACATGCCTTCCTGGTAGAAATCCAGGTGCCCGCTGGTCTCCCAGAGTTGGGCCCGGCCGATGTGGGGCGAGTAGACGATGTCGTAGCCCAGCCGGTAGTGCAGGTCCTTCCAATAGTCTTCAACCAGAGAGCGGACCCGGCCGCCCTTGGGATGCCAGACGATCAGGCCTGGGCCAATCTCTTCGTGGACGCTGAACAGGTTCAGTTGGCGGCCTAAGGTCCGGTGGTCACGGCGCTCGGCTTCTTCCAGCCGTTCCAGGTGTTCCGCCAGCTCCTGCTCGGACTCGAAGGCCGTGCCGTAAATACGTTGCAGCATGGGGCGCTTCTCGTCGCCCCGCCAGTAGGCCCCCGCTACGCTGAGCAGCTTCATGGCGGGTATGTCCGATGTGCCACGCACGTGAGGGCCCTGGCACAGATCCACGAACTCGTCGTGCCGGTAGATGGATATGACCTCTTCACCGGGCAAGCCTTCAATCAGCTCCATCTTGTAGGGCTGGTCCGAGAACATGGTCTCGGCGTCGGCGCGGCTCAGTTCCTCCCGCTGGAAAGGGAAACCTTCTTTGATGGTCTCCTTCATCAGCTTCTCGATCTCTTCCAGGTCCTCGGGAGTGAAGGGACGGGAAACTTCAAAATCGTAGTAGAACCCGTTCTCGACGGGCGGTCCGATGCCCATCTTGGCTTCGGGAAACAGTTTTAGGACTGCGTCGGCCATCACGTGGGCGGTCGAATGGCGCATGGCGTTACGGTGGGCCTGGGCCTCGTCAACGCCCTCGGTTTCAAGGGAGCCGTGATCTAACATTTCACCTACTCTGGAGTTGTGGACTGGGTATGTGGGCGGCACAAAAACGGCCGCGCAGGCAATTATATCTTAACGAGTGTGAAATACCCCAGGGATACAGGCGTTGATGTCTGCCGGAAGGCAACCGCCTGGCCGGAGGGGCACCCTAGCCCGCCAGGTCCAAAAATAGCTTCCGCCATTGCCTGGCCTTGATGCAACTGACGATGTGCTCGCGCACGTTCAGCACGTAGGTACCGGTGACCAGGAGGGTGAGCAGCAGGCTTAGACCTACCTGCGCGGCGCCCTGGCCGGTGAGCCAGAGCAGGGTGTTCAACAGGATGAATCCGAAGGCGGCACCCAACACCACGTTTCTTAGCAACAGCATCACCAGGATACTGGGGCCGGCCGTAATCACGGTGAGCCAAGGGACGATTACCAGGGAGATGCCGAAGATGGCCGCTGCGCCCTTGCCGCCCCGGAAGTTCAAGAAGACCGGCCAGTTGTGACCGGCGACCACCGGCGGTGTGGTGATGAACAAAACCCAATCGTCGAAGCCCAATAACCGAGGCGCCGCCACCGCCAAAATGCCCTTTGCCGTGTCCACCACCAGCACGGTGATTCCCGCCCAGGTGCCCAATTGGCGATAGGCGTTCAGCGCTCCAACGTTGCGGCTGCCCACCTCCCGGATGTCTTCGCCCCTGACGGACCGGACAACCAGGTATGCCGTGGGTACAGACCCAACGACGTACGTCCCTACAGCCAAGGAAATTATCGCAAGAAATTCAAGGGTCAAATCTTCATGTCCGCCCAAAGATGTCTAACACAAGAATAACCCGCCTGCAGTTAGGACCGCCAATTCAGGCCGCGACTAAGTTGTGGACTGGGGAGTACACTCATAAACCCAGCCACCGATATAATGACCGCGAACAGCTAACAACTCACTTATTGGAGAACGCATGGCGACGGAACAAGACCTTCAAGATTTCACGACCCAGGTGACCTGCCCGGACGATTTCGACGAATTCTGGGCCGGCACGCTGGAGATGCTTTCCGGGATCTCGCTCAATCCGGTGGTCGCCGCCGAACCGCTGCGCAGCAATGACGATGTGCATGTATTCAATGTCACATATCTGAGCCTGGGAGGGCTGGAAATCTCGGCATGGTACAGTCTCCCGGCCCACGGGGATGGCCCGTTCCCGGCAGTTATCAACTTCCCTGGCTACAAGTCCGAACCTCCCGTGCGCCGCGACTGGGCCAGGAGGGGCGTGGCGGTGTTGTCGGTGGCGGTGCGCGGCAAGTTGAAGAGCAGCTCCGAATTCAACCCCGGTTATCCCGGTCTGCTCACGTCCGGGCTGGAGAGCAAAGAGACCTACGGATACAGAGGCGTTATCTCCGACTGCGTGCGAGGCGTCGACTTTCTAAGTTCCAGACAAGAGATTGACCCTGGCCGCATCTACGCTTGCGGCACCAGCCAGGGGGGAGGACTCACGCTGATCACCTCGGCATTGCGTCCTGAAATCAAAGCCGGTGTTTCAGGGTATCCATTCTTGTGCTGCTACCCAGAGGCCATGGCCATGTTCCGGTCGTATCCCTATGACGAGCTGGCCTGTTACGCCAGGGCTTATCCGGACCAAGAAGAGAGGATGCTGGACACGCTGCGCTACTTCGACGCCGTAAACTTCGCTCCCCGGATCAAGTGCCCAATGGTCGTGGGAATCGCCCTGGACGATGAAGTCTGTCCCCCTGAGACCAGCTACGCCGCCTACCAGGCGCTGACCAGCCACAGAGAACTTTGGCTGTTTCCAAATTCTGGGCACGGCAACGCCCACGAATATCCGAGCCAGGAAAGGGCTTGGCTGGAGAGCCAGATCGAGCGATCGGCGGTTGCGTCATGACAACCGCAGCCAACCGATTCTGGCGGCAGACCGAGGCGGTCCTGGTGGAACTTCCCGCCGACGTGCGTCTCCACCGGGACGATTTCTACTCCCAGCCCGACTGGGATGTTTTCCAGATGCGTTATACCTCAGCCGACGGCTTCAGGTTGTTCGCCTGGTTGTCGGTACCTCTTGGCGACGGCCCATTTCCAGCCGTGATCCGGATGCCCGACTACGCCAGCGTTCATGACATCGTCTACACCCCACTAAGGGAGCGGGCGGTGGTCATGAACCCGACATTTCGGGGCCAACGCGAGAGCGACCAGGCCTTTCAGGCAGAATTTCCGGGATTGTTGACCGAAGGTATTGAAGACCCAGGATCCTACGTGATGCGCCGCGTCTTCGCCGATGCCCTTCGCGGATTTGACGCCCTATTAGCCCAAGGACAGGCCGAAGTGGGAGAAGTCGCGGTCATCGGAACCGGCCTTGGGGGGACGTTGGCTCTGGCCGTGGCAGCGCACCGCGCAGCAGTCAAAGCTGTAGCGGCCAACACCCCAATGGCCCTGGGCAATCCCGCGTCGCTGGTGCCGGGGCTGGCCTACCCATTGGCGGAGCTGGACGACTACATGCGGCTGTATTCAGACCAAAAGGAGGCGGTGAAGAAGAACACCGCCGATCTGGACCCCCTCAAGACAGCCGGCAAGATCACCTCGCCGGTGCTGCTCAGTGTGGGGATCTATGACACCGGTTCCTGCCCCTTGGCCTTCGGCGAAAAACTGGCGGCTAAGATCCCCGACTGCGACCTTCGGGTCTACCACGGCGCCGGTGAGGGTGGCGGTCATGAGCATGCCCAGATTCAACTCTCCTGGCTGTCGGACAGGCTGGGTCTCGGCTGAAATTTCCCGTCTGGATTGTGTCGGGACTGTTGGGGTTCGGTGACGGCTTGCTGATATAATCGCTTCAGTAATCAGCGCGGGAATCCCCCTTTTCATGGGCGTAAATCACAACGAACATTATTGGAGAAATCACGGACCATGGAGCAATTAAGACAACACCTATCGGCCCTCAACCAAAAGATCGCGTCGGTGGTGGAGCGTCTTTGACCTCTCCAGTAAAGAAGACGCGATAGGCGTCATGGAGCGCGAGTCGGGCGAACCGGGATACTGGGACGACCACCAGAGCGCGCAGCGGAAGATGCAGCAGCTAGGCCGCTTGAAGGACACCGTGTCCCTGTGGCGCGGCCTGGAATCCAGCTCCCAAAACCTGGTGGAGTTGACCGAGATGGCCCTGGTCGAGGACGATTCCTCACTTCAAGAACAGTTGGAAGCCGAGTCTGAAGAGTTGACCAAGGCGTTCGCCAGAGAAGAGATCAACCTCACCCTCTCCGGACCCTACGACGACCGCCCAGCCATCGTGACGATTCATGCCGGCGCCGGCGGTACTGACGCCCAGGACTGGGCCGAGATGCTGGTGCAGATGTACAGCCAGTGGGCGGGGACTGGGAAGCGACCCCTGGAAGTCATGGACCTCTCTTACGGTGAGGAAGCCGGGCTTCGGGGCGCGACTCTTGAGATCGGTGGGCCCCATGCCTTTGGCTACCTGATTGCCGAACAAGGCGTCCACCGTCTGGTGCGGCTCTCGCCATTCGACCCCAACAATCTGCGCCAGACGTCATTCGCCCAGGTAGAGATACTGCCGACTTCTGAAGACGACCCCGAGGTAGAGATTCGATCGGAAGACATCAAAATGGATACCTTCCGTTCCAGCGGCCCCGGAGGCCAGAACGTACAGAAAGTGGCCTCGGCGGTGCGGCTGACCCACGTACCCAGTGGCATCGTGGTCTCATGCCAGAACGAGCGGTCCCAGCACCAGAACCGGGAATATGCCATCAGGATTCTGAAGGCAAGGCTGCTGGCACGGCAGGCTGATGAGAAGGCCAAAGAAGTGGCCGGTCTTCGAGGGAATCGCAGGGCTGCCGAGTGGGGCAGCCAGATCCGCAGCTACGTGCTCCACCCCTACAAATCGGTGAAAGACCACCGAACCAACCTGCAGAGCACCAACCCTGACGCCGTGCTGAACGGCGCCATAGACCAGTTCATCGAAGCCTACCTGATGTCCAAGATTGGGCAGTAGGTCTGAATCGTGGTGTCAGCGCGGGTCAGGCCCTGCAGGAATCGCTATTCATTTCGTCGTTTCCGAACAGTTTGAAATATCTTACGGTCGCGTCAGCTAATCGTAATCCC
>NZVX01000075.1 GCA_002698265.1 Chloroflexota bacterium | reverse complement strand
CGGCGATGCGGGGTCGGACAATGGGAGCACAAGGTGTAGTCAACGGCATGGGCCACTTGGTCGGTGGGACCGAGATTGGGGCAATCGCCAGCGCTTTCGGCATTAGCCTTGCCATCGGCCTAAACGCCGGGGTCGGGATATTCCTGATCTTGCTGGTGATGGTCCTGACACCTCTGGTTAAGCGTCATGCGGCTGGCACAGACGACCCACGAGCTCAGTCGAGGGAACATGCCGCGCTTACACCTGAACCTGAACCTGATAATTAAGGGCCGGGGCTTGNGAGAACATAAGGGTCCAACACCGAAAAGCNAACATGTTAGGCTGAGAGATTTGTAGCAGTTTCAGCCGTAGGGTCAGTGTTCGCTATAGCAGATATAGGATCACCAAGCATCAAGAACAGGGCCGATCCGACCAGGCTAACCACNGCCACCACCGCGAANGAAACCGTATAGGTGCCGGTGACGTCGAACATCATGCCCGCGAACAGCGGTGAGACCANCAGCAGCACATTCATNGGAATCATGGAGATACCTGTGATACTNGCGAACGCNTTACGCCCAAAATAGACGCCCCGGATGGCGGTCGTCAGCGGGTTTCTGCCACCGAANCCGATGCCTAANAGGACCCCAAATATATAGGCCATGCCTTCGGTATCGCCTACCACTAGCACTGCCACGGCCACTGATTGGATCGCGGAGAAAGCGAAGATCGCCCACCGGATCGGCATGCGATCGCCCACATAACCGCCAATCATGGTGAAAACCGCTCCCACCGCCGTATAGGTCGCCACCACCCACCCAACGGTCTGCAATGAAAACCCCCGGTCGTTCAGCATCGGGCCAAGATGCACCATCATGGTAACGATCACTGTGGAAGAACAGGCATGGCCCATGGTGATGAACCAGAACGCTCTGGTACGAACAGCCTCTTGCCAGGTATAGCTNGGTTCATCCGGTCCTTCGGTTTCCTCCACCAGAGTCTCATCGGGTCTTGGTTCCACCTGCTTCGGTTGGCCGTCTGGCCGCTGCCCATAATCCTCAGGATTGTTTCGCACCAATCGAGACAAGGGCAGGGCGATGACTATCAGAAAGACTCCGATGGCCGCCGCCGTCCATCGCCAGCCCGGCCGTCCCGGGATGTCTGGGTCGATGGCCCACGCCAGGAGGGGNACCAGGATAACCCCGCCGATAAGGAATCCCTCCATGGCGATGGCCATAGCNGTAGCCCGCTTGGTGGAGAACCAGTTGTTGATGGCGGTCATAATCGGCAGCCATCCNCCCAATCCGGTNCCCATGCTCATAACCAGGAAAGCCAGGTACAGATGCCAAATGCTGTGGGTCACGGAAAGAATGAGGAACCCGCCACCGGCGATGATCAGTCCAAGGGCCACCATCGTCCGGGAACCAAGCCTGTCCACGAGATAACCAGCAACCGGGCCCATGATGGAGCCTTCTACCCGAGTCAATGAAAAAGCTATTGAAAGTTGAGTCCGGCTCCAGCCGAACTGCTTTTCTAAAACGACGAACCATGCGGTCATGCCTTGGAATAGCGGCACCGTGCCCACGACCATGACAATTGCACCGGCGCCAACGACAACCCATCCATAGAAAAAACGCCGTGGAATTGTGGGCTTGATAGTTTGAACCATTTACGACCTACATGGGTGATTGATNGGCCAAAGTTGAACTGGGNCGCTATTCCCAGAGAACTGTCNCGGCCAGTCTGGAAGGACCTTTCCGGCACGGGGCTCAACCNAACATGGACTGATCGCGTGGCCGTTCCCGCGTAATCGCCCGTCAGGAAGATACGAACCGGCCGCCATCGAAGACACGGGCGCTAACATAACATATCCAAAACTGTTTGGATTAGGGATACTGCGACGTTGGNAATATTACGATTTAATGACATGAATTATCAATAATTTACGTACGGCGATATTTANTTTGAAAATATTGNTCAATAGATTAGGATTATGGTCAAATTTATGCCTCTATAGATTGCATCATGTTTGTGAATATGCTATATTCGGCCATCCCTCGTACAAGGCNGGGCTGACTACCGGACCGGATAGGGCGCAGAGCACATGGAAATGTGTTCGAAGTTCAGGGTTGGAAGTAACTCACCGGCGAATTCAGATTGGACCCATGGAACCAAACACGCCACCAAGGAGTACGAAAGACATGAAAANATCCCGCTTCTCTAGCCTCCCAATNGTCGTATTTGCATTGCTTGCCTTCGTCATGCTTGTAGCAGTGGCCTGCGGAAGTTCGTCTGACGACGACGAATCATCGACCANGNCCGCACCGGCCGCGTCCGGAGCGTCTAGCAGTAGCGGGTCCAGCAGCNGCAAGTCCAGCAGTGGNGCCCCTACTGCCGTTGTCAAGGCTACAGCGATTCCGTCAGGGGACATCACCANNTCCAAAGTAANGACTTTNATCGCGGCGATTTCCCCGCCTCCGATCGAGTTGNTTCTTCCCTGGCGCGGGACCAATTTGGCAGCGAACCAGCAGGTGCGGCCTTTCGCCGACCCTCTATTAGCCACTGAAGGGAGTTCCGGAAAAATCGTANCTGGTCTGGCCGAATCTTGGGAAATGACCAAAGCCGATGGGACAGAGTGGGTATTCAAACTTAAAAAGGGTGTCCAGTTCCATGACGGCTGGGGCGAGTTCACCGCCAAAGACTACATTCATACCGTGGCACGGGTAGCTCTCCAAGAAGACTCGATCGCCACCGACCAATTCTTGCTCCGCCAGTTGTTTGGTGATACCGAAGAGGAAATCGCTAGCAACATAACCGCTCCAGACCCCTATACCGTGGTTATGGGTTCGAAGGGACCCAATGCTGACGGGGCGTTCATCGCCAGTGCGCAGCAAGGGAATGTCCTGATCCTTAGCGAGGCCCAATGGGCGGCTCAAGGGCTGGAAGGCATCGAGAAGAAGCCAGCCGGAACCGGCCCATACAGCATGGCCGAGTTTGCACTTGGCTCCCATATCCTGTACGAGAGGGTTGAAGATCACTGGAGAGTGACGCCGGCTTTCGAAGAATACAGGCAGAACGTAGTACCAGAGGTTGCCACTCGCATGGCAATGATGCTTGCGGGCGAAGCCCATATCGCAGAGATTGACCGCGACCTACACAGCCGGATCGTCGATGAAGGGATGGAGGTTGTCAACAGTGTTCTGCCTGCGATTCAATTCAACTTTGTCATGGGTGGCAATTACCGGCCTGACCTGGCTGACCGCTATGACCCCAACGTGCCCGTGACAAACATCAAAGTCAGGGAAGCGATCAACCGCGCAGTCGACCGGCAGGAGATCATCGATACGCTGTTCGCCGGCAATGGCGAATTCCAGGAGGTCTGGGCGTACCATCCCGCATTGCCGGGCTACGATCCTAAATGGAAGGACCAGTTCGAGGAGAAATACGGTTACGACCCGGAACGGGCCAAGGAATTATTGGCGGAAGCCGGTTATCCCGATGGCTTCACTATCCAGCTCAAGATCACCCAACTGCCCGGTCTACCGGAGATGATACCGGCGGCGGAAGCGCTGTTCGGATACCTCACCGCCATCGGCATCAAAGTTGAAGCTGAAGAGATGGAGTGGGCCACGGTCCGATCTAACTACCGGGGTAAGACCACTCACAACTGGATTTATCCCATCCGAGGCACCTATCGGCCAGCTCAGGTAACCTTGCGCTTCTACAACGTTAGCGCGTTAGAAGGATTCATATCCTCGTATGAAAACAAGGTTATCGACGAGAAGTACGATCAGTTCAACGACTCGGTGGACGCTGTAGAAAGAGCTGGGCTGCTCCGGGATATCGGACAGATAAAGTTTGATAATTATGGTGAAGTTCCGATCGCGTGGTTGCCAGGCCAGTTGGTCATTGACCCCAGCGTCGTCAAATCATTCACATATCCGGGCAACATCAATGCGTCGTTCAGCCACATTGAAGACGTGGTGCCGGCTCAGTAGGTTCTATTTCTCATAACGTGGAACCCCGGTCTGGGGTCCGCAAAATACCGTCGGGAACCTTGATCAAGATTGGACTCTTTCTCAAGGACCCCGGCGGTGGATCGAATCAACCATTGCGACTGACCGGCCTAACGCAATAGCGAGTTTCGCACTGAATGGAGAAGCGAACAGTTGCAACGATACGTATTGGTACGTCTTTTTCAGGCCTTCATCTCACTGATCGCCGTTACGATAATCATCTTTTCGTTGGGCCGGATCACCGGGAATCCCCTTGACGTCCTCCTTCCCTTGGAAGCTGAGGAAGAGGACCGGATACGAGTTGAAAAGGCGTGGGGGTTGGACAAACCCATAACCACCCAGTATTGGATCTTCCTCAAAAACGCGGCCACGGGCAATTTTGGCGAGTCCCTCAAGTGGCGGGGGAATTCCTCCATGAGCTTGGTAATAGACCGTCTACCCGCCACAGCGCTCTTGGCCCTTGTTGCCCTGGGGGTTGCCACGGTTATAGCAATACCCATCGGCGTGATCTCCGCCGTCCGCCGAGGAAGCGTATTCGATTTCGGCGGAAAGCTAGTCGCATTATTTGGGCAAAGCCTGCCTGCATTTTGGCTGGGCATCGTGTTGATGTGGATCTTCGCTGTGGAGTTGGGATGGCTCCCTACATCCGGCAAAGAGGGAGTGAAATCCATCATATTGCCAGCCATCGCCATCGGGTGGTTCCAGGTGGCGGCCCTCATGAGGCTGGTGCGGTCGTCCATGTTGGACGTGTTGGACTCTGAGTACGTGAAACTCGCCCGCATCAAAGGCGTTTCAGAGAATAAAGTGGTTTGGAAGCACTGCCTCCGGAATGCCGGTATCACACCTTTGACCTATTTCGGGCTGATATTGGGTGGCTTGATGGTCGGGTCCGTCTCCATCGAAACTGTCTTTAACTGGCCCGGGGTGGGACTACTGGCGATTGACGCTGCCAGGGCCAGGGACTTTCAGGTGCTGCAAGCGGTGGTGATCATGTTCTCGGGAATCTATATCGCGGCTAACCTCGCCGTGGACATCGCGTACGCTTATTTAGACCCCCGTATCAGATACTCATAAACTTACGAATTCCATTGATCGGATTCAAATAATATCGGGAACCAGCCGGCGCGCGGCGGATACCCGAGGCACAATAGTACCCAGACCGTATCGTCTCGAAACGACGATCTGATCGGAGAGAAAGAGCGATGGCAGACATCACCATTACATCGCCAATAGTGACCAGACCGTGGTATACGCCACGTAGGGTACTTGGGAACATCTGGGGCCTCCGGCAATACCCGGTTATCCCCGTATTTATACTGATGATCGTGCTGGTGATTCCCGCCATTTTCGCAGAGCTGATAGCCCCCTACGACCCGGTGGCAAATAGTCTCAGAGACAGATTGTTGCCGCCATTCTGGATGGATGGTGGAAGCCTCGANCACGTATTGGGCACAGACAAAGTGGGCCGGGACATATTGAGCCGTTTNATCTATGGCTCAAGGGTNTCAGTNGTCATAGCAAGCATNTCGATCGTGGTCGGCGGATTGATNGGGACAAGCTTGGGAATCATCGGAGGCTATTTCGGTGGCTGGGTCGATTCGCTAATCATGCGGGCCGTCGACATCTCTCTATCCATCCCCATCATCCTTCTGGGTCTGGTCCTTGTCGCGGCATTGGGCCCCAGCAGGAGCACTGTAATCATCGTGGTGGTCATACTTCTTTGGTCCCGGTACGCACGGCTGGCCCGCGGCGAAACCCTAGCCGTTAGGACTCAGGATTATATCGCCCGCGCCCGCGTATCTGGAGCGAGCCACACCAGAATTATGATTCACCATATATTCCCTAACATATTCAACAGCATCGTGGTTTTAGCCACCCTTCAAGTCGGCTTCGTGATCATATTGGAGGCCACTCTGAGCTTCCTTGGAGCAGGCATACCCCGGCCAATCCCAGCATGGGGACTGATGGTGGCCGACGGAAGAGCCTTGGTGGTGGCCGCCTGGTGGTTGGCCTTCTTCCCAGGACTCGCGATCATGCTGGTCGTCCTTTCGATGAATCTTCTAGGCGATTGGCTGCGGGATAAATTCGATCCCAAACAAAGACAGATTTAGGGGTATACATGTCGAACAATGACGTGGTATTGCAGGTTAACGACCTGCACACCTACTTTTTCAATCGCCGTGGGATAACCAAGGCCGTAGACGGCATCTCGTTCACTTTGCGAGAGGGTGAGACCCTTGGGATCGTAGGTGAATCTGGGTGCGGCAAGACCATGACGGCCCTGTCACTGCTGGGGTTGGTGCCGCAACCGGGCGCCCGAATAGTTTCCGGAGAGATCATCCTTGATGGCGAGGACCTGGTCCAGAAATCCAAACAAGAGATGAGGGAGATACGGGGTCGCAAGATCTCCATGATCCTTCAGGACCCGCAGACATCCTTGAACCCGGTTTTCTCCATCGGCAACCAGGTGATCGAAGCGTTCGCCATCAACGAAAAGGGCAACCGAAAGGCCATGATCAACCGGGCGGTCGAGGCATTGCGAAACGTTAGAGTCGCCGCCCCCGAAACCCGCATGAAAGACTACCCCCACCAGATGAGCGGCGGGATGAAACAACGCGTGATCGGCGCCATCTCCATCGCCTCTTCTCCAAAGGTGATTATCGCTGACGAACCGACCACTGCGTTGGACGTAACCATCCAGTTGCAATATCTAAGGCTGCTCAAGGAAATCCAAAGCGAAACCGGATTGGCCATAATATTCATCACCCACGATTTCGGCATCGTGGCCCGCATGTGTGACCGTGTCGCTGTGATGTACGCCGGACGCATCGTAGAAACCGCCGACGTGCGCACTCTGTTCAACAAACCCGTGCACCCTTACACTCAAGCACTGATGGCGTCGGTGCCTCAGATGGACCGGACCGACCGCCTTTTCGCCATAGACGGACAACCACCGGCCCTCTGGGACCTGCCGGAGGGCTGCCGCTTTGCCGAACGGTGCAGTCATGCCCGTCCACACTGCCACCAGGAATACCCAGGTATGTTCCAAGCTGGTGACGACCACCATGCATCATGCTGGATGCTAGACGAGTCCTGGTCTAATACGGAGCAGGAGGTTACGGCGTGAACCAGGAACTGCTACGGGTTGAGAACCTTAAAAAGCATTTTCCGGTAACAGAGGGATTGGTGCTCCAGAGGACGGTAGGCTACGTGCAAGCCGTGGATGGCATCAGTTTCACGATAAACAATGGTGAGACTCTAGGGCTTGTGGGCGAGTCAGGCTGTGGGAAAACGACGACTTCCAAGCTGATTCTCAGATTGGAGAAACCAACCGATGGGAATATCTATCTGGAAGGTCAGGACATACAGTCATTCCGGGGGGATGGCCTCCGGGAATTCCGGACTCAGGTGCAGGCCGTTTTCCAGGACCCTTGGTCGTCCTTGAGCCCACGCATGAGGGTCAAGGACATAGTTTCAGAGGCGCTGGTGGTTAACCGGAACGTTTCCGATCAGGAGAGAGACGACCGGGTGGAGGAAGTACTGACCCAGGTTGGCCTCCATCAAGGACAAGGCGAACTATATCCCCATGAATTCAGTGGAGGCCAGAGACAACGTGTCGCGGTGGCCAGCGCACTGGCTTCGTACCCCAAGTTGATCATTCTAGATGAGCCCGTGTCAGCTTTGGATGTCTCGATTCGAGCGCAGGTAATGAACCTGTTGGTGGACCTACAGAAGGAAACCGGGGTAGCGTTTTTGCTGGTGGCCCACAATCTGGCTACCGTGCGTTATATGGCCCACCAAACAGCGGTGATGTATCTGGGTCAGATCGTGGAATACAGTCCCACCGAAGAATTGTACGAGAACCCGCTCCACCCATATACCAAAGCCCTCTTCTCGGCGGCCCTGCCGGCCCATCCCGACGACCAACGGGAGGAGGTCGTCCTAACCGGGGAGGTCCCCTCGCCCATCAATCCCCCGTCGGGATGCCGCTTCCATCCAAGATGCCCATTTGCCATGGACCGTTGCGCGGTGGAAGTGCCGTTGCAATTGGACAAGGGCAACGGCCATTTCGTGAGTTGCCACCTTTACGACTAGGGGCGATTTTTACCGCTCTGCCTAGTTACCAGGGGTATTACCTGCTGATCGGCCGTATCGCGGCCAATGAGTAGAAGCACATCAACCTTTCTCGGAGATGTACGAAGCCAGTGATCTCCGGCTAAGACTTCGATCGGAGTGAACCCAAAGCCCGTTGGCTGGCCGCCACAATAACCATCATCGCGCCGCCGATTAGGGCTCCCAACACGGCTCCGGCCGTTATGCTCATCGCGATGAAGCTCAATATTTCCAAGAGACCCACGCCGTAATTTCCACCGCCCAGGACCAAGACTAAGAGCATCCCTGGAATCAGGCCGATGAATCCTCCCAAGAATGCGCCAGGAATCAACCCCCGATGAAAGGACTCTCCCGAGTTCTCCAAGAATCTCATTCTTTGCCTCATCAATGCTGTCCTCCGCTGCCATTACTAAACGTCCGTGCAGATCTTCGTCCTGGTTTCGCGCCCATGATGGGTTAGCGGATGATATTTAACTTTCCGTCTGTGGTGTGCGCGTATAAGTTCCCCGAGGCGAAACTCAGCGGCCCCGACAGAGGAGCGTCGAGCATGATACTCCACTCGACCTGCCCGCTAGATCGGTCAACCGCATATAGAGCGCCGTCAGTGGTACCAAAATACAGGTTTTCCCCGATGACGATCGGTTGCATAAGCATCGCTGCAGGCGTTTGAAATTGCCACAAGATGTCTCCCTGAATCGGGTCTATCGCGTAGATGCCGCCCAAGTCGCTTCCAAGGTAGAGTCCTTCAGGCGTGACTGCCGGTGCAACCAGAAAGTCTCCCATGCCTCTGAGCAACGAAACCCTCCACTCGAAGCCCGGTTGGGCGGGAGGGGAGGGCATCGGCACCTGCCAGATCCATAGCTGGGCCCAGACCAGATTCAACGGGTATTCACCAGGCAATTCCCTGGCATTGGCATCAAAAGCCAACAGATCCCCCCCGGAGAGAAGGTAGATCCGGTCGTTTCCAATCACTGGACGCTGGACCAATAAACTCCCGGTCCGGATCCGTAATCTCTTGTCGCCAGTTCTCGCATTCTGAACGAATATGTTTCCATCCGAAGACCCCACAACAACCTTTCCCCGATGAACAGAGGGAAGTTGGACCACCGATGAACCCACGTCCACGTTCCAGATCTCCCGCCCTGATTCCGCATCTACTGCGTAAACCTGCCCGTCCTGGGCAGCGGCATAGACGATACCTCCATCAACTACCGCAGAACCTATAAACGGGCTGTTGGAAGCAAATTCCCATCCTATGGCTCCTGAATCCAGGTCCAAGGCCAAAAGACGTTTGTCTTGGAGGGGGAGGTAAAGTTTGCCGCCAGCCACCGCCGGGGTGCCGTGGACGGGCCCGTTGGTTTGGGTTTCCCACAGCGTTTCGCCGTCTTCAGCATCAAGAGCAATGATGTTGAAATCGCCGCCGATGTAGACAACCTCGTTCATAATAGCGGGAGAAGACCGAGTTTCCATGCCAAGATCATAAGACTTGATCAAGGTGCCTTTGAGAATTGAGGAAGGCCCTGAGACATGACCCGACCCATCCGGATTGGCGCCTCTCATGGACCAGTTCTCGAGCGATGACACGGATGTGAGACTGGAAGATGGGGCCTTGAATAGCCAAATGATGGGATTGGGCACGTACGGGTAGTTGAACCAGACGAGAATCGACAGGGCAAGTCCAGCTACGAACCTCAATGCCCAAGTTGTTCTACTGGCTGAACGTGTAACCCGAGAAGACCTGGCCCAATTGGGAAGTACAACCAAGCGTTGCTGGCAGGTCCGGCAGGCGGATTCATCCGGTTCGTTCTCCGTCCCGCAAGACGAACATACAGCCTTGTTGTGCATTGCTGACACTGTCACTAATTCTTAGTACCGAAGGCTTCTAGATATTAACTCAATTTATCGGCATCGGCCTGTACCTTTACAAATGCTTCACTCAAACGCGCCAATCCTCATCAATGTGATAAACGCCTAGGTTTTGCAGCGCGCGTTGAGGGAATTCCAAGTCGCTCAATCATCCGGCAATAATATAGCTGATTGCACGGTCGTCGAGTGAGACAAGGATTGGTAGCTAAACTTGTAAGACCCCGTCGGAGGCTACCAAAACCTCCAATCCGTGTTTCCGGCGAGATCTACTCTACTCGATCTCCCCGTCTGCGTAGCCGCCGCACACTCGATTCAATTCAGGAAACCTAGATACCCATCTCCAAGACCTAGGCGGAACTTCTGTTCGAGGTCTTCAGTCAGAGCTACCAGCGGGGCTCGACTCCGGTCACCTCCAACCTTCCCTTCAACGAGTGGACCGAGGTCTTTGGCTCACAAGGCCTCACACCGGCGCGCTCCTGCACCGACTTACGCATTGTTGGGCTTGACCAAGCGACTATACGGATATCGAATGACTAACTAAACCGCGCAACCAGGTGGTCATCGGTCAATGCGGCGACATAATTAGTCAGAATAATGGTCCAGGCGAGTGGACTCACACCACAAGTCTCTTCTTTTCGAACGCAACGCACGAGAAACTGCGTTACACCCCGACGTAAGTCGGAAATTGATACCGTCGAAAAGAAGTCCGCGGTTACCAACCGCCTCAAGCCAGCTTTCCGGCCAATCTTTGAAGTAGCCACCACCTGCGAAGGAAGTGGAATTGGCCTAGTAAACCAGACGCCCAGACCCAACAAAGTCAGGGCAGCAATTCTCACGGCGATAACTGTAATT
>NZVX01000074.1 GCA_002698265.1 Chloroflexota bacterium | reverse complement strand
CCCACCGGGTAGTAGAAAGAGACCGCCAGCAAGAATGCTGTGGCCCCGACCCACACCCAGCGCGCCACTCGAAGGTAGCGGGCCAGGTTTAAAGCAGATGAGACCGAAGAGCGGACCGACCAGATGTAATACAGGCCATAGGCGCTAACGATTCCCAGCAGCAGCCAGGCCTGGTAGTAGGTCTTAAACACCGTGTTCATCCGCCGGAACCCGCCGCCGAACTGGTCCACCACGTAGAACAACTCGGCCCCGATCAACAGATAGAAAGCCATTGCCGCCAGTAGCAACGGGAACGCCATCGCTGGGTCCAATTTCAGCCTGACCCGCTGCATGGCGCTGAACCCCGCCAGGGCAACCAGGGCCAGCCCCGGGACCACAAGTATCATCCGGCCTCCGATCTCGCCAAAAGCCGCTGAAGCGCCGTCATCGATCCAGGTGGCGAAGAAGGCCAGGGCGACCCAGAGTAGAAACGGAGTCACCGCCACGATCATGACCAGGACCGAGGCAGAACTGTCGCTGTCTGACGGCCGTTTTAGGCTGAACATCTGACGTAGCAATAGAGAGACCGCCAGGAGAATGAAAGGGCCCAGAACCAAGAACAGCAGGAAGGGCCTGGTGTTCACGTCCCGGAGCGGAAAGATTCCCGAAGTCGCGGCGTCGAAGTCGCGGTAGAACGGGAAAAATAGCGCCACGGCCACCACCAATAGTGGCACAACGACTACCACTGCGCCCTTGGCGGCCTGGGGCAGGTTGCCACCGTGGTCTCCGTAGGCTTTCACCAATGCCGCTGCAGCAAACAACGCGGCGATAACCGGCATGTCCCAGATGTTTATGAAGGCCACGGAGCCGATGAACAGCGCGATGGCCGCCGATTCCAGCGTATGGTTCCTCAGCCAGCGCAGTCCCAATCTTTCGGTAGATAAGAAGATATTCAAGCTAAGACCCAAGCCCAATATAACGAAGGGCAAGCTCGTCACGTGGGGATGGAGGTCGCCCAGGATGTAGCTGAACATGGGGAATTCGGTGATGGTGTAGTCCAGGCTTACCCCGTCGGACAGCGTGTCGATCACTCGGGTGGCCCTGAACCACCACCAATAGCCGTCGGGAAAGGCTCCCGATCCGGTACTTGCGGCAGTCAGGCCTTTGATGCCGGCCCACTCCCAGAATCCCTCTCCTGCCCAGCCCCGCAGATGCACGAACTCCATAGCGCCTTCCAGGTTGCCAGTCAGGAGTATCAGCGCGGGACCGGCGGCACCGAAGGCGATGCCGGCCCGGAGACTGCCCCCGGACAGCCGGACGAGGTTGTAGACCAGTCCGAAGGCGCCGGCGGCAACCAGGGCCGGGACCAGAGAAACGCCCAGGTTGTATCCAACGCTGGATGCAACGCCGGTCAACTGGGCCAGGAAGGCCATCATGAAATGGCCGAAGTAGTAGTAGCTGATGGGATTGCCCGAGAGCCACGGGTCTTCTGGCGGGAAGAACCGGCTCTGGAGCACCGCGTTCATGAACCCGAAGTCCATTGGCTTCTCGGTGTGATTGATGGCGGGCGCCTCAGAAATGATGACCAGCCACATCAGGAAGAAGCCAATGAATAGGGCCTCTGCCGCTACCAGCACCGGCCAATTTTGCCGGGCGAATACTTTTATCTCCGACAGGTTGCGGCGAAATAGATAAACGCTGGGGACAGCGGCCACAGCCAGCACCAAGATGATGGTCAGTTGGGTGTTGGGAGCGATATGGGAGAGACCCAGCACCCACAGAATGTAGGAGAAGAACACCATTGCGGCGGGTTTGGCCAGGGTGAAGCCGCGGTCGGGCAGCCGCCGGAAAAGTACGAAGGCCGTGGGAAGGGCCAAGATGCCAAGGACCTGGACGGCGATATACCAAATCAGGGCATCTAGCATGAGGGCCGCCGGAATGACCCATTCGCGGGTCCCTCGACATCCTTCCGCAGAGGGATAGGAAGAGCGGCCCCCCTCGTCATTCCGGCGAAAGCCGGAATCCACGGCAATTTGACTCTAGCAATCCGTATTTTTTGGGCCTGTGGAACTACCGTTGTCGGCGTCAGGATATTGACTTTTGATCGCCCTTCGACAGGCTCAGGACGAACGGAAGGCAGGGCTTGAATACACCGGGGAATCAGGAAACGGGCGCCAGCAGCGATTCCACGAAATTCCGAGTGTCGAATGGGGCCAGGTCTGAGATGCCCTCGCCCGTGCCAATGAACAGGATCGGCACCTGAAGTTCCTGCTTGATGGCAAGAACGATGCCGCCCCGGGCGGTCCCGTCCAGTTTGGCCAGGAATATGCCGGTGCAATTCACTGCTTCCTTGAACGACTTGGCTTGGGCCAGACCGTTTAGTCCGGTGGTGGCGTCCAGAGTCAGGATCACCTGGTGGGGCGCCTGGGGCTCCAGCCGGGCCAACACTCGGTGGACCTTGCGGAGTTCCTCCATCAGGTTGGACTTGGTGTGCAGCCTGCCGGCAGTGTCAATGATGGCTATGTCGGCGCCCCGCGCCTTGCCGGCCTGATAGGTGTCGAAGGCCACCGCGCCTGGGTCTCCGCCGGCTTCGTGGCTAATTACATCTACGCCGATCTGCTTGCCAAGGATTTCCAGTTGTTCGGTAGCAGCGGCCCGAAAGGTGTCCGCCGCTCCAAGAATCACCTTCTTGCCTTCCTGGGTGAAATGATTGGCCAGCTTGGCGATGCTGGTGGTCTTACCCACTCCGTTGACGCCCACCATCAGTATCACATACGGCCCCGATATCTCAGTCTCATCCATCCAGACAGATTCTGGGTTTTCAGGCTCCATGCCCGCCACCAGGGACTCTTTCAGCGACTCGAAGACCTGCTCGCCCGACTCCAGATGTTGATCTCGTACGGTGACCTTGAGTTCCTCGATGATTCGGAATGATGTGTCGACGCCGACGTCTGACGAAATCAGTATCTCTTCCAGTTCTTCCCAGAGTGCGTCGTCCAGCTCGGAGGACCGGAGCACGTTTAGGATGCGCCCGAACCACCGCTCACGGCTGGGTTTCACCGCGTCCTTGGTGTGTTCGATGTCCTCTTGGCGGTTACGTTTGAAGAATCTGAGCATCTAGCTTCCTGCTATCGAGTTCGGAATCTGTGAGGTCTAGACCTGTCCGGACAGCGCAGCCAACGCAGCTCGGGCCGCGGCCCTTTCAGCCTCGGATTTCTTCCCGCCGGAACCGGTGCCCACGACCTGGCCGTTGACCACCACGTCGATGGTGAACACAGGCCCGTGATCCGGGCCTTCGCTGCTGACCAGATCATACGTGGGGGGCTCCATTCCCTGCCCCTGGAGCATCTCTTGAAGGACGGACTTAGGGTTCTCGGGAGGGCCGTCGATCTGTTGGGCTTCGACCAGTTCGGGACCCATCAACCTAAGGATGAGCTGACGGGTGAACTCGTTGCCCTGGTCGATGTAGACTGCCGCAATCAAGGCTTCGAAAGCCGCGGCTAAAACCGAGTCCTGTTGACGCCCGTTGGTGGTCTCGACACCTTTGCCCACATACAGATAACTACCCAGGTCTATGCGTCGGGCGATCTGCGCTAGGGTTTCGCGGCGGACCAATGAGGACCGGGTCTTGGTGAGTTCCCCTTCGTGAGCCTTGGGGAAACGGATGTAGAGTTCAGTGGAAACGGCCAGTTCCAGGACGGCGTCGCCCAGGAATTCCAGCCGCTCGTAGGACTCGGACGGGTCCAAGTCGTGCTCATTGCAATAGGAGAGGTGGACTAGCGCTAGGTGCAGCAAGCTGGGGTCCTTGAAAGAGAACCCCAGCGTTGATTCAAGGGCCTTTTCGAAGGCCTGGTTGAGTGCGGACTGGTTTCTAGATGACCCCATGAGGCCAAGGGGGCTGCGGGCGCTTGAACTCGCCGACATGGGCGAACTCGTTCATGGCTTTGGACATGGTCTCGTAGATCTCTGCAGCCTGTTCGTCCGGGGGTATGAACATCTTGAGGAATGTGGCATTGCCTGAGTCGGAGATGAAAGTCGGCACGCCGAACGCCCCGTGTTCTTCCACGGCGATTGTGTGAGACTCTGCGATGTCTTTCAACAGTTCAGGATCGGCCGCGTCCTCACGGAAGCGGGCCATATCCAGACCGGCGGCAACCGCGGCTTCTTCCATTACGGCCGGATCCAGCAGGTCCTTCTTGTCTTCGTGGCGGGCGCGGAGGAGGGCCATGAAGAACGACTGGAAGGCCTCTTCGCCCTGGCGCTTGGCAGCCAGGCCGGACATGTGGGCCAGGAAGGTTTTGTCGGTCCCGTCTATGACCTCAGGCTGCTCCCAGAGCTTGATTCCGCCGTCGTTATTGTCGCTATTGACCTGTGCCAGAGAGAAGGGCTTCCAATCGATCTTGACCGTCTCTCCGGTGGATTCCTCTACCTTCGACAGCCACACGGCTGCGTTGTAAACGAAGGGTCAACGGAAATCATAAAAGGTGGTGAACTGGGCATCGGCCATAGTGGTACCTCCCAAAATTTGCCAGCCCGCGCCTCTGTGCGCACGTTTGGCCTGAGTGTACGAAAGCCGTACGATCGAATTGTATCCACAGCGCTACAGGTTGTCAAAGTACGGCGGGCACGTTTTAGGTCATTTTAACCAACCATATCGGGGCTGCTATTACGCCTGATTTCTGAGGCTGCCATGCTATAATTCCTGCTCCGGACCCGCTATCGAAAGGAGGCCTCCCACGCCTGATTCCCGGTCTGGTTCCCCGTCTCNATCAACATCAACCCGCATCTCTTTGGACCGAGTCGCCGNTGGCGTCAGCGGTGGTGCGTTGGCGGTGTTCAATTCCTTGCGCCGGCGCNCGGCAGAAGGAGGTCTTCCTGTTTTNTTGGTGGGGGGCCCTGTGCGTGACGCCGCCCTGGACCTGCCGGTGGCCAACGACCTGGACTTTGTCTTCGCCGGCGATGCGCCGGCCCTGGCGGCAGAACTGGCTGAGGAACTGGGCGGCGAAGTGACCGTCCACTCCAGGTTCGGCACGACCACGATACTGGTCGAAGAAGACCGGGTCGATATCGTCACAGCCCGGAGTGAGGTCTATCCGTTCCCCGGCTCGCTCCCTGAAGTTTCGGCTAGCACCCTGGATGATGACCTGGCCCGCCGTGACTTCTCCATCAATGCCATGGCGTTGCCTTTATCCGAGGACGCCCCCGAAGTCATCGATCCCCACGGCGGTCTGGAAAACTTGGCGAACCAGTCCGTGGTGACCCTACATCCAGGCAGTTTTACCGACGACCCGACGCGTCTGATGCGGGCCGTCCGCTACGAGCAACGGCTTGGGTTTCAGATCAGCGAGACCACCTTGGCGGAGATGAAACATACCCTGGCGGGTGGTCATGCGGACGCGGTTTCAGGAGATCGCTGGCGGCACGAGTTTCAAAAGATATTCGAAGAACGGCGGGCCGCTGAGATGCTGCTTCGGGCGATCGAACTGAGTGTGTTGCCGGCGATTCATCCAGCGTTGACCGATGGGCAAGGGCTGACTGGATTGGCCGGGGAAACACACTTACCTCCAAACGGTTATCTGGCCGCCCTGGCGATGTCATTGTCCGCCGCCGACGGCGAGGACGTGAGACGGCGGCTGAACCTTCCCGCTGATTGGGCGCGGGTAGTACGTGATACCATTGCGTTGAGAGAATCTGAGTCCTCCTTCGACGGACAGGTCTCCCGAATCAGCCGATTTTTGGACGGCTTGGACCCAAACGCCATTGCGGCTTTTGCCCGTATCTCCGAGGATCCACAGGTTGCGGCGAGGCTAAGAAGGTATTTGGATGAATGGCGGCTGGTGAGTCCGGCCCTGACGGGCGACGACCTGCTGGCGATGGGTGTTCCCCCCGGCGTCAAGATCGGTGAGGTATTGCGGGAACTGAACGTGGCGAAATTGGACGGCCAGGTATCCAGCGAAGCTGATGAACGGGCCTTGGTGCAACAGATTATCTCGCGAGGGAATTGATCTCCCCCTTTTGGTGGATTTATAGGCGGAATGATAAATGGCAGAACAGATGGGCGCGCCCGAGAACCTGGAAACCCCTGAGAATGATTTGGAGTCCTGCGTCATCTGCGGCGACGCCCTAGACGGCATCCAAGAAACATCCTGTCAGATGTGCGGCGGAAAGTTTCACCAGCCGTGGAGTCAAGACAGTGACGTGCCCCAATGCGGCCGCATCGGCAGCCACGAAGACGCATTCGCCATCGTATTCCTATGCGATGACTGTTACTACGGACGCCGCCCCTAGAACCCTCCAACCCCTGAATCATAAAAAGACTGACGGCTGATATCTGGTAGCTGTCGGCTCGCCCCCAAGGAGAACACGGCCATGCAAGCAGTCTATATTGAAACCCACGGCGGCCCGGAGGTACTGACCTTCGGCGAGCGCCCGGAGCCGCAAGTGCAGGCGGGCGAGGTCAAGATCAGGGTCAGGGCCACGGCGCTGAACCGCCTGGACCTCTACACCAGAGACGGCGGCCGGGGGCTGGAGCGGGAATTTCCGCCGCCCCTGATTCTCGGCGGAGACTGCGCCGGTGAGGTCGCGGAGGTCGGCGACGGCGTGGCTGGGTTCAAATCCGGCGACCGAGTTGTGGTGAACCCCCGTCTTAGTTGCATGCAGTGCGCGCCGTGCCTGGCTGGACAAGACGACCTCTGCCGACGCTCCCGGTTCTTGGGTAGTGCCATCGACGGCAGCTACGCAGAATATACCTCGATACCGGCGGCCAACGCCCACCTGCTGGCCGACAGCGTTTCCTTTGAGCAAGCCGCGGCGGCCCCCACCACCTACCTGCCAGTCTGGAACATGCTGGTGCGGCGGCTGCAACTGAAATCGTGGCAGACCGTCCTGGTGCTCTCCGCCTCCGCGGGCGTTGGCACCGCCGCCATCCAGGTGGCCAAAGACGTCATCGGCGCCAAAGTCATCGCCACCACTAGCAGCGCCGAAAAAGCAGCCAAGGCGATAGCCCTGGGCGCGGACGTGGTGATCAACTACAAAGATGAGGATATTCGGGAGCGGGTGCGGGAAATCACCGGCGGATCGGGCGTCGACTGTGTGGTCGACCATGTCGGCGCCGACTTCTTCGGCCCGGCCTTTGCCTCGCTGCGGACCGGCGGACGCTACGGCATCTGCGGGGCCACCACCGGCCTGCGCACTGAGTTGCACCTGGGCCTGTTATTCAGTCAGCAGAAAGAGATCTACGGCGTTTACATGGGCACCAAAGAGGACATGCGGGAGATCGTCGAACTGATGAACCGGGGCGCCGTCAAACCCGTCGTTGACCGGACCTTCCCTCTAGCCGAAGCCGCTGCCGCCCACAGATACATGGACGAGACCAGCTTCTTCGGAAAGTTGATATTGACGCAAGAATAACGGTGAACTAATAACCAACAGCATTCAGCTTTCAGATAAATAACGCACCAACGAGCCAATTGTCACTTCCGGCGCAAAATCGCCTCTCCCGTGCGCTGGAGAGGGTTAGCGTCTCTAGGAGACCCAGGTTGTCCTGTAGCAGCTTAGGCCACCCATTACCCCTCAGTTTTCTTCCGTAACCGCTGCCCGTGGAACAAATATTGCTGTGCATAACCGCCGTAGCGGCCGAAGTGGTCTTGGGCCCAGGCCAGCAGTTCCCGGTCAGGCGGTGTTTTCTGGTCTGGGAAGTACCATTCCGCTAAAGCCCGGCGTATCCAGACATCGATGGGGAACGCCTCCAGCTTCTCCAGAGAGAACACGGCGATACAATCGGCGATCTTTGAGCCGATGCCTTTGATCTCCATCAACGCCATCTTGGCTTCTGGGTAGGGCATTCCCACCAACGAGGGAAGGTCCAACCTTCCTTCCAAGACTGCTCTGGACGCTTGGTCCACGTAGGGCGCCCGGAATCCCAGCCCCAAACGCCGTAGTTCGCCTTCGCCAGCTTCCGCCAGGTCGGCGGGAGACGGAAAGGTGTGGCGGGTCTGGCCGTTCAATTGCAAAGGGGTTCCGAACTCATCCGACATGCGTTCCATCAGTTGGTGGATTCGGGCGATGTTGTTGTTTGCGGAGCATATGAAGGCCACCAGACATTCCCAAGGCTCGGTGCGTAGTATCCGCAGGCCCGGATACTTGGTGACCATTGCCGCCACCCGTCCGTCGCGGTTGATGTCCGTGTAGATAGCGTCGATGTCATCGTCCAGCCGGAAGTAGTCCCGCAACATGGACGCCGCCGCAGCCTCTGGGGACGGACCCGAGGCGAACTCAACGACTTGCCCTTTTTGACGTACCTGAATGAACTCCCCGCGGACCACGCTCGAATACCAACCGTCCGACTTCTTCCAGCGGTGGGCTTGCCCGCTCTCCAAGCTGGACCCCAGGTCAAAGGGCTGGTCGATAGTCAGTTCCACACTTCACTCCCCAATCTTTTGACTAGCTGATCCACTGGTTGGCCAATTGGCCGGTGTTGTTTAGGTTGCAGGGCTGGAGGGTGCACGGAGGTATCGACCGTAAGAACGAGCTCCCATAGTTGCTTGCGGTGATGCGGTTGTCCATGATCACGATGGTACCCTTGTCCTCTTTGTTGCGGATTAGCCGACCGAAGCCCTGACGGAACCGCAGCACGGCCTGGGGGACGGAGTATCCGCTGAAGGGGTTTGAGTACTGGTCCGAGCGGGCCTTAACTATGGGGTCGGTGGGCACCTGAAATGGCAGCCGGGTCAGCACTAAGGCTTTCAATAATCCCGGGGGCAGGTCGACCCCTTCCCAGAAGCTGCTGGTGCCGAGAAGCACGCTGTTGGGTTCTTCGGCGAAGCGGGTCATCAACTGCTGGGCCGAACCATCGACGCTTTGGGCCAGGACCTGCACCCCCTCGCCCATCAATGGGGCGCGGAGCCGCTGGGCCACCGCCCGAAGCGACGCGTAGGACGTGAATAGGGCCATGGTCCGTCCTTTCATGGTGGTGCCCAGGTCGGTCAAGACCTTGACCATGGCATCGACGTAGCGGTCGGAGTTAGGCGCCGGCATGTCTTCGGGTATCAGGAGCAGCGCCGCCTTCCGGTAGTCAAAGGGCGAACCCACCAAGAGTTCTTGGGAGTCCGCGCCCACCCCGACCCGGCCCTTGAAATACTCAAAACTGCCCTCGGTGCTGAGGGTGGCGCTGGTCAGGACCACGCTGTCCTTCTGTTTGAACAACTCGGCGGCCAGGGTGCTGCTGACGTCCAGGGGCGCTGAATTCAACGAAACAGTGGCATTGCCCCTGATCTGGTCGTTGCTGATCCAATGGATGTCGTCGTCCATTGGATTCCCCAAGATGGAGCTCAGATTGTCCCGCAGGCTCTCCACATCGTCCATCAAGTTGGCCGTCTCCATAACCAAGGCCGGTTGGTCGTTTGCGGCGGGGAGCTTGGTCGATTCCAGGAAACGGTGCAAACGGCCCACGGTCTGCGCGGCCTGCTGCAATCCCACGTCCAGGTTCTCCCAAGCCAGGTGCAGGTCGGTCCAACTCTGAGTATTTCGAACCTGGGAGGTGATCAGAAATTGGTTGTTGTTGTCCCGGGAACCCGACTTCTGGTTGGCCTGGAAACGCTCGACCTCCGACCAGAGGCGGGCCCAAATCTGCCGGGTCTTTGCACCCTCTTCCTCCACACCGGATACCGCGGTCTCGGCGTCTTGCCGCACCGAAGAGGCCAGGCTCTCGGCGGCTATGGCCTGCCTGACCTGGACCGTTAACCTTGTCTGAGGTTCCCAAATCTCGTCCAGCTTGTCTTGGGACACGTTGAAACCCAATTGCCTGGTGGCTTCGTCTTCCAGATTGTGGGCCTCGTCGATGACCAGGTGTTGGTACTCTGGGATCAGTCCGCCGCCCCGGGCCAGGTCTGATAGCAGCAGGGCATGGTTCACCACCACGATATGGGCCTGTTCCGCCCGCTCTCTTGCGGCACGAAGGAAGCAGGGAGACCCGTCCCGAAGTCCGGGGCAGAACCCTTTCTCACCGGCTGAGATGTGATTCCATGAACCGAAGTCCCGGCCTGACAGGTTGATCTCCGCCCGGTCGCCGCTCAGTGTGTTCTGCATCCAGACCGAGGTCTTGGACAGGAGGCGGGCGTCGTCGATGGTCGGCGATTCGCTGCGGGCCAGATGGTTCCAGCGCCTTAGACACAGATAATTGGTCCGGCCTTTGAGCAGTGCCGCTTTGAGCACGCCCTCCTCGACCAGTCCCGACTGTTCCAGGACTTCGATGAGGGCGGGTATGTCCTTATTCATCAACTGCTCCTGCAGATTGATGGTGTTGGTGGAGATGACCACGCGCTGACCCTTGGATATGGCGAACAGCGCCGCGGGCAGGAGATAGGCCATGGACTTGCCTACTCCGGTGCCGCCTTCCACCACCAGATGTTGGTTGTGGTAAATGGCTTCGGTGACGCCGTTCAGCATCTCTTCCTGCTCGGGACGGTGCTCGAACCCGGAGAACACCTTCGCGAAGGGACCGTTCTGGGCCAAGAGTCCAGCGACTTTGTCCTCGCTAAGGTCGCTCAGGGCCGGGTCCGCGCGGCGTTTCTCCGGCGAGCCCAGCCGGATTGCAAGCTGCTCTAGATCAAGTCCTGTGAGTCCCACCGACGATGTTTGAGCGTCTCCTGTGCCCTCAAGCCCCGCCAATATTCCGCTGATGGACCAGCGGCTACGGGCGGCCAGATTGGAGATATAACTTAGCAGCCCGGAGTCCTGTTCTGCGGCCAAGCGTAGCAACTTGATATAGACGTTCTTGGTGGCCATGGCGTCGGCCAGGGCCCTGTGGGCGTCGTTGTGCTCCACCTGGAAGTGGGTCGTCAGGTACTTCAGCGAGTACTGTCGGGACTGGGGCATGAAGATCGAAGCCAGGTCCCAGGTGTCATAGAACGGGTTGCTTAGGGGGACGCCGTTGTTGGCCAGGAATCCGATGTCGAACTGGATGTTATGGCCGATGATGGGATCCGCCCCAAGAAATTCTTCTATCTCTGAGGCCACGGAGGAGAAGAAGGGCGCGCGCTTCACCTGCTGAGGAGAGATGTGGGTCAGGCGCTGGATGAACTCGGGAATGGGAACGCCGGGGTTGACCAGGGTCTGATAGGTCTCGATGACCTCGGCGCCGCGAAACCGCACGGCGCCGATCTCAAGGATCTGGTGGCGGTTCGAGTCCAGCCCGGTGGTCTCCAGGTCCAGGGCTACATTGACCTGCTCGAAGGGGGAAATGTCCGTATCGAAAAGCACCATTTGACTCCCGTCACAACCTCACACACGGGTTGTCATAACTATAGGATAATCTATAGCCATGACTGGGGCAGTTTAGCACGGGATGCGGGAGTGTACGACCCCAAAGTTACAGTGCTCAGAGGTGATTTTGGGATGGAATATTCGCAGATGTCAGCATGAAACATCGGAATCGGGTATTACCAAACCCCGTTGATTGGCGTAGCTCGCGGCTTCAGCCCGGTTGGCGGCGACGGTCTTGTTAAGGATGTTTCCCACATGAGTGGTGACTGTCCGGACTGCGATGACCAGCTCGCCAGCAATCTCCCGGTTAGTGCGGCCCACTGCAACCAATCGTATGACATCTACCTCTCTCTGGGTCAGGCCGTCAGGAAATGCGGGTACTCGCGCTGCGACCGACTTCGCTTTTTCTTGAAGTGCCGCTGAACGTGCCGAAAGTGGCCGCATGCTCAGCTCACTGGAGATTGAGGCAGACTCGTTCAGCAGGCCTACCGCCTTGGCTAGGTCTCCGGCCGTGTTGCGCTCTAGTAGCATCTCAGCATAATCGTGGCACACCCATGCCAACTCGGGCCAGCATCACTACTGGGCCGTCACCGGCGATCGCGGCGTCCATGGCAGCCTCAAGGCGCGCCGTCTCCCGCTGGCGGCCAACGAATATCCGGCCTGTTTCTTCTGCTTGCGTCGCGTCATTCTTGCCCTCGGGTTTGGTCGCATTCTACACCGAAGTAGAGATAGCCCGAAGTCGAAAACAAGCGTGACTTTGACCGGTCTCTTAGATAACGTAGGGCTGGAGATTCCCGGTGCGCAACCCCGTCACCGGGTGGAACTGCTTGGAGTGGAGGGCTTTGAGGAATTCGGTCTCGGTGTTGACCTCGTCGGTGAACTCGGTCAGGAACTTGCCCAGGCCGTGGGTAGAGTGGGCGTCGCTGCCTCCGGTCACCGGTAGCTTCAGCAACCCTGCCACCGCCATGGCGAAGTGGTTCTCCCGGTCGATCGTGCCGCCGTTGGCAACCTCTACGGCGTCGGCCAGCTTGAACACGGGATGATCCAAGGCATCTTCCGGCGTCTCAGGCAAAGGGTCGGGGATGGACTGGTAGATCAGGGCCCGGCTGCGGCCAGCGCCGCTGAGGACTCCCCGGAAGGGATGGGCGGTAATGACGAACCCGCCGGCGGCGGTGGCGGCCTTGCGCAGTTCGGCGGCCTTGTTGTACCCCGCTTGGTAGCGGTCCATGCCGAAGGCCAGCATGTGGCCGTAGTCGGTCTCCACTTCCATGGCCCGGATTAACACCACGTTGTGCAGGCTGGCGAATTGTTTGAACTCGTGCCGGTCCCAGGGGCCGGAGTGCTCGGTGAGGCAGAGGCCGCGGAGGCCGAGGCGGTCGGCTTCCAGGATCAGGTCTTCGGGGGTCAGGCTGCTATCGCTGCTGCCTTTGGTAGTGTGGATATGGAGGTCGAATAATCGGGCCATGCTTAGCTGTTAGCTCTCAGCGGTCAGCCTTCAGCTAGCCGCGCTTGGGATGTGTCCAAGTCTAGCCAAGGTTACGGATTTCGTCAACGTTGTAGGGCCGTCACTTCTGGTTGAACGATGTTGCTTTGGCCAGGTCAGGGAACTGTTCTATGGGTAGGACATCGCCGGTCTCTTCAAAACGGGTGACGAGTTGGCGTATGGCGTCTGGTACCGGCCTGCTGGACTCTGTTGCGGCGTCGTAACCCACGTAGACTGTCTCGATCGAAGTCAGTAGGCGGTCGCTGCCTTCGGGGTAGATCTCCAGATTTAGGGTCAGGCTGGTGTTGCCGATTTTGGAGACCCGTACGTGGAGCTCAATGATCTCGTCCACCTTGGCCGGAGCCTTGAACTCCTGAGTGCTCTTCACCACGGCGAAGTCGAAATAGCCGCTCTGGGGGATGATATAGATGGCAAATCCCAGGTTGCGGTAGTACTCCGCTTGCCCAATCTCCAGGTACCCCAGATAGGCACCGTTATAGACGATGCCCTGGGCGTCGCATTCCATCCAGCGAACTCGCACCGTGGTCATGAATCTGAAATCGGATTTTGCCATAGCTGTACGAGTTCTACTCCGGGTTTTCGGGTTGTTGGTAGCCAAGGGTTCCCAGGTATCTCAAGTCCTCGGGACTGAGGTCGGCGGTCGATAGCATATCGGGACGGCGTTCCAGGGTCCGCTGCAACGACTGCTGTCTGCGCCATTTCTCGATATTGGAGTGGTGGCCGGATAACAGGATATCCGGCGCCTCCATGCCGTTGAACTCCGCGGGCCTTGTGTATAGCGGGTGCTGGAGCAGCCCGGAAGAGATGGAGTCCTCGGCGACGTTCTCCGGCGAACCAATCACACCTGGCACCAGTCGGGATACAGCGTCGATCAAGGCCATAGCGGGAAGCTCCCCGCCGGTCAGGACGAAATCGCCCAGGCTAATCTCCCGGGTGGCGAGGAAATCGGGGACACGGTTGTCGATGCCGGCATAGTGGGCGCAAATCATGGCGATGGCCGGCTTTTGGGCCAGCTCCTCGACAACCTGCTGGGTCAGCATCTCACCCTGGGGCGTGAACAGGATGATCGGGATATCTTTGCGCTCCGCCTTGGAGTAACCCGCCAGCGCCGCTTCGGTGGCCTTAAAGACCGGCTCCGGCTTCATCACCATGCCGTGGCCGCCGCCGAACTGGTAATCGTCGGCCGTGTGGTGCGGGTCGTGGGAATAGTCGCGGATATTCGTGACGTCGATGGACACCAAGTCCCGCTGCACCGCCAGTGCCAGCATGCTGTATTCCAGGTGGTCCCGGAAGGCGTCCGGAAACAGGGTTAGGACAAGAAAGCGCATCGGACAATGATACTAGAAAATCCGATTAGGCCGATGCGCTTTGGATATCCCGATGGAAACACCATAGGGGCAAGTAGGAGACGTAACAAGGTCTCTTACTACTTGTATCATAGTGCCTGCCAATGGTTGTGGGTACAATCAGCAGATTGAACGAGGATAGTTTCCTATTTTACCTACCCGCTTCGCCGTCTATATAACCTGCCTCGTACTCTTCTCTCCATTGGTCTACTTCCGCAGTAGTTGGGATAAACATGTCAATTAATGATGAATCTCTGCGGCCATCCCCCGCGAGGCCATCTTCATGGCCCTTGTCATATCCTTGTTGGTAATAATCTGAACCCGACATAAATATCACTCCTTCTCAGCATCAAGCTGGAGCTGGCCACACATAAATTCACTATGCCCGGGCTTCTCACCGCTTCCGTAACACCACCTTCGAGTAAGGCATTGTGGAAGGGATGCAGTACCTTCGGAGAATGCCATGCCGGACCAATTGTTTGCTCTCGCCCGCGGCTCTCAGCCGAGTGAATCATGGTTACTAACTTTCGGGGCAGATTTCGGGGAACCGATTTATCTTTCGATTGTCTAATCCCCCACGGCCTGAGGTTCCCCCATCGGCAGGTTATCGATGTAGGCCACGCCGCCCTTCATCACCATCTTGAAGCCTTCTTTGTTTCGCAGGACGCTGATGTCTTTCAACGGGTCGCCGTCGACAACCAGGAAGTCTGCGTACAGGCCCTTCTTCACGGTGCCGAAGTTCTTCTCCTGGCCGATGCACTCGGCCGCCCAGCCCGTGGCGGTCTGGATGGCCTGCATGTTGGACAGGCCGCGCTCGACCATCAACTCAATCTCCCGGGCGTTGTCGCCGTGGACGAACCCGCCGGCGTCGGTTCCCGACGAAACTTTCACCCCGGCGCTGACGGCCAGGTGCAAGCTCTCCTGATGTATCTGCATCAACTCCTTGGCCCGCGCCACGATATGGGGGGCGCTGATGGTGGAGTGGAATTCGTAGACTTCGAAAGTCGGCGTGAAGAAGGTGTTGTGGTCGGCCATCATCTTGGCCAGGTCTGGGTCTTCAGCCAGGTAGCAAGCGTGTTCCACGGAGCCCACGCCCGCCTCGATGCACATGCGCAGTCCGGGGCCGCCCACGGCATGGCACATGGTGTATTTCTCTTGAGACCGGGCTTCATCGACCAGGGCTTTGACTTCGTCGGGGCCGAAAGCGATGTCTTTGGGGCCATGACCGGAGCGGGAGCTGGCGCCTCCGGTGGTGGCGAATTTGATCACGTCAGCGCCGACCCGCACCAACTCGCGGACCAAGGCGCGTATGGCCTCAGGACCGTTGGCCACGCCGTTGGGGTGCATCGGGTCGGTGATGAACACGTTTCGGTGTCCGGACGGTGCAACCCGGTCGCCGATGCCGCCGGTTGGCGAGACGATGGCCACGGAGGTTAGCAGCCTAGGGCCTTGGATCAGCCCTTCGTCCACCGCGATCTTGAACCCGGCGTCCAGCCCTCCGGCGTCGCGGATGCAGGTGTAACCGGCCGCCAACGATTCTTCGATGGCCTTGGCTGTCTTGAGATGGTGCACAGAGGCCGGTTCCTGGATCTCCCACCGGCTGTCCAAACTGTAATTCTTGTGGGCCAGGTGGTCGTGGGTGTCGATCAGTCCGGGCAGCAGTGTAAGGCCGCTTAGGTTGATCTCTTCCGTATTTGGCGGCAAGGTTACGGCGGCCCTGGGGCCCACCTCGGTGATCCGCTCGTGGTCGATCAAGATGGTCGAGTCTTTCAATACCGGTCCGCCGGTGCCGTCGATGATGTCGGCTCCGATCAATGCTTTCATGGCCTACCTCGCTAAGTAAGGCGCGAATGCCTGGGATGGGCAGATGCTAGTGAAGCGACGGGACGGTGTCAAGGGCTCGAATCCGATCGAGTGAATCACGGCTATAGGGGTTATTTTTACCCGTTTTCCCTCAATCCGGCTACCGCTTTAAGGCCAACCGATGCGATGCGTTGGCTATAATCACTCACTAAGAGACGCTCCCGTTGGTAAATGTTGTTTTAGGCAAGAATCGGGTTGCGTGGGATGGGCGGATTGAGACATAGCCTACCGGCAGAACTCCTAGTGTTGGCGTCATTGGCCGTAATGTTGTTACTCGTCGGCTGCGGCTCGGATGCAGACAAGATCACCTTCGTTTCTGAAGTGGACGGCGACGCCGAGATTTACGTCATTGACCCTGATTCAGGTGAATCCGTACCGCTGACCGACAACCACAGTAGTGACACAAACCCAATCTGGTCGCCGGACGGCAAGGATGTGGCTTACGTATCCGATGAGTCGGGCGATCTGGAGATCAATGTCGTCGACCACAAGGGCAAACTCACCAGGCGATTGACCTACATCCCCGGTGACGACAGGACTCCCCTTTGGTCCCCTGACGGTCAGGACCTGGCATTCATCTCCAATCAAGACGGCAATGCCGAGGTCTATCTGATGACTGCCGACGGCGGCCGGGCAGTTCGTATCACCGCCGAGGAACCCGATGACCGCATAGGAGACTGGTCTCCGGACGGAGTCTGGTTGGCCTTCGCCCGGGGTGGGTCTTCCGACGAACGGGGCTTGTGGCTGCGGAACCCCGATGGAGTGAATCTGGTCCACCTGACGACGGAGAACGACTTCGACCCCGTATGGTCTCCCAATGGCAAGCACATCGTATTCGTTCGTGATGCAGATGGAAACCTAGACCTTTTCCTGGCTAGCCGCCTCAAAGACGGGACTTGGCAGGATGAAGTGCAATTGACGCGCCTGACTCAACACGAGGAAGACGACCTGGCTCCGGCCTGGTCACCCGACGGGGACTTCGTGGCATTTGTGTCCTTCCGCGACGGCAACGGCGAGATCTACATCATGGAGTCGGACGGTTCCAGACAACTCCGGTTGACCACTAACGGGGCCGACGACCTGGGCCCGGTCTGGTCTCCGGACGGAAACCAGATGGCCTTCGTCTCTCACCTCTACGGTCCCAGCGAGATCTTCATCATGGACGACGACGGCGGGAACCAACGCCGCCTGACCACCAACGACGCGGAAGACCACTCCCCTGACTGGTAAGTCGCACAGCGGTGATTATTCAATCAGTGTTTGGTAGCTGACTATTCAGATGCTACACTTCCCAGGCTGGAATCAAAGGGGAAGGGCACCATGGAATATTCCGATATCGCGCCGATGATGGGAAGGCTTTGGTCGCCTTTGGCCGCCGTCACCAGTCATTGGCAAGGCCGGGATAATGTGCAGATGGCAGTAGCCATCGCAGCCGCGTCCATAGTTCCAGACCGCCCCAGGGTCTCAGTACAGCTCTATAAGACCAACCTCAGCCACGAAATGGTGCTCTCCAGCGGTGCATTCGCACTGAACTTCCTGCGGGAAGACCAACTTGAGCTGATCGGCGACTTCGGCCTTGTCTCCGGCCGTGACCGGGACAAATTAGACGGCGTGGACAAGATTGCCGGCGCGTCTGGCAGCCCGTTGCTAACAGAATGCTACGGATATCTGGACTGCCGGGTGATCAACGCTATGGACGGCGGAGATATGACCTGCTTCCTGGCTGATGTNCTGGAGGGCAAGACCCTTTCCGAAGGNGAACCCCTGTGGTGGCGGGACGCACGCCGCAAATTGCCCGCTGAGTGGCTGGCATGCTGGGAACAAAAACAATCTTCGGAGATAGCNACATCTCGCAAGACCATGGNNAACATCAGCCAGACTTTGTCGAAACCGAGNTAATTGAATAAGCCTATAATCCCTTCTNCCGCGCACGGNNGAAGGNNACAAACGNNCGACAGGNAAAGCAAACAAAANTGGAAGANCTCCGCCCGCAAATAAAGAAGATTCATGCGACGCCTCACAAGGCCGTGGTCGCTGTGTCCGGNGCCGGAACCCAGGCAGTGGCTTGGCTGCTGGGCGTGGCCGGGGCCTCNCGGACTGTTCTGGAGGCNTTGGTGCCCTATGGCCGGGAGTCGATGAATTCATTNTTGGGTTTTGANCCAGAGCAGTCGGCTTCGGNCCAGACCGCTAAAGACATGGCCAGGGCCGCCTACAAGAAAGCCAAGTCNCAGCTCGAAGATGACTCGCCTNCNGTGGGCNTGGCCTGCGCCGCGACAATCGCCACCGACCGGCCNAAACGCGGTGATCACCGGGCCNATGTCGCGGCTTGTGACGAACATGNCAACACGCTTTATTCTCTGAACCTGCACAAGGGACTNCGCGACCGGGCCNGCGAGGAAGAATTGGTCAGCCGTCTCTTGGTNCATGCCCTGATGCTGCTCTCGGGTCTGGATTCAGATGTAGAACTGGGTCTGACGCCCGGNGACTCCCTAGAGATAGAACGGACAGAATTCTCGTCCCCTCTGGNCCAACTGCTCTCCGGCGACGTGGGCTGGGTTGTGGTACGGAACGGGTCTATGGAAGTGGAAGGAAAAGCGCCAGGCGCTCTGCTGCCGGGTTCGTTCAGTCCGATACACCAGGGACACCGGGGCCTTGCCGAGGCCGCAGGGAAGATTTCCGGCGCAGAAGTTGGCTACGAACTGTCAGTGACGAACGTGGACAAACCTGCCCTGGAAGAATCGGAGATATTGCAGAGGCTGTCTCAATTCGAGGAAACTGAATCCGCCGTGCTCACCAGGGCTGAGACCTTCTTCAAGAAGGCGCGGCTATTCCCAGGCCGGACCTTCGTGGTGGGTTGGGACACCGCCATCCGTCTGGTCGCCCCCCGTTACTACGGCGACGACAACGACGCCATGATGATTGCCCTGGCGGAGATGTTGGCCGTAGGCACCACGTTTTTGGTGGCTGGCCGGGAAGACCAAGGGGTCTTTAAAACCCTGGATGATGTGCCGGTGCCCCAGGGCTTTCGCGGCCTTTTCCAGGACATCCCCGAGGACCGGTTCCGAGAAGACATATCGTCGACCCAACTTCGGGCCGTCCAAAAAGACTGAGTCGCCGGCCTAAAACCAGTGGGCCGAGGCGTCGAATTTCGTTGACACTCTTTAGGGGCCGATGATATATTTCGCGCATAAATCGACTCTAATCGAACCAACCCACCGGCACCCTGCTAACCCTGCGGTGGTACTATTTTTCCCTCACCATGCTGATAGAACCATTTAGCGCCGAATTGTTCACGGAGAATTGGACCGCGGTGGCATTATCCGCGGTGGTCGCACTTTTGGCCATCGGTGGAATGTTCTCCGCTTCTAGGTTCCTCTCCGCCCGGCGTCACTCCGATGCCAAATTGACCACTTACGAGTGCGGCATCCCGCCCACTCCGTACACCTGGTCCAACATCAACGTCCGGTTTTACATCTTCGCCATCCTCTTCCTTATATTTGATGTCGAGGCGGTGTTTCTTTTCCCCTGGGCGGTGATCTTCATGCAGGAAAAGATCAACGAGGCCAACGTCCTGCCTTTCTATGCCATGATGATGTTCCTGGGCGTACTCTTCTTCGCCATCGTTTATGCCTGGAAGAAAGGTGTACTGGAATGGCAGAAATAATCGTGGGACCGGGCAATCAGCCCGGCCCTAGTTTGTATGACCAGGCTATCGGCGGGAAGTTGCCTGGAATCATCACGGCTTCTACCGACCAACTGTTCGCCATGGCCCGTAAATCCTCCCTCTGGACCCTTTCCTTCGGACTGGCCTGCTGCGCCATCGAAATGATGTCGACCTACATGGCCCACTACGACTTCGACCGTTTTGGCGTGGTCACCTGGCCGTCGCCTCGACAGGCGGACGTGATGATCGTTTCGGGCACGGTGGTCAAGAAGATGGCCGACCCCATACGCCTGCTCTACGAGCAGATGCCCGAGCCGAAATGGGTGATCGCCATGGGCAGTTGCGCCACCAACGGCGGGCCCTATTACCGGTCCTACTCGGTGGTGATGGGTGTTGACCACATAGTCCCGGTGGATGTGTATGTTCCGGGCTGTCCGCCCCGGCCCGAAGCGCTTTTATACGGCATCATCAAGCTCCAAGAAAAAATCATGCAGGACGCCGGAAAATAGTGCCAGGTAGCCAAGAAAACGAAGAGAACGTCGAGCCTTCGGAACAGCCATCTGAGTCAGAGAAGACACCGGTGGCCACCGGGCATGCGGAAGCGGAACCTGAACCTGAAGCCGACCCGCTGGAAGCGCTGACTCACTCCGGAAGAGAGTTGCTGGACGTTTCTTTGGAAGTCCTCAAAGATCTGGCGCCCCAGGCTGGTGCTCTGGACGATATCCCTCAGGTCAGTGTCGACAAGACGCATACGTTAGAGGCCTGCCGGTTGATCAAAGACGACCCGCGGATCTCGGCCCGGATGCTGCTCTGTCTGGCCTGCGTCGACTACTCGGAATATTTTCAGATGGTCTACGTGTTGCAATCCCTAGAGCCAGAGCGCACGTTGGTTCTGCGGACCGACGTTCCTTACTCGGACGCCATTGTCCCTTCAGTGACCTCTGTTTGGCGGGCCGCCGATTGGTACGAAAGAGAAGCCCACGACCTATTCGGCGTTGACTTCGACGGTCATCCGGACATGGCGCCCCTGCTGCTATATGAGGGATTCGAGGGCTTCCCCGGCCGCAAAGAATTCCCCTTCAATGAATACCAGGAGTTTTAGACAACAAAGATGGAATCCCAGGAAGCGGTGGTCATTACGGCCACGATTGAACAAGAAGAAGACAGGTACGTCGTTCGGATAGGCGACCTGGATCTCGAGGGCGTGGGCGAATCTCTGGAAGCAGCCCAAGATGATCTGATCCAGATCATGCGGGCCTGGATCGAGACCCATGACGGCACCGACTCCTTGAGTAAGGTTATGGCCAGCGCTGGGTATCCCGGTGTGGATGAAGAGACCGAACTGCAACTGGAATTCGTCGAGGCGGCGCTGTCGACCGACGGCGAGTGAAAGTGGCCAAAAAGAATAAACCCGCCAAGACTCCTCCGTTCGACCGGGTTGTATACCGGATCGAAGAGTCCCGGGCGGGAGCTGGGTACGAAGCGGTGTGCTCAGAATTGGTGATCACCGGTTTTGGCGACACGGCGGAAGATGCAAAGAACATGCTCCGGCGGCAGGTGTCGGAATATCTGGAGGACTGCGAGAAGCTGGAGATACTGGACGAGACGCTGATTGAAGCCGGGTTTTATTACAATGGCGAGGTCTGGATGAGTAACGAAGTTGAGCCCGTCCCAGACCCAAAGATCCGGTATTTCGGCACCCCTTCTGAACAAACCCCTGGTCAACCAGTCGAATAAATATGACGCAGATGTCTGAGAATCCCCCAGCAGGACTAGTAACGGACGCCGAGCCGGTTGAGATGCTGCTGAACATGGGGCCGCAGCACCCATCAACCCACGGAGTATTTCGCATGGTCCTGTGGGTGGATGGCGAAAAGATTGTGGACGTGGTTCCCCATATCGGCTACCTGCACCGGGGCTCGGAGAAGTTGTGCGAAGGCGAGCAGTATCACCAGATCATCACCCTGTTCGACCGCATGGACTACATCGCCAACTTCAACAACGAGCAGGTCTACTGCCGCGCTGTTGAGAAGCTGATGGGTCTGGATGTCTCCGACCGATCGGAGTACGTCCGGGTCATCCTCTGCGAACTGAACCGTATCGCCAGCCACATGCTATTCATCGCCACCATGGGGTTGGACGCCGGGGCCATGACTCCATCGATGTTCTGCTTCCGCGGACGGGAGCGCATCCAGGGTCTCTTCGAGTCGGTCTCCGGCGCGCGCATGATGCACAACTACTTTCGTATCGGCGGGCTGAAAGAAGATGTTCCGGATGATTTTGTCCAGCAGGTCAGAGAAGTGCTGGAACTGGTCAAGCAAGACACCGAAGAGTCAGACAAACTCCTCAGTTTCAACGAGATATTCCTGGCCCGGCTGAAGAACGTCGCGGTGATGTCCGCAGAGGACGCCATCGATTACGGCCTCACTGGGCCGTGCCTCCGGGCGTCGGGAGTCGACTACGACGTGCGTAAGGCCGCGCCGTACTCGGTCTATGACAGATTCGATTTCGACGTGCCCATCGGCCTAGACGGCGACTGCTGGGACCGGTATTACCTACGGGTACAAGAGGTCTACCAGTCAATCCGGATAATCGAGCAGGCTCTTGACCAACTTCCGGAGGGAGAGGTTGTCTCTTCATTGGGTCGGCGGCTCATTCGGCCACCCGCCGGCGAGGTCTACGTTAGGGCTGAAAACCCCAGGGGTGAGATTGGCGTTTACTTGATCAGCGACGGGACTGACAAACCCCACCGCATCAAAGTCCGCCCTCCGTCTTTCTGCAACTTGTCGGCGCTGAGACATATGATGAAAGACGCCTGGATCGCCGACTCTGTGGTTATCTTGGGGGCGTTGGACATCGTCTTGGGCGAGGTGGACCGCTAGTGCCAGCCACCATATTGCTAGCCATCAGCCTCACCAACTTCATCTGGTTGGTTGTTGGGCTCTTCATCATGTTCACCGTTCTGTCCGGAGTGGTGCTGTCGCTGACCTGGCTGGAACGCAAACTCCTGGGACGGCTCCAACTGCGGCTGGGCCCCACCCGCACGGGGCCAATGGGCTTGTTACAGCCCATGGCCGACGCCCTGAAACTGATCCTCAAAGAGGACATCATCCCAGCATCGTCGGAGAAGGCCCTCTTCTGGGTCGCACCGATCATCGTAGTGGTATCGGCGTTTATGATCTGGGTTACGATTCCTGGCACCCAGAACGCGGTGATCCAGAACCTGTCCCTAGGCTTGTTCTACATCATCGCCTTCTCGGTTGTGGGAATCTTGGGTCTGGTGCTGGCCGGCTGGGGTTCTGCCAATAAATATGGCACCCTGGGCGGACTGAGAGCAGCGGCCCAACTGATCAGCTACGAGATACCTATCATAATGGTGGCCATCTCGGTGGGGATGCTGGCCCAGTCGCTGGATATGCGGGAGATAGTGAACCAGCAGGACGACTACATCTTCGTGTTGGTGCAACCTCTGGGTCTGGTCATCTTTTTTATCGCGGGCCTGGCCGAGGTCGGACGGACCCCCTTCGACATCTACTTTGCTGAGTCTGAGATCGTCGGCGGGCCATTCGTTGAATACAGCGGCGCTCACTGGTCGGTTTTCTTCCTGGCTGAGTACATCAACACCTTCGCCATTGCGGCGCTCACGGTGATCCTATTCTTCGGCGGTTGGTCTGGACCGGGGCTTTCCGGCGATTGGGGAATCATCTGGTTCTTGTTCAAGGTCTACCTGGTAATCCTGGTGATCTTCTGGGTGCGTGGCACCTTCCCCAGACTCCGCATCGACCAACTCATGGCCTTCGCGTGGAAGGTTATGGTGCCCCTGTCATTCCTTTCGGTAGTTATGACCGCCGTGTACCAGTTCTACGAATGGCCGGCCTGGACCCTCACTATCATGTCTTCGGCGGGTCTCTCAGTGGTCGGGTACGTGATCTACAAGCGCACTACCGCCCCGTCCCGGTTGGTGGCCGAAGTGCGAAGAAGACAAGAAGCCTTGGAAGCCCAGCGCCGGGCCCAGGCGGAGGCGGACTAGATGTTCAATAGCCTGAAAGGTTTGGTCGTTACTCTGGTGTCCACCATGAACGGGCTCCGGGCGCCGGTAACCCGACAATACCCGGACACCGGAAACCGTCTGACCGGGAGAGTCAGCGAGCCTACACCGGTGAAAGACCGGTTCATGGGATTCCCGGCCCTGACATGGGACGACGAGATCGGCGAGCCGTTCTGTACCAGTTGCATGGTCTGCATCCGGCAATGCCCCACGCAATGCATGTCGTCCGTGATGAAGGACAACCCCCTCCATGAAGAGGAGAAAAGTAGCCGTAGAAAGATCGTCGATACGTTCGAGATCAATCTCAACCGGTGTATACTATGCGGCATCTGCGTTGAGGTGTGTAACTTCGACGCGATCGTGATGTCCCACGAGCACGAAATGAGCACCTTTACCCGCAACGGCGACCGTGTGGACCTGCCCGCGTTGCTGGAGATCGGCCACAAGTTCCAGAAGGATACGGACTGGGTTCCGCCGACCAAACGGGTCAAAACCCAGAAGGACGAAGATTCCGGGCCCCCAGACACTGCTGCCGCTGTTGAGGCTGAGTCCGATTAGGGACTGGAAAGTGTTATGCCGAGACGGGAAGACGAACGGATACAGAACATTTCTGGGCGGCACCCGGCGGCCTGTACCTGTCAGGACTGTACCGACCGATTCTTAAAAAAGAAGAAGATCAAACCCGGAAAGAACAAACTGGGGTCCATGCTAGGTAACACACGTGCGCCTGCCGAAAAGGTCGCCAAACATCCAGCCGATTGCATCTGCGCCAGTTGCGTTCTGCTTGGGTCGTTGGAGAACCTGCCTCAGTTAGAGCAGAAGCCCGGTGGATTTCTAAAGAGGCTGTTCGGAAAAAGATAACT
>NZVX01000073.1 GCA_002698265.1 Chloroflexota bacterium | reverse complement strand
TAGTAGCGGCGGGATATGGGGCGCTCGCGCCACCATTCGTCGTCCACTTGCCATAGGTCGTTGATGGCGGTGACTGCCAGGGAGGCAGCCGTTGAGGTCCGGCCTGTTTGCGCCGGGCGGCTGGAACTGGCGGGCGGCAGGGTAACGGAGACCGGTCTTTCCATCCCGCCCTCTACAACCTCTATGGGGACCGGCAGGTTCAGGGAGCGAAACTGCAGGCCCTGGGCCCCCTGGTTCACAGCCCCAGGCGCTATAGGCTTTGCGCCCTCCGGTTTTACGGCCTTTAGTTTTACGGGTCGAAGGGGACCAGCGCCTGGCGTCTTTCTGGTATGCGCGACCACGGCTCTATTTCCTTCATCTGATAGATGGGCGGTTTGCCACCCAATAGGGCTTCCAACTGACGCATCATCTCCTTCAACTGTTCCTGCTTGCGGACGTCGGAGAAGAGGTTAGTCTGGATGCCCAACTCGCCGGTGAACCCGGCCAGGGTAAGTTTCATGTCCTCCAGCGGTCCGGGCAGGGTCACACTGTCCAACCGGCTTTTCAGGGCGAACAAGGCCCGGTCTTTACTGCCCAGCGCCTCTTTGAACCCGAATCGTTTCACCCAGGGCGGCAGACGGTACACACGGCTTTCTATGGTGGCGGTGCGTACGTAACGGCCACCGACCTCCGGCCGGGCAAAGGCGCGGCCCAACAGCGTGCTCAGGCCCGTCAGTATCGGGCTCCAGGTGATGGTGGGGGATGGGAACGTCAGCCACTCTTCCACGACCTGTTGCGTCCGGTGGGCCGTCAGTTGGCTGTTGTCCACTCCGCTGGCCAGAAGCCAGGCCCGCCGTCCCTCGGTACCCAACTGGGCCTGGACCGCGCCCTCCGGCAGGGCCGACAGTTGGCCCAAGGTGTGGATGCCAAAGCGGTGCAGCCGGGTCTTATTGACCCATGACAGAGGCAGCAATCCGATGGAAAGTGCGCCCAGGAAAGCCGCCAGTCCCGTTGCGTCGCTGGGCACCCTGGTGGCGCGGCCTCCCTTGGCGGTCACCGCAGCCACATAGGCCGGGAACTTCCCACCCGCCACGCCGACCCGGGGGTTGAATTCCGAGGGCGCCGCCTGGAGCAGCGATGCAACGATCCGCGCCTCTCCCCCGTACATCAACTCCAATCCTTCCAGTCCCACATAGGCGCAACCAAGCCCGTCCCTTTCCACCGCCGGGCTCCGCAGTTCCAGGGCCTGGGCCAGCTTATCGAAGGTACTGTTGTAGTAGGGCGCATCTGCCTGCACCAGAACGGCGTCTTTGCACCGGGCCATGGCCTCGGCCAGGGGCATGCCGGCGTTGACGCCATGGGCTTCCGCGGAGCTGTCCAGCACCAGGTCCTTGGAGCCGTAACTCTCGGTGATGATCACTGGCTTTCCCCGAAGATGGGGATAACGGCGCACCTCGGCTTTAACTGGAAGGTGGGTGACTAGCATGCAGGCTATGGAACGGTCGGTCATAGGTCTTTAGTGTTCTGATCTTGAGGCCGGTTGTGGCCTTTATTTGAGGCTATTCCCAGGTCGGGCACGGATTATATAGAACGTTTGTACGACATAACAACGACCGCAAGTCACTATCTTTAAAAAGCGATTAAAAAAGGTCTAAAACCGTGGCTCTGGGATCTCTAAAAACTCGTACCTTGAAAACAAGAACCGTATATAACACCCCACAGGATTGAGGTATTCTGGTGTGGTCAGAGATTTTGGACCATCCAGTCAGGAAACAAGCCAGTCAGGGAATAAGATGGATAAATGGCCCGCAGACCTAGACCCGAAAGCGCTGGCCCAATGGGTGGAACGGCATTTCGACGGTACCTTGATGGGACTTTTGGGGATGCAGGTAATCGAGGTCAGCAAAGAGCGAGCGGTGGTTGAGCTGCCGTTTCATACTGGCATAACGACACCGTCGGGCCACGTCCACGCGGGGGCCATGGTCTCTCTGGCCGACACTTCCGCCACTTTCGCCGCGATGGCAGTCTCGGAGCCGGCAGTGCCGTTGGAAGAGATGCCGGTAGCAGTGAGCATCTCGTCCCAGATCGTGGGCAACGTCCAAGAGGGCACGCTCCGGTCCGAAAGCACGGTGACCCATCCAGGCCGCACCCTGATGGCTGTTACCACTCGGATCACCGCTGACGGNGGGAAGCTGCTGGCCTTGGTCAACTCAAGTCATTACATCCGCCCGCACAGCGGGATTAAGGAACCCACGTAGTGGGCTNANGNAATAAATATGGTTGCTACAACTGCTAAGAGCACAATAGAAACGAATGCTGGCTCTCACGGCCAGATGTGGGAGGGGCAGTACGGACCCGAGNCTCCAGGGCCGACGGGCGGTTCGTGTACGCGGTCAAATCCACCGGNATCTATTGCCGGCCCACCTGCCCCAGCCNACGGCCCGCGTCCTACCGTGTCTCCTTCTTCACTCGGGCATTCGACGCCGAGGCCGCCGGNTTCAGGGCTTGTAAACGTTGCCTGCCGGACCAAGAAACTCCCAGCACCGGCCTGGTCAGCAAAGTATGCAAGTATATTCAAGAGCGATCAGACGAGTTAGGCTCGGTGCCAACCCTGGCCGAACTGGGCCGGGCGGTTGGGACCAGCCCTTCACACCTGCAGCGGGTGTTCAAAGAGACCACCGGGGTCACGCCTCGCCAGTATGCCGCGGCCTGGCGTCTGGACCGGTTCAAGGCCATGATCAAAGACGGCCAGGATATCTCAACGGCGCTCTATGAAGCGGGGTTCGGTTCGTCCAACAGATTGTACGAGACCTCAGAGGAACAGATGGGCATGAGCCCCGGAGCATACCAGAAGGGAGGAAAGGGCATGAATATCTATCACACGGTGGCGGCATGCTCCATGGGACGGTTACTGGTGGCAGCCACTGACAAGGGGATCTGCTCAGTGAAACTGGGCAACTCCGACCCGGAGTTGGAAGAGATCCTGCTGGCCCAGTTCCCTTCCGCCAACCACCAACCCGACGGCGGGCATCTGGCGATCTGGACCGCGGAGATATTATCTTACCTGGACGGCGAAAACAACGGGCTGGACCTGCCTCTGGACATCCAAGCGACGGCCTTTCAGCAGCAGGTGTGGCAGATGCTCCGGACGATTCCCTACGGCGAGACCCGCACTTACCAACAGGTGGCCCAGTCTTTGGGCAAAGACGATTCTTCCCGGGCAGTGGGCACGGCCTGCGGGGCCAATCCGGTGGCCTTGGTCATACCCTGCCACCGGGTGCTGCGCAAGGACGGCGGCCTGGGCGGGTACCGCTGGGGCTTGGAGCGGAAGCAGTCGTTGCTGGCGATGGAGCAGGCGGTTGATTAGCTAACCTGGGCGGCTGCCACAAGAGCCATTAGCAGGGATTCAACGTATAATTTAAGCAGGCGGCTTGAAGCTGGCTAAATAGGACTCCCTGGGACCCGGTGGATTTGCAAAGTTCCTTCTTCCATCTATCCTTCACTCTTATCACCCCCCTGCGGGCGGTGTTTCTGGCCCTAACCGGGGTCTTTTTGATCTTCATGCTTTCGGCTTCCAGCCTTTCTGCGGCCGGTGGAGACCTCAAAGTTGTTTCAACCGGCGAAGAGGTGAGTTTCCCCGGCAACGTGGACCTTTCGGTAACCGCCGAGGGGGACGCCGATATCGTGGAGGTACGGCTCTTCTACCGCACCGTTGGCGGTCAGGTATGGGCTTATGCTTACCCGGATTTCGTGCCCGCCAACCAGGTCACCGCCAGCCTGAACCTCACGGGAGAGGTCTCCACCTACCTGCCGCCCGGCACCGAGGTCGAGTATTACTACGAGATCACAGATGCCCAAGGCAATGTGCTGCGGACTGAACCCACCGTGGTGGAATACGAGGACACCAGGTTCGACTGGGAAGAGGTCAAAGTCGGACCGCTCACTCTCCGGTACTACGACCAGTCCGACCTTAGAGTCAGGGGAGTTGTCCGGAGTTTGGAAGCGGATCTAGCCCGCCTACAAAGGGTATTACACCTAGGCCAGACCGAGGAGATCAAAGGCGTGATCTACAGCCGGAGATCGCACACCCTTGAGGCCTTCCCCCAACAGAGCCGCACAACCACGGAACAGCAGACCTTTCAGGGATTCGCCTTTCCTGAGAGCCGTCTATTCCTTGGCTTGGGGATGGACCGGGGTCTGATAGTCCACGAGTCCGCCCACCTGTTGTTCGACCAGGCTATGGGCGAAAGCGCCTTGCCGACACCCGCCTGGTTGGATGAGGGCTTCGCCAGCTATATGGACCCCTCGGTAAAGATATTCAGCGATGGAAGCCTCAACGACCGCACAAATCCGCTGCGGGCCATGAACACCGTGACCGGCACGCCCCACAGCATCGGGACCTTCTACCAGAAGTCATTGAGTGTAGTGGCGTTCATGATCGATGAATTCGGCGAGACCAGTTTCCAGCGGTTCATCTCCCAACTGGGAAACGGCAGCACCATGGACGCCGCGTTGACGAGCGTGTACGGACTTGACCTGGATGGACTTGACACCCGCTGGGCAGGGGAGCCTTCCGGCGGCCGGGAACCGGCGCCATCGTCCCCCGGAACATTTAGGCCGGAACCCGATAGCCCGTCCCTCTTCCTATTTTTCAACAGCTGGCTCTTGGGCGGTCTGGTGCTGCTTGTCCTAGCGGCGGTGTCCATTCAGTATGTGGCGACCAAACTTCGGCCGGACCCCTATCCAGAAGAAGGTCTGCAGCCATGGGAAGACCCCGACCTATGGGACGACGATGACTCAGATAGAAGTGGGCCGTACTGATGGGGAGATTATCGGACCTCACCGAGAATTCTCAAAGTTGACAGCCTAGGACTCGCTATGACCACGAACCAGGAACAGATACAGGCTTTGCAGCAGCTTCTTAGGTCGGCCCATCAAGACGTGATGGAAGCGATCGACGGCATCGCAGAGCTGGAAATACGCCAGGTCCCGGTCCCTGATGAATGGACCGTGGCCCAGTTGATGGCCCACATCGCGGAGATCCAGTATTTCTGGATGGAAAAGGCGGTCTTGATCACCCAAGAAGACGACCCCAACATCATCACCCGAAGAGACGTTGAGAACGACCGGCGTGCAGCCGCTGTAGAAGACCATGCCAGAGATTCCCTCGATGAACTGATTCGGGGATTGGCCGCAGCGAACGAATCGGCCTTCGGTGCCACCGGTCGAATCGCGACGGGAGATTTGGGTATCCTTGGCCACCGGGGCGAGAACAATCCAATCGCCGTGGAAGGGGTGATTCGCTACCTGGCTTCCCACGTGGAAGAGCACGCTGATCAGATCACGGAATCCCGGCGGTTGATCAACGAGAGCTAGCCGAGCTGGCACATATGAATTAGCTGTTGGCCCTATGTTATCCTTTCGATTATGAAACTAAAATTTCTTTTTGCGCTATTCGTGTTGGCAATCTCTCTGGCTGGCTGTGTGTTGGTAACACCTAGTCCCGAACCCACCGAATCTCCGGTCCCACCCCCAACCCAGCCGCCCCAATCTGGGACCACAACATCCAGCGGACCGGTCAAGCAATTCATCGACGTGGGCGGGGTCAGGATCGCCCAATACTCCAGCGTGCCTCCGGTAACGATAGACACGGCGGCACACTACACGGCAACTATGCGAACCAGCCTGGGTAACATGGAGATCGAACTGTTCGCCGCCGAGGCCCCGGTCACCGTTAATAACTTCATCTTCCTGGCCGTCGAAGGGTTCTACAACAACGTTGTCTTTCACCGGGTCATACCGTCGTTCATGATTCAGGGTGGCGACCCTCTAGGGCGAGGCACAGGTGGACCAGGCTACAAGTTCCAAGATGAATTCGTAGCTAGCCTGACTTTCGACCAGCCGGGCAAGCTGGCCATGGCCAACTCGGGTCCCGCCACCAACGGCAGCCAGTTCTTTGTGACCGTGGCGTCCACGCCCCACCTCAACGGCGCCCACACTATATTTGGCCAGATAACGCAGGGGCAAGACGTGGCGGACGCTATATCGCTGGCCCAAACAGGGCCCAGTAACATCCCGGTGACACCAATAGTGATTCTGGGGATAGACATCACGAAGAACCCTTAACCGCAGCACGGCACCGATACGAGTTAATCATAACCGGAGCTTACAAGGCATTCTCCAGAATGAGGCCGAGGAATTACGGACGGCCCTGAACTGGCGGGGCTCCCCGTTCGAAGAACTGTACTAAGTTTTGGCCTGAGTTTCTGGTATCGATTTCGAGAGAGGTTGAAGACTAGAATTCCACCCTCCCTCTAACTCTGTCCCTGAAGGGAGAGAGAACGATGCCCCTTATCAGTATCGGACCTGTTTATTCGGATATGTCATTCTGAGGAGCGCCACAGGCCGACAAAGAATCTTCCAATCATCAAGTCGATAGACCCTTCGTTCCACTCAGGTTGACATATCCGTAGGTGTCTTTCCTATCGGAGAGGACACTATTGGTGGCCGCTCGGATCAGATATGGTGGGCATTACCCCCCGGCTTTGACTTCTACCTTGGCCAGGTCCTCAACGAACTTCAGGATGGCCGAGTGGTCAGACTCGGACTCCCCTTCATTCACCAGAGCCCCAAGAATCTGCTGCAACAATGACGTAACGGGCAGTGGTATGTTCAGTTCCTGAGCCGTTTGCATCACGTTCCTTAGGTCCTTCTGGTGGAGCCGGATTCGGAACCCTGCTTGGAAGTTTCGCCCCAGCATCATGGGCGCTTTGGCTTCCATGACGGCACTGCCGGCCAGTCCGCCTCTGATGGCGTTGAAAACCTTCTCTGGGTCCACGCCGGCCTTCTGGGACAGCACCAGCGCCTCGCTCAGCGCCTCGATGTTGGCGGCCACGATTATCTGATTGGCCAGCTTGGTGACCCCGCCCGCCCCGATGTCTCCGGTGAGGACGACGTTGCCACCCATGACATTCATGAGGTCCAGGCTTTTGTCGAAGATTTCCTGTTTCCCGCCGACCATGACGGCCAGGGTCCCCGCGACCGCGCCTGGTTCTCCTCCGCTTACTGGGGCATCCAGCATCTCCACGCCCTTCTCAGCACAGTCGGCGGCGATGCGCTGGGACACCAATGGCGCGATGGAGCTCATGTCGATAATCACCGAACCGACTTTGGCTCCCTCCAATACTCCATCAGGGCCCAAAATGACTTTCTCGGAGTCCGCCGAGTCCGGGAGCATGGTTATTATCGTGTCGCTGGCGGCGGCCACCTCTTTACTGGAGGACGCGCCTGTGGCCCCGTCGGTGACGACCTCTTCCTGGTTGCTCCCCACGATGTCGTAGACGGTCAGTGAATACCCCGCCTTGAGCAGGTTGCGAGCCATGGGCTTCCCCATGATTCCCAGTCCGATAAATCCTATCTGTTCGGCCATGTACCGGCCTCCTTGGGTGATCGTTTACTTCTTGTACCAGTCCGTGCCTGATTGCAAGCGCAAAAACTGTAACACAGATCAAAGCAGGGCTCCATCTGGTTGGGTAATAACGCCGGGCGCGGAGAGTGGTTGCGGCGTTGAACTGCCAATCCCATGGGTTTATGATATGGAGGCAGATTTTGTATTCAAATCAGGTAACGGTCCGACCGCAAACCCCAGTTATGTAGCCCAAAGAGGTGCCGATGGCAGACGGGAAAAAGGCCCTGGTAACCGGTGGCGCGGGATTCATCGGCTCCCACATGGTGGACCGCCTGCTGGAATTGGATTTTAAAGTCGTTGTGATGGACAACCTGAGTTCGGGTAAGATCAAGAACCTGGACTCAGCGGCGGTCTTCCATCACACAGACATCACCCAGCCGGCAATGGGAGGCATCATCGAGCGGGAACAGCCCGACCTGGTGTTTCACATGGCGGCCCAGACCAGCGTGACTCAATCTACGAAAGACCCGATCGCAGACGCCAATTCCAACGTTTTGGGCACACTGCGGGTACTTGAGGCCTCCCGCCGGGCCGGTGTGGAGAAGATCATCTACTCCTGCACCGGCGGCGCGCTGTACGGAGACCCCGAGACCATCCCCTGCTTCGATGACGCGCCATTGGCGCCTGTGTCCCCCTACGGGATGTCCAAGTGGATGGCTGAACAATACCTAGATTTCTACTACCGGCAGTACCGGTTGAATTTCACTTCCCTGCGCTACGGAAATGTCTACGGCCCTAGGCAGGACCCCCACGGAGAGGCGGGAGTCGTAGCCATCTTCAGCCAGGCCATGCTGGAAGGTAAACAGCCCCAGATCTTCGGCGACGGAGCCCAAGAGCGGGATTTCATTTCGGTCTTCGATGTGATTGACGCCAATCTCGCCGCCATCGACCGGGGCGACGGGAAAGTCATGAATATCGCCACCGGCGAAGCGACGAGCGTCAACCGAATCTTTGAGTTGCTCCAAGGCATCACAGGTTATAAGTGGGACCCGCTACACGCGCCCCAGAGGGCTGGCGAGGTCTACAGGATATCGTTGGACTGGTCCCGGGCCGCCAAAGAGATTGGCTGGTCTCCCAAGGTCAGTCTGGAAAAAGGGTTGAGATTGACGGTGGACTTCTTCAAAGGGTCAATGAATTCCGCCGGTGGCGTGCCATCAGCCGGGTAATACCTCAGCAATGATTGATCCAACACCCCACTCGGCATTTAGGAGGACATACGGCATACATGGAAGCAGATTACGATGTAGTTATTCTGGGGGCCGGAGCCGCGGGACTGTCGGCCGGCCTCTACACCACCAGGGCAATGTTGAAGACGGTGCTCCTAGAGCAGATAGGACCCGGCGGCCAACTACTGATCACCGACGAGATCGAGAATTACCCCGGCTTCCCAGAAGGCGTCAAGGGCCAGGAGCTGGCCGCCATGATGGAACGTCAGACCGCACGATTCGGCGCCGAAACCGAATACACCGAGGTCATGAGCATCGAAAACATCGATCAACCGGTCAAGATCATCCATACCGATGACCGGGATTTCACCGCTAAGGCCATCATCATCGCCACCGGCGGCTCACACAATAAACTTGGCGTGGCCGGCGAAGATGCGCTGGCGGGCCGCGGCGTATCGTATTGCGCGGTCTGCGACGGGAATTTCTTCCGTGGACAGGACGTAGTGGTGGTAGGTGGCGGCGACTCAGCCTTGGACGAAGGCCACTACCTGAGCGGAATCGTAAACTCGGTAACCTTCATTCACCGTCGAGACGAACTCCGGGGGGCCAAGGTCCTTCAGGAACGCGCTTTCGCCAATGAAAAAGTCAAATTCCTATGGAACACAGTGGTCGAAGAATTCCGGGGTGACCAGGCTTTGGACCGAGCGTTGGTGAAAGACCTGAAGACGGACAAGACCTACGAGTATCCCATGGCCGCCGCTTTCATCTACGTGGGCTTCCATCCCAATACCGAATACCTATCGGACCTGTTGGAACTGGACTCGGGAGGCCACATCTTCACCGATATTCACATGAGAACGGCCATCCCAATGGTCTTCGCCTGCGGCGACGCCCGGGCCGAGTCCACCCGACAGCTTGGAGCAGCCGTGGGAGACGGCATCACCGCCGCCCTGGCAGCCTTCCACGACCTAAGTAATTAAAGACACCGTTAGACCACATGAAAGGGGGTTCTGATGAAAATTATCGTCAGAACCCCCTTTCGCTATTCCGGGCGCTCCAAATAGTACCCGAAGGCGCAGGTTTTTAACCTGCCGATTTACGCAGGCCCCACCTCGTTGACACGAAAGACGCGCGCAGTGGCCGGGCCACAAGAACGATTGTTGGCAAGAGGTTGTTTTTAAGATGCGGCGGATTGAAAACTCGCGCCTACTAACTACCCCATTCTGCGCTGTTGGAATCAACCGCCGCCCGCTCACGCCCCGCTTAACTCCCGAATCAGCGTTGCGCTCCCGGCAACCACGATCACAGCAATCATCGCGTAGCGAAAGATGCGGTCGTTGATCCGGTTCACCAGCACCACGGACAGGCCGGACCCAATGATCAGCCCCGGGATCATGACACCGATGTTGGCTAAGGTGTCCCTGGTCACCAACCCAGTGGCGGCGTAGAGGGCGAAGGCCACGATGTCCGACGTAATGAAGAGCAGTGCCAACGTGGCCCTGATCCGGTCCGGTTTCCAATCCTGAGAGATCGCGTAGATCGCGGCTATTGGGCCGCCGATGGCGATGGTTGTTGTTGCCAGAGATGTCAGGAACCCGAACGACGGGCCGGCCACCTTACTGCGGGCGAAGGGCAGTTGGATATTTTTTAGGCTGACCAACGCCAGAACGATGACCACGATGGCGATGGTGATCCGCAGTACGCCAGGGCTGGCCGAGTTCAACGCCAGGACTCCGATGGGAGTGGCGGCCAACCCGCCGAGGACCAAACCCATACTGGGCCGGAGTTCCAGATGGCGCCAGTTCCGCACCAAGACCATGGCCAACATCAGACCGATAAGGCTGTTGATCACCACTACGACCTGCTGGGGCTCAAGGTACAGCAGGAGCACCGGCGCGGCTACGAGGGCGAAGCCGAATCCGACGGTGCCGATGACAACTGAGGAGGCGGCGATGGCTAGTATCGCGAAGAAAAACTCGTAGCCGGTGAGCAAAGCGGGGTTTAGTTTCCCTGTGCTAGATCGAACAAACCTTTGGCGGCGGCAACTTTCAGGGCCAACTCAACGTCAATGATGGGAGGGCCGTCGCGCCGGACCTCCATCTCCAGTTGCTGGGTGCGATTCACCGAAAATGCTCGCTCGCCGTCCAGCGCCACGGTGCAGTCCCGCTTCTCGATGGGGAAACGCTGGCCGTCGGCCATGCGCTGCCACGAGGAGATTACAACCTGTGGGACCACGCCTGGGGCGATGGGTGCGAGCACGGTCCGGCTGGTTGATACTTCTCCTTCTTCTTCTTGTTCTTCTGGATTGGAAATGCTGTATCGCAGCCCGCCCTCGTCGGCAAGAGACACCGCTTCCAGGCGTGCGCCGATAGACGAAAGGCCGATGGACGCCGGTTCCGCCCGGGTGAGAAAGACCTCAAAAAGGGTTTCCATATCCCAGATTGCCTTAGATGCGACGAACCGCTCTTTGGAAAGGGCTACGTCGATTAAGGCGATGTCCCGCAGCTCGCCGTCAACGTAGACGTTCATGATCTTGCTCGAGACCGAAACCTCGGCAAGGTCCAGCCTGCCGCCGGCCACCAGCCCGGCTGCCAGACCGGCCAGGGTGCCCTCGATCATCGTGGGGAACACGTTGTTGGTGCCGGTGGAGATTGCCACCATGGGGAGGTTTCGGCTTCCGACAACCGCTGCCCGATTGGTCCCGTCGCCGCCCAGAGTAATCAGGCAATCCACCCCGCTATCCGCCATCGCCATCGCCGCCCTCACGGTGTCACCTTCGGAATAGAAAGGCGGTTGGTCCACGAACTCCAATTCGATGGCAAGCGTTGGATCATCCGCAGCGCGGCGCACCAAGTTCGAACTGTCGGTCATGGCTAAGATCTGGTTCACGCCCACAGATTGCAGGCCCAGCATCACCCGGCGGACGATGTTCACCTTCTCCCAATCGGGCACCACCCGGCCTTGGGCGACCAAACGACGGATGTCTTTGCTGGCGGCCGGATTCGCGATTATCCCTACCAAGCTCAAAGGATGTCTCCTGATTTCTAAGCGATCGAGGCGTCAGACGCGCGAGCCGACAACAGTGGTACGCCAACGCCCTCGCCGCTATAATTGCGCCATTCATCCGCCCGGCCCGCGCCGGTCGGCAAACAGGCCCGATTATAGCACTGGGAGGAGTCTCATGAGCGCTGAATTGGCTTTCATGTCCGCCGTGGAACTGGCCGAAAACATCCGCCAGAAGAAAGTATCATCATTGGAGGCAACCGAGAATTTCTTCGAGCGTATCCACCGGCTGGACCCTCAGTTGCATTCCTACCTGACCCTATGCCAAGACCAGGCACTGGCCGACGCCCGCGCCGCAGATGACGCAGCGCAGCGGGGCGGAGGCTTGGGGCCGTTGCATGGGGTCCCTATCTCCATCAAGGACTTGGAGCTCACCAAGGGTGTGACCACCACCATGGGCTCGGCCGTCTTCCGTGACCGGACGCCGGACATGGATTCCATCGTGGTGGAGCGGGTGAAAGCCTCTGGCGCCGTTATCCTGGGGAAGACTAACACGCCTGAGTTCGGCCAATCGGGCACCACCGAGAACAAGCTGGGAGAGCCTTGCCGCAACCCCTGGAACACCGAGCGCACTCCCGGCGGGTCCAGCGGAGGCGCGGCGGCGGCGCTGGCCGCAGGGCTCTGTACCGTGTCCATGGGCACAGACGGCGGCGGCTCCATCCGCATTCCGGCCAGTTTCAGCGGCGTGTACGGCATCAAGCCCACCCAGGGCCGGGTTCCCCGCTACGGCGGCTACGGACGGCCCTCGGCCAACCATTTCTCACAGTCGGGGCCCATCACCCGGACGGTGGCCGACTCAGCCCTGCTGCTGCAGGTTGTGGCT
>NZVX01000072.1 GCA_002698265.1 Chloroflexota bacterium | reverse complement strand
TCGTTACAGACGTAGTTGTCGAAACGAAAACATCGAGAGGGAGACGCCCGTAGTTCTGCGGCGAAGGTCTTGGCCACCAGGGATCCCCTTGGTAATCTAACGTAGGGGCGGGTTTTTAACCTGCCCCTACGTTAGATTACCAACCGGATCCCTGGTGGCCAAGACCTTCGCCGCAGAACTACGGGCGTCTCCCTCTCGATGTTTTCGTTTCGACAACTACGTCTGTAACGAGAAAGGGCAGGTTTTTAACCTGCCCATACGTGTGGCCGAGTCTATTCCCTGCCTTCGTTCCCGCTGGGCGCTTGGGTGACCGGTGGGGGCGCGATGGGAGGTTCGTTCGTGGCCGTCGGGTCACTGGAACAGGCGCCAGCCGCTAGGACCTATAGCATCACCACTACCAGCAAATAACGAAGCTTGGTCACGTTGCGTAAGCTCTCCATGATTATTGAAATCCCAGTGCCGCCTCGCGTTGGATCCGGAACAGGGGCTCCATCCCTCGAGACGCCAACGAAAGGACTTCCTCCACCTGTTGCCGAGGGAAGGGTTGTGCCTCGGTCGCGCCTTGCAGCTCCACCAGGCCACCCTGTGCCGTAAGCACTACGTTGAAATCCACGTCGGCGGAGAAGTCTTCTTCATAGCAGAGGTCAAGCAGGAGGTGCCCCTTTAGAATGCCGACGCTGATGGCCGCAACGGGGCAAAGCAACGGCAACTTTGTCAGCACACCGTTATTCACCAACATCTGCAGAGCTTGGTGCAGAGCGACATACGCCCCGGTGATGGCGGCGGTGCGAGTGCCGCCGTCGGCTTGAATCACATCGCAGTCTATCTGCACCGTTCGTTCTCCCAGAGCGTCCAGGTCGGTGACGGCCCTGAGGGACCGTCCAATCAGTCTTTGAATTTCTTGCGAACGCCCGCTGGGGTGGCCCGAATCGCGCTCTCTGGAGGTGCGGGTATTGGTGGCCCGGGGCAGCATGGAATATTCGGCGGTGACCCATCCCTTGCCCTGGCCTCGGAGAAATCCCGGCACCCGCTCTTCCAACGATGCGGCGCAGAGCACCTTGGTGGTGCCCATCTCGATCAATGCCGAACCCTCGGCGTACTTCTGATATCCCGGTGTGATGGTGATCGGACGGTGTTGGTCCCATGGCCGTCCGTCGGGTCTGGTGATTTCAGCCAATTGTTACCGGTCCCTGGTCTAGATTGTGCGGCAGATGCCTTGGACTCGGTCCAGGCATCAAAATCCAGTATACCTTAAGCCTCCAGGAAGTAATCTTGAAGGCTTCTTCACAATTCGCCATCGGCAAGGTTCACCGCTGGGTTTCAACCCATAATTCCATGCCGCCGGTAATGAAGCCAAATTTCGGGCGGTTAGCTCAGGCATACTGTGTCCCACTCCAAGGATCTCAGGCCCCGGAATTTCAACGGGCGCGTGGTCTGTATCTATACCCCGGTTGTACTAGCTGTGGCTGGCCGATTATAATTTAGCCCTCATTCTAATATAAAGGGGTCTTACCGTGGGCACGAACAAAGCTACATCCGTCAACGGCAATCAAAAACTGCACGCCTTTTTCAAGGGCGCTGTGGTACCGATGGATGAGGCCAAGGTGAGTGTGACAACTCATGCGCTGCACTATGGGACAGCGGTATTCGAAGGTATCCGGGGCAACTGGAACGAAGAACAAGGCAAGATGTTCATCTTCCGGATGCGCGAACACTACGAGCGTCTGATTCGCGGCTGCAAGATACTGCTGCTGGACATACCCTATACCGCGGATCAACTTTGCGACATCACCGTGGACTTGGTGGAGCGCAACGGTCACCAGTCAGATATTTACATCCGGCCTCTGGCCTACAAGAGCGCGGAGGTTGTCGCCAACCTCAAGCTTCAGGAGTTGGCCAGCGATTTCACATTGGTCACCGTTCCCTTCGGGAACTACCTGGGCACTGACATCCTGAAATGCTGCACNTCCTCTTGGCGNCGGGTNGANGACAANATGATNCCGACCCANATCAAGAGCGCNGGNATCTANGTCAACAGCATGCTGGCCAAGACCGAAGCCACCCTGGCTGGCTTCGACGAAGCCATCATCCTGGGCCAAGATGGGCACGTGTCTGAGGGCTCGGGCGAGAATGTGTTCATGGTGGCCGGCGGGAAGCTAATCACGCCTAGATCAGAAGACAATGCGCTGCCGGGTATCACCCGGGAGAGCATCATGCAATTGGCGCAGGCCGAACTAGGTATCGAAGTCGTTGAGCGCAGCATCGACCGCAGCGAACTCTACCTGGCCGACGAGATGTTCCTCAGCGGCACTGCGGCTCACCTGACGCCGGTTGTGGAACTGGATCGCCGCCCTATCGGCACCGGCGAACCGGGGCCGATTTCGACTGCGTTGCAAAACCTGTATTTCGATGTCGTTGTAGGTCGGAATCCCAAGTACCTGCANTGGTGCACTGTGGTCTCGCCCCAAGTGGTGCCGGCCTAGGTAATCAAAGGCAGGTGCTCTTGAGCAGCGAATACAACGGACGCCCATATAATGGGGCGTCCGTTTTGTTTAACCGGACCTTCGAGATGGGAGTTTTGTGATTTGACCTGGGCCGGCCTGGGAATACTCAGTTACGCCATCGGCAGCCTTCCGACTGCTTACCTGTTCACCCGTTACATTCTGGGCCAGGACATCCGGCAGATGGGTGATTTCAACAGCGGCGCGGCCAACGTATTCCGAAACGTGGGCGCCAAGGCCGGCGTTGCCGTGGGGGCGATCGACATCATCAAGGGCGGCGTGGTGGTCGTTTTGGCCATGGTGCTGGTGGATGACACCTACATGGAAATGATGGCTGGTGGAGTGGCCNTGGCCGGCCACAACTTCCCGGTCCACCTGAAGTTCCGGGGCGGCCGCGGCGCGGCTACCGCCGTGGGCGTGCTGATCGCATCGTTGCCCTTGATCGGGCTGCCCATCGGCGCCATTTGCTTGGTCGTTCTATACGTCACACGCAAGGNGATCTATCCTTTAGCCATCTTCTTGATTAGCCTACCNGTTCTNGCCTGGCCGGTTGAAGGATCGGTAGCTCTGGCTATCTACGCGGTGGCCATCCCGGTGGCCGTCGGTCTGAGCCATTTCTTCACCACCCGTATCCTGGATCCNGGCGCAGGCGAAAAAGCTTAGGAATCACCGGTCCGCTTCAAAAACTTGACTTAGCATGGAGGAACAATGGGCTGGTCGCTGCATCACCCCCACGGACTCGTCTACCACGCACCCCAATATTGCCACCGGGGCTACACCCTGTTCGCCAATCTGCGCGGCTTTGACGCCAACCTCATCGATATGGAAGGCCGCATCTGCCACCGGTGGCATTGGCCCGGCGGCATCAACTACGCCAACCTGCTGCCCAATGGAAACNTGCTTTTCATGAGTCTGGCGCCCGACGAGAAACTCCCCATGACCGGNATTGGCGGCCACACCGGGGGGCTGGTGGAGCTGGACTGGGACGGGAACCCGGTGTGGGAACTGGAGAACCCATGGATGCACCACGACTTCCAACGCCTGGACAACGGCAACACTCTGGCGCTCGTCTGGGAAGAGATGTCGTCGGACATGACCTTCCGGGTCAAGGGAGGGTTCNCAACCGCCGAAGACCCGGTGCAGATGCTGGGCGACGTGGTACGGGAGTTCACNCCTTCGGGAGAAGTCGTCCACGAATGGAAGTCGTGGGAGCACTTGGACTTTGACGCAGACGTGATATGCCCGTTGGAAGGCCGGCGTGAATGGACCCACGGCAACAGCATCAACGTGACCGCCGACGGNGACTACTTGGTCAGTTTCAGGCAGACCAGCACGGTGGGGATAGTTGACCGGNAGAGTGGGCGTTTCACTTGGAAATGGGGACCCGGAGAGGTATCNCACCAGCACAATCCCAGCTTCCTAGACAACGGGCGGGTGCTGTTGTTCGATAACGGCTCCCACCGCCGCGCGCCCAACACCAACTATTCCCGGATCGTGGAGATCGACCCGGCCAACAACGACATCGCCTGGGATTACCGGGGCGAGCCGGCCATCTCTTTCTACAGCTACCAGATCAGCGGCGCAGAAAGACANCCCAACGGCAATACGCTGATCTGTGAGGGGGCCACCGGGCGGTTCATCGAGGTGACGTCAGGTCACCAGATAGTCTGGGAATACATCAATCCCCTGTTTGCCGATAGCGGNAGGCTGGCGGGTGGCAGTTCATCTGGACGGGCCAATTCGGTCTTCCGGGCCCATCGGTTCTCTCCNGACGACCCGNCGCTGGCGGGACGGGACCTNGACCCGGCGAAATACGGTAACTTGAACCGTATATTGGGCNCCGGCTAGGAGCCAGACGACTCGCCAATCACCAAGAGATCGCCGTCTGNTTCCAGCCGTCCTTCGGATAATAGACCGTTTGTCACCGAGTCGGACCGGTCTTTTATGGCTTGAGTGGTGCGGGAGAAGCCGAGCAGCTTGGNNGCCCGAGCCGGAGTTTGGTCCCGGGCGATTCCGTAAGACCGCCCGACCACCACGCAGATAGCTTCGGCCATCTCCTCGTCTGAGACCATCTCCAGCTTGCGTGATGTGGCCGGTAGGCCAGACCGGTCGCGGACCGGCGGTCGGGTCATGTCAGTGCTCCAGAGGAAGTCGCCGCGCCGAAATACGCGCCCCGAACGGACAAGTTNGGAAACCGCTTCGTCTAGGGCATCTTGTACCCGTTTGCCTGGCCGCTTGACGCCTGATTCGGTACATACGCGGCGAGCAACCTCCGAGATATGCACCGGACTCTCTACCTGCACCACCTTAACGGTCCACCGTTCCAACGACCTGGCTGAAGCCGCGGCTAGGTTCCTGTCTGCTGGCCGGGNACTTAGTTTTGCTTCCTGGTACTCAGTAACCTGATAGCNTGCCGGAGCAGGGACTGCATCTCGGATNATCGCACCGGGGTTATCCAAGCACTGNTCTTCCGGCGAATCCGGTTCGACCTGCTCCTGTATCAACTCTTCCGGCGACTGGGCATGAGGAGCGTCGATGGCCGCCAGGACTCGTTCCAGTTCCTTCTGGGGATTGCTTGCCCATTCCGGACTCCAGGCACGGTGCAGCTTCCAACCCAGCCCTTCCAGCACCTGAGGCCGCAGCCGGTCCCGGTCGCGGGCTGATCTGGCGCTGTCGTAGGACGGGCCGTCGCATTCGATCCCCAAGATGTACCGCCCAGGCTGTTCCGGGTCCGAGACCGCCAGGTCAACCGTGCCCGTGCCCCATCCGGGAGACTCCGCCACCAGGTACCCATTCTCTGAGATTACATCGGCAATCGACTTCTGGAACCGGGTTGCCTGCTCAGCCGCACCTCCGGACGCCCCCTCTCCAGCTTCGGATTCCAAGACGCCTCTGTGGGCGAATGCCAGAAACGTGCGGAGCGCCCGGACACCCTGAGAGTTGGTGCGTTCCAGGTCGATGTCGTCCTCGGTCATATTGGTGAACACTTCGCAGCGTCTTCTGGCTCTAGTGATTAGGACATTGAGACGCCTTTCTCCGCCCTCCCGGTTGAGCGGGCCGAAATTCAAGTCCACCCGGCCGTCCTCCGCCCGACCGTAGCCTATGCTGACCAAGATCACATCCCGTTCATCGCCCTGCACCGTCTCTAGGTTCTTAACGAAGAACGGTTCGTCGGGGTGCGACGAGAAGAACCCCTCCGCCGACGGGTCTTCCCTCCGCAACTCATCCAGNCGGTCAAGGACCTCTCTCGTCTGGGCCATGCTGAAGGCGGCTACACCCAGGGATAGTGCGGGCCTNGTCTGTGCGTGNTCCATGACCGCCCGGGCCACCGCCTCGGCCTCCAAGGGATTGGTGCCGGTGGTCCCCCGGCCGTAAACGGTGTCCGGTAGATGATGATAGAAAAGGCCGGTTTCCACCCGCCCAGCGTCGGGACTGGGGAACAGCACCAGATCGCCGCCGTAGAACTCGTGGTTGGAGACGGCGATCAGGGAATCGTGGCGGCTGCGGTAGTGCCAGCGCAACATGCGGCTCGGCGCGTTCTGGGCGGCGAACAAGCCCAGGATGCTTTCGATATCGCTGGTCACGTCGTCATCGCTGTATTCCTCGACCTGCCCCGCCGTCTCGAAGAATGGCGTCGGCGGAAGTTGCTGGCTGTCGCCCACCACAACAACCTGGCCGCTCCGCATGACAGCTCCCAAGGCGTCCACCGGCTTCACCTGGCTGGCTTCGTCAAACACCACCAGGTCGAACTTGACGCCGCCGGGACTCAGGTAGGCCGCGATGGACAACGGACTCATCATGAAGACGGGTTTGATCGCCTGGATGGGGTTTCCGGCCCGTTCCAGCAGTTGCCGGATGGGCAGGTGGCGGCGGCGCATCTCGAACTGCCGCCGCAGCACCGCCAACTGGCCGCCTCCCTGATTCNGGGGCATGCGTTCCCAGTGCNCTTCAGCCAGNCGGGTGCGGTTGTGGAGCAATATCCGGCGGTCCAGGCCTTGGAAGGTCTGCCTGACCTGATCGTGGGCCGCTCCATCGAAGGACGCCAGTTCGGGGCGCTTGGTCAATGCGCGCTCCCAGAGGCCCTCGTACCAGGCCCGGTCATAGACGTCGGGTAAGGCTGTTTCGCCGGACGACCACAGGTATGCCGCCTCCAGGATGGCTCCCAGGCCTTCCGCCTGACAATTCGCACCCTGGATGTTCAGGCGCACCATGTCATGGACGCTCTCCATGTCCGCCAGACAACCGGTGGCCAACCGAAGCTGTTGCTCCAAAGGTTGTTCCGCCAAGTCCCCTGCCCGGTCGAACCGTCTGGAAACATCCAACTCCAAGCTGGATGCCGTCTTTGCGGCGAAATAGCGTATCGGGANCAAGGTATCGTTGAGGCGTTCGTCGATTGCAAATAATTCGCCTGAGACCGGCCCACGGGACAGGTAATCCAACAGTTCGGGGGGCATCAGCCCGCTGGCGATGTCGGAATTGAGTTCCGAAAGCCAATCGGCAACGAAAGTAAGCCGTGGCCAGTCGGAATCNCGGCCCTGCCAGCCTTGGCCGAATAGTTCGGGGCCGGACGATTCAAGTGCCTGGAAGATCGCCTCGTTTCGTTGGTGAGACTGTATCGCCTCCACCATGGCCAGCAACTCTTTAGCTCCAAGACCTTGCTTGGTCGAAGTTAGTCCGGTGAGCCGCTGTCTGGTGCGCCGGTAGTCTGAGATTAGCAAACGCCAAGGTTTGACTCCTTGGGTTTCCAAGACAAGCCGCTCGGCTGAGAGATCCTGTTCCCAAGCCAGGGGTCTGAGCAACGGGCCATAGCCGGCCTTAAGTTCGGCCATCACGGAACCGGAATCCACCAGGTTTCGCACGTCGGTCGCCCGCTCGGTCCATGCAGCGTTCTTCAGGTCAACGCCGTCAAGCCCCGGTGCGCTCGCCGCCATGCNGGCAGCGCCAACCAACCGCTCGATACCTNCCAGGTCCNCCGGGGCAGCNAACTCCATGATCTGGCNTAGGTCGTCGACCCACTTATTCAGTGTCACGATTGCGTCNCGGTAGCTTTCCAGCGTNGTCCGAAGCTCACCTAGGTCGGCGGGCCGAAGTTCCAGNAGGTCATTCAACTTCGAGCCCCAGAATGGGTGGTCTTTCGGCGGGCCCATTGCGGTGGCCCTAGCCTGCAACTCCTCGACNAACCCACGCTTGCGGCGGTACTCTGCCTGGGACCATCGGCTGATGTTGGAGATAGTTGTCTTCGGGAGACCGTGTTCCGAGTTACTCAGCAGTTCTCCGGCCGCTTGNAATGGCGTGACNCCTGAATCCCCAACTGGNCGGTTTANGGCATCGCAGTAGCTGTTCAGACGCTCTCTCAAGCGGGCNAATTCGGTGANGTCTTCTGCAACGGCTCCGGTGCGTGGGCGGCCCANGTCCAGCGTGCGGGCGAGTTCGTCCAGCACCAACTTCTTGGCAGTTTTGTGGCTATGCAGCTCCAGAACGGCGTCGCCCAATCCCACGTTGTCCAATCGTCGTTTCACTACCTCCAACGCCGCCATCTTCTCGGACACGAACAATACGGTCCGCCCGTGGCCCACCGCCTCGGCGATCATATTGGTGATGGTCTGGGACTTTCCGGTGCCGGGCGGCCCCTGGACCACNAGGTTCATTCCCTGGTTCACATCCAATAGGGTCAGGGTCTGGGAGCCGTCGGCGTCGACCACGTGGTAGCTGTCGCCCGGAGCCAGCACGGCATCCAGATTGTCGTCGCTTCCGATGAGTGAAGGCTCCTCGTCGAACCCGTCCTCCAGCAGTGCCCCGATTATTGGATGTTCGGCGGGAGATGAATCGTCCGGCCAAGTGGCCACGTCGAGGTCCCGGTACATCAGGAATTTGCTGAAGGAAAAGAACCCCAAGGAGACCCTTTCACGGTCAATCGTCCAGCCGTCAAGTCCTTCCANGGACTCGGCGANCAACTCGTAGTANGCCCCTATGTCCAATCCATCNGCGTCGGGCAACTCGGGCAGGGCTATGCCGAATTCCANNCNCAGTTTTTCCCGNAGTGAAACGTTGGAAACNGGGTCCTCGCCCGTATGAGTTAATTGGAACTGTCCCCGTGGGTTGGTCCGTTCCAGGCTTACTGGCAGCAAGACCAAGGGGGCNAGTCGGGGGTCTGAGTTGGCGCCGTTGTCTCGCCATTCCAGCATCCCTAGCGCCAGAAAGAGGGTGTTTACCCCCTGCTCCTGTATGAAGGAATTGGCCANGCGGTAAGTGGAAAGAAGTCTCCGGTCTAGGTCGGTGGCGTCGTGAACGGTGTTCAACTGAAGATAGCGCCGGCGTTCTGTACCGGAGGTGNNNGAGCCCGATTCCGGNACCAATATCGCGACCCGTTCTTGTTCGTCCAGCGCGTCGAGCAACTCTTGTGGTGAGTGGCCCTGCAGGCGGGCGCCCCTCGAGCGGAGCAGCCGGTAGTTGAGCAACGGGTTCCGCATCCCCAGGTCCAGGAGGTCGCGGCGCGCCGCTTCCAGCTTGGCGCCCACGGCATTGGAATGGGTCTGCTGGGCCGAAGCTAGTTCCTCAACCGCTTGAACCAGTGGCACTAGAAGTCCGTGGGAATGGTCCGCCTCCAGATAGTCCAGCAGCCCGGCAGGCACGAGGCCTGCTTCGATCTCGTCCTCGATCTTGCGACGCCACAAAGCGATGGACTCAAGGGCCGGCCAGGCTTGGGGGCCGGCGATGCGTCCCTGGCTAAAAAGCGAGATACCCAGAGGCATTAGGCCTTCAATGATGCTCCCTTGCTCCTGGGAATCGATGACGGCGTTCAACAAGGCCATCTGGCCTGCTAACTCGGATGGCAACGATGACAGGCACATCTGGGAGAGCACACTTCGGGCGTGGCGGTACTTGCTGGAGAGGAGCCGGGTGCGTCGGCCGCCGGCCTCGGCCAGGACTTCCTTTATCTCGGCTGCGTCCTGTTCCCAGGCCACTGGGGTGAGGTAGCGCCCGAATTCGGAGCGGATGAAGGCCAACGCCGTCCCGGCGGCCAGAAGTTCGTCCAGCTCCGCCCGGTGGCTGTCCCATTCGGGGGCTTTGAGGTTTATGCCATTTAGATCAGGGGCGTCAATGGCCCGGCGGGCCGCCAGGATGAGCGCTTCGCGTTGGGTCTGGCCCCTTGGTGCGGGCAGCCCCATGGCCCTGGCAAGTTCCCCGGCAGAGTCCTCCAGACTCTGGAGTGAATGCCGGTTTGGGCCACGCTGGGAGTCTGTTGCGGTTCCAGGTTCTCCGGCACCTTGCTCCGGCTCCGGGGACTGGTCCCGGTTGCTTCCTGTAGACATAACACCACGTTAGCACACCGTCCATTTCGCAGAACAGTTGGCATTTTTACGGTCTGCGGTAAGTTGGTCGACATAACATATCAATCACCATGATATACTCGGAAAATTACGGGTGAATTACCGGGTGTCAGGCACGTCCGCCCACTCCCAGCAGAGACAGGAGAAAAATGGACGCATTCGACATGTCCGAGATTGTGGCAGGCCACCGCAAGAACGGCGAGCTGTATCACGAATTTCTTCGGGCCGAACGCCTCAGTGTTGGCTTGTACGTCCTGGCGGCCGGGGCCACCGACCCCCAGGTGCCGCATACCGAAGATGAGATCTACTACATCGTGTCGGGAGCTGGAACGATCGAGGTGGCCGGGGAAAACCGCCCCGTGAGCGCCAGATCGGTCATCTACATCGACGCTCACATCGATCACCGGTTCCACTCGATCACCGAAGAACTCACCGTCATTGTAGTATTCGCGCCGCCGCGCCGTTCCCTAGCGGCTCAGAGTTAGGAGCGGATCCATTGTCTGAAGTAGAGATAATGGGCATGATTGGCGTTAACCGGGAGCGGGACTCCTCCCGGGGCGTCACGGTCAGCCTATTCGGTGGCGGCATAAATCCCGCCGACGAGATTCCTGCCGGGATAGACTCGGAATATATCGCGGAGTTCTCCCAGGCCCACGAAGACAGCGGCTTCGACAAAGTACTGATAGGGTATTCCTCCGCGACGGCTGAGGGTTTCGGCGTCGCCGGATATGCCGCGTCACGGACCAAGACCTTGGGCTATCTCATCGCCCACCGGCCTGGGTTCATGGTCCCGACCCTGGCTGCCCGGCAGATAGCCACCCTAGATCAACTGACCCAGGGTCGCATAGCCATGCACATCATCAGCGGCGGAAGCGACGTAGAGCAGCGGCGAGACGGCGATTGGATCGACCACGACGCCCGCTACCGGCGCACCGATGAGTACATGGGGGTAATGAAGAGGGTCTGGACCGAAATCACCCCCTTCGACCACGACGGAGAGTTCTACAGGTTCGAGCAGAACCTGAGCGAAGTCAGGACTTTTCAGAAACCACACGTCCCCCTGTACTTCGGCGGGGCATCAGACGTGGCCAAGGAAGTCGGCGCAAAGCGGGCCGATGTCTATGCCCTCTGGGGCGAACCGTTGGCGTCGATCAAAGAACAGATCGCGGATATCCGGGCGCGAGCCGCCAATTACGGCCGCACTATCAAGTTCAGCGTTTCAGTCAGACCAATCCTCGGAGACACCGAAGGCGAAGCTTGGGAACGGGCCCAGGGCATCTTAGAGCGGGTCAAGTCGTCGGTAGGAGACACCATCGGCCCAGGAAAACCGGCCAGGCTGCAATCTGAGGGATCACGGCGATTACTGAACTTTGCGTCCCAGGGCGACATCCACGACAAACGCCTCTGGATGCCCATCGCCGCTACCACCGGCGCCGCCGGCAACACCACCGCTCTGGTGGGCACCGCCGAGCAGGTGTCCGAATCCCTACTGGCCTACCACCAGGCCGGGGCTGACGCGTTCATAATCCGGGGCTTCGACCCGATGCAAGACACCATCGACTGGGGCAAAGAACTGATTCCCATGGTTCGTCACGGGGCGGCGGCGCTGGCGAAGTAGGCTAGAACCCCTCCAACTCCAGTAAACCCTCAAGGAGGCCAAAGAACCGGGAGGAGTCCACCTGCTGTGGCAGTGATATCTCGCCCGGCCCGCCCGTCTCTGAAGTCTCTCCCCAGGACTCGTTCTCTTCGAGGCCAACGTCCAGGTCCGCTTTTGCGAATGTGGCGATGGCCGGTTCCAGGGCGATGGCCAGGGCCAATGGGTCGTAGAACTCGAACCATTGCCTGCCCATATCTTTACCGAACCACCCTTGAAGCATCTCCAGTGTCAGCCGCCCTATGGGGTGGGCTGAGTGGAGACTAAGCGCCTGCTCGCGGCTGATTCCCACCTGCCGGCAGGCCGCCAGGTCGACCACGGTTACGGGCAGACCGCTAGAGAGAACTATCTCGGTGGCTGGAGGGTCGCTGTAGAAGTTGAACTCCGCCTTTGGAGTGACGTTGCCGGGCGTGTTGACCGCCCCGCCCATGACCACGATGTTCTTGGCCTGTTCCAACGCCGCCGGGTATTCCCACAGCAGCCGCGCCACGTTGGTTAACGGACCCAACGCCACCAGAATCGCTTTGCCGGGTTGGCGGTTTAATTGATCTGCCAGAAACCAGACCGCTCCCTTTTCAAACGGCCCTGCGGTCGGTTCCGGTAGTCGCAGGGACAGCCCTCCCGGGCCGTGGAATTGGGGGGCGTATCTGAACCTGCCCCGCAACGGACGGGACGCGCCTTTGGCCACCGGGATATCGCTCTGGCCCGCCGCTTGCAGCAGGGCCAGGGCGTTGCGGGTAGACCTGGCCAGCGGGACGTTTCCGCCTACGGTCGTCAGGCCCAAGAGCTCAACGTCCGGCGCGGCGAGGGCCATAAATATGGCCACGGCGTCGTCCACTCCTGGGTCGGTATCGATGAGAAGTTTGGTCGGTTCGGCCATGGTTTTCTTGTCTGGAGCGGCGCGGTTAGCTTAGAAAGGGGCCGGGTCCTTGTAGAAATACCCGGAGTTGGCGAAGGCGCTCAGCGACTCCAGGCCTGTGTGCCAGAACCGGTATCCGGTGGCCTTGTGCAGTTTGCCTGTGCTCATCAAGATGGGCCAGCGGACTCGGTCAAGTGAATCGGTGGAGGCATCCCGCTGCAGGCGTAAACCGCCGCATAATTTGACCAACGGATAGGCCAAAAAGGGCGGCAGGTTAACCAACCTGCTCTTGATGATCTTGGCCATATCCCGGTAATGGACAACCCCGTCTCCGGCCACGTTGAAGGTTCCTGGTATCTCTTTCTGGATGATGATCGACATGACGCGGGCCAGGTCGTCGTCATAAACGAATTGCATCGGCGGGTTGTAGTCGAACACGCCGAGCATCCAGGAGTGGAAGAAGGACTGAGTCGCCAGGTTGTCTGCGCCGTGACCCAACACGGTGCACGACCTCAACACAGTGATCTTGACGTCTTGCTGGGCTCGGGCGTATTCGTCCAAAAGTAGCTCGCAGTGGTGCTTGTCGTGGGCGTAGGGAAAATCGTGGGACGGCCGCATCGGCGCATCGTCGGTGATGGGTATTGGGTTGTCGCTGTGGGCGCCATAAACCGTGTGGGAGCTGAGGTATATCAAGTGAGTGACCCGCGCGCTGGCGCAGGAGGCCATCACCGACCGTAAGGTCTCGAGGTTCTCCTCATGTATGGCGTCTATCTCGCGGCGATTGGCCCCACGCCGGTCGTTGAACGCCAAATGAACCAAGGTGGTTACGCCCCGGTCGTTTAATTCATCTTCGATGGGTTCCGACACGTTCTTACGGTAGAAGGCGATATTATGGACGGGCAGCGGCAGCGAGTTAACGTCGAAGGCCACCAATTTTCGGAGGCTGGGCTCTTGCTCCAGCCGCTCCAGAAGTTTGGTGCCAACGTAACCCGAGGCTCCGGTGATCGCTACTACCTTTCCCTGTTGGGCCATCCTATCCTGCCGTATTACCGGGCGAATGATCGTTCAAATGACAAGCGCAGTTTGGACTTAAGGTGTTAGGTAGAGGTTACCGGAGGGAGGAAGGGAGGGGCAACATACTGCCCAGCCAAGTCTTGGCCATTATGCCGATCTTTTCGGCCTTGCTCAATGACACCCTGGACTCCAAGACGTCATAGTCCGACGCTTCGATCCGGTCCAAGACCTTGGAGTAAAGCGCTCCCAGGACTGCGGGGCAGGCTCGGGACCGGCGGGATAGATACGGCAACAACTTGAAGCCGCGGTCGAAGTACTCCCGGGCACGTTGCGACTGGAATCTCATGAGCTCCAAAAAGGCTTCGTTACGGACACCGTTTTTCAGGTCCTCTTCCGAATAGCCGAAGCGGGCCATCTCGTCCTGAGGTAGATAGACACGCCCCATATCGAGGTCTTCCCGCACATCCCGGATTATGTTGGTTAACTGCATCGCCAACCCCAGGTCCACGGCGTATTCCTTGGCGTCGTCGTCCTCGTAACCGAAGATCTGAAGGCAGATCAGCCCCACCACGGAGGCTACCCGGTAGCAATATTCCTTGAGTTCGTCGAAGTTTTGGAAACGGTCTTTTACCAAGTCGCTTTCGACGCCCAGGATGATCTCTTGGAAGTAGGCCTGGGGGATCTTGTAATTGCGTGCCACATCGGCCAACGCAACATAGACGGGGCTGGAGGCGCTGCCTGAATAAGTATTGTCCAGGTTGGCTTGAAGATCGGATAGGGCCTTTAATTTGGCGTCGACGGAGGTCTCTTCATCAACCGAGTCGTCGCAGTGGCGGCAGAAGGCGTAGGCGGCATATATGGCCCGGCGTTTGGCCGCGGGGAGGGTCAAAAAGGCGTAGTAGAAGTTCTTGGCTTCTCGGCGGGTGATCGTCCGGCAAGCTTCGTAAGCGGATTCCAAGTCCAATTTGGGGTCGGTGGTGGGAAGCTGCATAGGGCCTACTGCGGATAAAAGGTAATGAGGCTCGGCCCAGACCGGGTGTCGTCTTAGTCTGGGCCGCAGAGGGGTCTAGTGTTTATTCGCCGACGATCTGGACCAGGACTTCACGGAGGCGTGGATGGTCTAACTCGATAAAGAAGATGCTCTGATAGGTCCCGAATTGCATCTGGCCATCCATCACCGGCACAGTCTCGCTGGTGCCCATCAGAAGGTGTTGCAGGTGGGCATGGCCGTTGGGGGACTCGTTTTCGTTCATGTTTACCGTACGAATCTCAAAGTTGTTGTGCTGGTAGCTGTGGTCCCGAGGAAATATCTTCTCTAAGAACCCAGCCATGTCATCTAACAACAACGGCTCATTCTCGTTTATCTTGACCGCCGCGGTGGTGTGCTTGGAATACACAACGACGAACCCGTTGGCGATCTGGGATTCAGCGACACACTCGGCCACCCAGTCTGTGATGTCGATGAATTCCGGCGCACACGTGGTTTTTACCCGCTTGCAAAAAGACCTAGTTTTCATATTGGAGACCCCCTAATTTGTTAGCCCCAAATTGATCTGGGTGTTGATTCTGGTTCTTCTTAGAGCTCTCCCTGGCTTGGCCCCTGTCCTACCGTCTGGAGATGGCCTGGAAATACCTTCCAAGAGCAAGCAATGGCCAGTAGTTGCGGTACAGGTGGTAGTTAATCATAAATCCGGCGGGCATATCGAAGTCTTGGTAACTGGTTCCTCCGATATCGGGGAATTCTGTGAGGCGCTCACCGCCGCCGTAACCAGGGAATCCGGCGCCCGTGAAATACGGCTCGTCCCAGGAGCCGTCAGCGTCTTGTGTTTCGGCGAGGTAGGCCAGCCCCCGCTGAGTAGCTTCGCTCTCGTGTTCTTTGGCGGCGACCAGTCCAAGCAAGGCCCAGGCCGTCTGAGACGCGGTGCTGGGCCCAACGCCGCGGAGAGTAGGGTCCACATAGGACCCGCAGCTCTCACCCCACCCGCCGTCTTCGTTCTGGTGGGCCACCACCCAATCGACTGCCCGGCGGACGTACGGCTGAGACATGTCTTCGCCGATGGCTTCCAATGCCGGCAGGACCGCACCGGCGCCGTAGACGTAATTCACGCCCCAACGCCCGAACCAGGAGCCGTCTTCTTCCTGTTCGCTGATCACATATTCGAAGCCCCGGGCGACTTTCGCGTCTTCCTTGGTGTAGCCCAAGCGACCGTACATCTCCAGCAAATGAGCTGTCACATCTACGCTTGGTGGGTCCAATATCTCGCCAAAATCCGAGAACGGAATCTTGGTCAGATATTTCTTGTTGTTGTCCTTGTCGAATGC
>NZVX01000071.1 GCA_002698265.1 Chloroflexota bacterium | reverse complement strand
TAGCCAAACCGACTTCAAAATCGTCCCAGCCTGCTTCGATCTTCTCGATTAGGTCATCTTCGCCAACGAAGTCAGCACCGGCGGCCCGGGCTTCTTCAGCGCCTTCCGCACCGGCGAATACCACCACTCGAATAGTCTTGCCCAGCCCGTGGGGCAGGCCGCAGACGCCACGAATCATCTGGTCGGCGTGACGTGGGTCAACGTTGGTCCTGATGTGCAGTTCAACGGTTTCGTCGAACTTAGCAGTGGAGACTTCCTTGAGCAGTTCCATCGCCTCTAAGGGCGAGTACTTCTTTTCCAGGTCTACTTTTTCTGCAACGGTGCTGAACCGCCGGCTGTGCTTGACCATTGTTGCTATTCTCCTACGTCGATGCCCATGCTGCGAGCGGTACCGGCGATGATCGCCATCGCTTCTTCCACGCCGCCTGCGTTCAGGTCGGCCAATTTCGATTCCGCGATCTCTCTTAGTTGTTGTTTGCTGATTCTGCCGACGCTGCCCTCGCGGAATTCAGAGATACCTTTCTCGATCCCGGCGGCCTTGCGCAGCATGTCCGACGCCGGAGGCGTGCGGGTTACAAAGGTAAACGACCGGTCTTCATAGACGGTCAGGTGGACCGGAATGATGGACCCGGCCTGGGTGGCGGTCTTGGAGTTGTATTCCTTGACGAAGCCCATGATGTTTACGCCGTGTTGGCCCAAAGCGGGTCCCACCGGTGGGGCGGGGGTCGCCTTTCCGGCTTCCAATTGCAGTTTGATGATGGCCCTGACTTTCTTCGCCAACGGGGGCTCCTTCAGATGCTCTCTTGATCGATTTTCGTCTGGGAATCAGCCTAAGCCGCAGCTCGGGCAATAATGAACTTAGAAATGGACCTAGATACGCTCCACTTGGAGGAAATCCAGTTCCACGGGCGTTTCGCGCCCGAAGAAGGATACCATAACCCGGACCTTGCCCTTGCCTTCGTCCACGTCGTTGATGGAACCGATGAAGTCTACGAACGGGCCTTCAGTGATCCGCACGGTCTCGCCGCGTTCCAGGCCGATATTCATGCGGGTGGGGTCTGAGTCCACCTGCTTGAGGATGTCTTCCATCTGCTCGTCTTCCAGAGGGACCGGCTTGGGCCGCTTGTCGTGCTCGTCTTCAGTGGAGACGAAACCGGTTACGCCGGGCGTATTGCGGACGGCGTACCAGCTTTCATCATCCATGGTCATCTGGACCAGGATATATCCGGGGAACAGCTTCTTGCGTTCCGAACGGCGCTGGCCGTCCTTGAAGACCACCTCTTCCTCTGTGGGAACCAAGACTTCATTGATGCGGTCTTGCATGTCCAGACTCTGAATACGCAGGCGGAGGTTCTTCTCCACCAGGTCTTCCTGTCCGGAGTAGGTGTGGACGATATACCAGCGGGGGCCCTGGGTCTCTTCTGTATCCGATGAATTGATTGTAGTCATGATGCATTATCCGATGCTAGTAAAACAGAAATGAGCAACGCCGTTGTGGGCGCCCCTCATTCCCGTTGAAATCAGTCTATTGGGACCGCACCCCGGGGTCTTATCTCTTTAGCGGAAGATGACCCGGGAGAACAACTCGGCGAACACCCGGTCAAGTCCGCCCAAGAAGAATCCGGCGGCGATGGCCAATACGATGACCACCATGGTCAACCGCGCTGTTTCTTCCCGGCTGGGCCAGACCGACTTCCGCAGTTCCTGATAGGTCTCCTGCAGGAAAACTACGGGGCCGACACGTCCACCCCCAGAGGGGGCGACGATTCGTTGACTGCGAGTTGATGCCCTAGCCATCGGGGTCTACCTCACTTCGCGGTGGGTCTTGTGCGAACGGCACCTGGAACAATACTTGCGCAACTCCACCCGGTTGGGGTCGTTGCGCCGGTTCTTCACCGTTGTGTAATTACGCTCCCGGCAGTCGCCGCATTGCAGTGTGATGATCTGCCGGATGTCGGCTGTTTTTCTGGCCATGACTTATGACACCACCTTGGTGATAACTCCGGACCCCACGGTCCGTCCGCCTTCGCGGATGGCGAAGCGCATCTGCTCTTCGATGGGCACCGGGCTCATCAGTTCGATCTCCATTTTTACGTTGTCCCCAGGCATGACCATCTCGACGCCTTCGGGCAAGGTGCACTCGCCGGTGATGTCGCTGGTCCGGATGTAGAACTGGGGCTTGTAGCCGGAGAAGAACGGCGTGTGCCGCCCGCCTTCGTCACGGCTCAAGATGTATACCTCGGCTTCGGCCTTGGTGTAAGGCTTCATGGTCCCGGGCGCCACCAAAACCTGTCCGCGCTCCACTTCTTCCCGGTCAACACCACGGAGCAGGATGCCCACGGCGTCGCCTGCTTGGGTGGTGTCTAGGTTTTTGTGGAACATCTCCAAGCCGGTGGCCACGGTCTCGCGGACATCGCCCCAGCGGATAATCTCGACGGGAGATCCGACCTTCAGGGTGCCGCGCTCTACTCTGCCGGTGACCACGGTGCCGCGGCCCTTGATGCCGAAGACATCCTCGATGGGCATCAGGAACGGCCGGTCGGTTACGCGCTCGGGCATGGGGATGAACTCGTCCATGGTCTTGACCAATTCGAGGATCTGGGCAGCGGCTTCTTCGTCGCCTTCCAGGGCCTTCAGTCCACTGACGCGGACGACGGGAGTGTCGTCTCCGGGGAAGTCGTAGCGGTTCAGGAGGTCGCGGACCTCAAGTTCCACCAGTTCCAGGAGTTCGTCGTCATCCATCATGTCGACCTTATTCAGCGCCACGACGATCTTCGGCACCTCAACCTGGCGGGCCAGAAGGATGTGCTCACGGGTCTGGGGCATGGGGCCGTCTGGGGCGCTCACAACCAAGACCGCGCCATCCATCTGGGCCGCTCCGGTGATCATGTTCTTGATATAGTCGGCGTGACCTGGGCAGTCAACGTGGGCATAGTGCCGGGTTTCCGACTCGTACTCAACGTGTGCGATGGCGATAGTCACGCCACGGGCCTTCTCTTCAGGTGCGTTGTCGATGCTATCCATGTCCAGGTAACTGGCCAGACCTTTGTCAGCCAACACCTTAGTGATGGCCGAGGTCAAGGTAGTCTTGCCATGGTCCACGTGGCCGATCGTGCCTACATTTACGTGGTCCTTGCTACGGTCAAATTGCTGCTTAGCCATCTCTTAGGTGTCCTCCCTACTACTATTGCTCTGTCCCTGTTCTTAGGGCCGATTCTTACTGGAGCCCAGAGGCGGGATTGAACCGCCGACCCCGTTCTTACCAAGAACGTGCTCTACCGCTGAGCTATCTGGGCTGATAGATTAACGGCGCTTGTGGCCCTTTTGCCTTTCGTAAATATTCCCTCTGCTTGTCATTACTTGGCGACGCTCAGAATTTTTGGTGGAGGGGGCAGGATTCGAACCTGCGAAGCCCTTCCGGACGCCAGATTTACAGTCTGGTGGCTTTAACCACTCACCCACCCCTCCAAGCATGGCAATCTTCGCATATTAATCGGCATGGGTGCAATCGAGGGTGTTTGTGTGGGCGCCACTTGATCTGGCCCGGGCCTCGCCGTACCTCACGCCGCTTGGCATTGCGCCAGCGGGACTAAAATTTAAAAGCCCCAGAGGGGATTCGAACCCCTAACCTGTCAATTACAAATCGACTGCGCTACCATTGCGCCACCGGGGCATCGAAGCTCCCGATTCCGGGCTCGGCAATCATTTGCGTGACACTAAAAAATAGCCCCGCATTCGTGGGGCCATTTCGTAACCAGGAACCATCTAAAATTATATAAATTCGCCCGGGGAAAGTCAATCGATTTTACGCCCAGGGTTTACGAATTCCGTCTACAACTATCCTCAGGCCCGTCATCTTGACGGCGGGTGTGCTGTAATCTACACTTCCAGGCACGGCCCTGCCATCTGTTCCGGCCTGGCATTGGGCACGAAATCCCGCTGATTAAGGACCGAACGTCGTCATATGGCGCAGCAGTCACGGTGGCGATGTCGGTATTAAATTACAAATGGATCTTACGAAATTTATCAGGGATGTGCCCGATTTTCCAGAACCGGGGATACTCTTCAAAGACATCACCCCGCTATTGGGCGACGCCACGGCATTTGACCACACTATATCCATGTTAGTGGAGCGTTATAAAGGCGCCGATATCGATGCCATCGTTCCGGTAGAATCGAGGGGATTTCTGTTCGGAGCGCCCCTGGCCCGCGAATTGGGGAAAGCCATAGTGCCGGTGCGGAAGCCAGGCAAACTGCCTGCCGCCACCCTTTCCGTGGACTATGAATTGGAATACGGCACCAACACCATGGAGATCCACGCCGATGGCCTGGAGAGGGGCCAGAAGGTATTGATCTTGGACGACCTGCTGGCTACCGGTGGGACCCTGGCCGCCAGCGCCCAGTTGGTGGAGATGGCCGGCGGGACTGTAACCGAGATCGGCGTGATCATCGAACTGTTATTCCTGGAAGGCCGGAAAAACCTGGCCGGTCACGAGATCTACTCGATGATTCAATACTGATTCGACGGCCGCGCAACTCGTCCACGGTTCGCGATCCACCGCCCATTTGGAGCATTTTACATCCAGGTTAAGGAGGAATTCATGGCCAACCAGATCAGAGTAGGCAACGTTGAGATTAAATATGTCCTGGATATGCTGCCTCCGCCCAGGGACCCGTCGGCCATGTTTCCGACGACCGACGCCCACGATTGGGAGCCCTACCACGACGCTCTGGAGGACTGCCAGTTACAGCTCTACTACGGTCATTTCTACCTGCGGAGCAAGGGGCAGACCATCATGGTGGACACCGGCATGGGTCCCGGACCTCATCCCAGCCGCGACAACCGCACCGGCGACATGCTGAACCAACTGAAGCTCGGCGGGGTGAACCCCGAGGACGTCGATATCGTCTTAATGACCCATATGCATATCGACCACGTCGGCTGGAACCTGGATTACACCAGCGGCGAACCCAAGCCTTACTTCCCCAATGCCCGCTATCTGGGGCCCCGGCTCGACTGGGAACACTTCCGCAAGCCGGAGTTCGCCGCCAACGCGCCATGGGTTGCCCACAGCGTGATACCTTTGGAGAAGATGGGGTTGTTGGAACTCATCGACGATGGGCACGTGGTCAATGACGAAGTAATGGCAATCTCCACTCCCGGTCACACACCTGGTCATATGGTCTTTGACATCACGTCTGACGGTCAGAAAGCCATGGTGGTGGGTGACCTTCTCCACAGCAAAGTCCAGGTGGAACGGCCGGAATGGACCGCCGGGGTCGATACTGATAAGGAAGCCAGCCGGCGAAACCGCAAGATGATACTGGACAGGGCTGAATCGGAAGACATCGTCATTGCCGCCGGCCACTTCCACCCCGACGACCACCTCGGAAAGGTGATTCAGAAGGAAGGCAAGCGTTACTGGCAGGTGATTAAATAGCTGTCAGCTTTCAGTTAACAGCGGTCAGAAATCGTAACTGGAGATACCGTGAGCCCCGAAGAGCAACCACAAGACGACGCTAAAGATCTGGACCAAGCTGCCTTAGATTTTCGGCACCATTACTATGGTCCAGATAATAACCCTGTTCCTCCCGCCGCAATGGCCGAGCTGGCGCCTGAAGTTATGCGCCTGGTTGACTCGGTTATCTACGGCGAGATCTACAACAGACCGGCCGTCGACCTGAAAACTCGCAGTCTCTGCACCATCGCGGCCTTGGTCGTTCTGGGACACAGCCCGCAGATGATCAAGCGGCACATCTCCGGGGCGTTGCATATCGGGGTCACCCGTGAGGAGATCTCGGAGATTATCGCCCAGATGGTTTTCTACGGCGGTATGCCGGCGGCAGTGAACGCCTTCCGGATGGCCAAAGAGGCCTTTGACGAGTCTTCGGACGGCCTTGGCGAAACGCCGGAATCAACTCCGGAACCCCCATCGACCGTCCAATACAAAGAAGATGATTCGGCTTACGGCGTAGCTCCGGAGCCCGAACCCTCGGAACCGGACCCTGAAGCTGACGATGACGAGGAAGAATCAACACCAAGGCTCAGGGCCTTCGAGCAGCCGCCACTGACAGCCCAACGGCCGGCGCGGCGGCCATCCGATCAAAGTAGGAGAGAACGCGATGAAGTTGGGTTTCATCGGGACCGGCAACATGGGGAATCCCATGGCCGCCAATCTGATCAAGGGCGGACATCAGGTAACCGTGCACGACCTGCGCCGGGAGGCCGCAACCAACCTTCTAGAGATGGGCGCAAACTGGGCGGACAGTCCAAAGGAAGCCGTTCCGGGCAGCGAAGTGGTATTCACGTCCCTCCCCGTGCCCCGGGACGTGGAGGCGGTGGTGCTGGGCGAAAACGGAATCCTGGAAGGGGCAAGTAGCGGCCAGGTCTTCTTCGACCTTTCTACAAACTCCCCCACGATGATCCGGCGGCTCCATGATGAGTGCGCCGCCCGGGGAGTCACCCTTCTCGATTCGCCGGTAAGCGGCGGCACCTACGGCGCGGCTGCTGGGACGTTGGCCGTCATGGTCGGCGGCGACAAAGCAACCTTCGAACGTTACAAGCCGGTGTTGGAAGGCATCGGCACGCACGTTGTCTATTGTGGGGATATCGGCAACGGGGCCGTCTGCAAGATATGCAACAATCTGATGAGCATGGGAACCGGAGTCCTGCTGGCGGAGGCCCTCACTTTGGGTGTCAAGGCCGGCGTCGACCTGGCGATCCTCGCTGATGTTATCAACAACAGCACCGGCGGCTCGAAACGTCTGGCCGACAAATTCCCCAGGTTCCTATTCAAGGGCAACTTTGAACCGGGCTTCGCCACCGCCCTTGCGGCCAAGGATGTCAGGTTGGCAACCGACCTGGGCCGGGAGTACGGTATCCCCATGGAACTGTCTAACCTGGTGGACCAGCGCCACGTCGAGGCACTCTTTAGGGGTTGGGGTCCTGAGGACTCCGATGCCGTGGCCAAGATACAAGAAGAAAAATCGGGGATACAGCTTCGGCTGCCAGAGTAGAGAAGACAGAAATTCGCCACCCGGCTTAGAATACCCCACGCCAACCCTTAGAACGGAGGAAACAATGACCACCAACAACATGGAGCGTTCCAAGATAGTGGAGGCCAGCGACACTATCGAGGCCATCGAAGAATGCTACAGAATGGGCTGGAGCGACGGCCTTCCCGTTGTCCCGCCCGTGGACTACAAGGTCCGGGAGATGCTGGAGATGGCCGGGCTTACCGGCGAGGAAGAGATCATCTCCTTGGAGATGCGGAACCGGGTACTGACCTCCGAGAACGTGGCGGCCAACGCAGTGATGGCAGGCTGTCTTCCCGAGTACTTCCCAGTTCTGGCCACTACTTTGAAGACTCTGGAAGAAGAGAAGAACTTCGTCCACATGGCCTCGGCGTCCACCAGTTCCCCTGCAATATTGATGGTGCTGAATGGTCCCATCCGGGACCAGATTGGCGCCAATTACAAAGACGGTCTACTGGGTCCGGGCAACCGGGCCAACGCCGTATTGGGACGGGCCATCCGCCTCTGTTTCATGAACGGTTTCGACGCCCGGCCAGGAACCCTTGACCGGGGCACCCTGGGCAACCCCAGCAAGTACACTCTGTGCTTCGCCGAGAACGAAGAGGACTCGCCTTGGGAGCCGATGCACGTCGCCCGCGGATTCAAGAAGGAAGACAGCACGGTGACCGTGGCAGTAGCCTACAACCCCATCACCGTCAACAACTCCTACGGCCACACCGGTGAGTCAATATTGATGAGCATCGCCGACACCCTGAAATCGGCCTCCATGGCCTTCCGGTTCCCCTCACAATGGGTGCTAGTCATCGGTCCGGAGCACGCCATTACGCTGAACGAAGACGGCTGGACCAGGAAGGGCATCCAAGACTACATGATGGAGCACGCGGTTCGTCCTCAGAGCGAGCTCATTCGCTTGGGCATCGCCCAGGGACCGGAACGGGAAGGGGACGACAAGATCATCCGCCGCTGCGCCCAGAACGCCGAAGACATCCTGGTGCTAATGGGTGGAGGAACCGGCGGACGCAACAGCGCCATCATCGACACCACCCGGTTTAAGATCAGGACCACCAAGATAGAGAACCCGAGGAGTTAGGCGCCCGCTCTGGTGTTAAGCAAGGCCGCCAGAGCCTTGCATAACGCAGGCTCAGGTGTATTATTAGAGGAACTCGATCTTATAGCTACCCACGCCAACTAGAAAAAGTCTGGGAGGAATCATGGCTGAGACCGTTACAGTTAGAAACATGAGACTGGTCAATCCCACCGGAACGTCGTTGTCGTCCGGTGATTTCCATTTGAACGAGCGCCCCGACACGCTCTCGGGGAAGACCCTTGGTCTGCTGGAGAATTCCAAGGCCAACTCAGATAAGGTTCTCCACGAACTGGGTCAGATGCTGAAAGAGAAGTACGACCTGAAAGATATCGTCTACTTCAACAAACATTCGGCATCCCTGCCTACCAAACCCGACGTGGTTCAAGACATGGTGAACAAGGTGGACATACTCATCACCGGGATTGGTGATTGAGGCTCCTGCAGTTCGTGCAGTGTGCACGACGGAATCGAGATGGAGCGCCTAGGCCTGCCCACGGCTTCCATAATCACCCACGTATTTAACAACACCGCCAAGGCCATGACCCGCATGATGGGCGTGCCCGACTTCGAATACATCGTAGCTGAGCATCCTCTCTCCAGTCTGACCGACGAGCAGTGCCGCGAACGGGCCGAGGCCTTGTTGCCCGACGTGGAGCGCATCCTGGTAGGAAGCGCCGCCGCCAAGGCCGACTAAACCGAAGCAGCAGACAACCTAAGCGAAAAAAAGAGGCGTCCCAATCGATCGGGACGCCTCTTTTTTATTCTGTTAACCATTGAGTCTGTTTAAAATGACGACTGGTCGGGTGCCAGTTACCGCCTAGACGAGTATCAGGTGGATCAGTTGCTCGAATGTTTTTTGGCTTTACCAAAATCCAATGCAACGCCTATTATTATTCCAATGGTGATCCAGATGCCCACGTTACCTGTCAACCCCCCAACAACCGTTCCAATGATGATTCCCATGACCACCATGAAGCCAGTGGGGATTTTTGACTATATAGCATCACCCGATTTGATCACACTCTAACGATGGGCAGCCAGAGAGTTATTTAGCGGATCTCCCTCCCACCGCATTCCTCGATTCCATCACCGCTTTTCTGGTTGAATCGCCCTTGGTGCTGTGATAGTATCCGGCTTGATTGTTACTGATTTCACGAACATTTTTCCCACGAGTAACCCAAACGTGAAATCTTTCCCATGCGAGCCTGCCCCAAGCCCTATCCACCAGGAGCCCAGACCATGAGTGGGCTAGAACAGCGGATCCACGATGCAGTCCACGGCCAGACCCAGCCGACCGTCACCGTACTGTCGTCTCTGCTCGCCGTTGAAGACGAATTGGGTTACATCCCCAAAGAGGCCCTGGATTTCGTGGCCGGATTCTCCAATGCCACCGTCAATGACGTCTGGGCCGTTGCTTCCTTCTACCCCAACTTTCGGTTCGAACCCCCCTCTGAGCACGTGGTAGAGGTCTGCTGGGGCGCTTCCTGCCATGTGGTCGGCGCCATGGGCGTCTTTAAGTCGGTCTTGGAAGCCGCCGGACTGGAAGACGAAGGCGACACCCTGGACAGACGCCTCACCGTTAGATTAAACACCTGTCTCGGCGCCTGTTCCCAGGCCCCGGTGATGTCCATGGACCACCACCTTGCCGGCAGGACCAACCCCGACTCCGCCGCCAAGAACGTCGCTCACCTCCTGGAGGAGGAAGCGCATGGTCGTTAGTTTCGTGGAGATCGGACTGGAGGCCGGACGGCGCTGGCAGGAGCTCACCGCCGGCGAGCGTCCTTGGATCCGGATCGGGACCGCCCTCTGCGGCGAGGCCGCAGGGGCTTTCGAAGTAACCGACGCCGTGGAATCAGAACTGGCCAGTCAGGGTGTCTCTGCCAAGGTTAGCCGCGTTGGTTGCCTCGGCCTGTGTTTCGCCGAGCCGCTGTTGGATGTGCAACTTCCAGGAGGGCACCGGATATTCTACGGAAACGTCGACCCAGAAGGTGTCGCCGAGATCGTATCGGCCCACGTCGCAGGCGGCACACCGGTGACCGCCAAGGCATTGGGTTACTTGGCCCAAAATGGGAGCGACGCCCCAGTCCCGGACGGCATCCCCGACCTGGACCAGCACCCCATGCGTATCTGGGAGGACCGCATAGTCCTGAGGAACGCCGGAAACATCGATCCGATGGACATCCATCAATATGTGGCCAACGGCGGCTACCAAGCCCTGCACAAGGCCCTCATAGACCTGGACCGGGAACAGACCCTGGATGAGGTCAAGGCGTCAGGACTACGGGGCCGGGGCGGGGCGGCATTCCCCACGGCCACCAAATGGAGCTTCTTGGCGGGAAACCCCGCCCCTGAAAAATACGTCCTCTGTAACTGCGAAGAAGGCGACCCCGGGGCTTTCAACGACAAGAACATCCTGGAGAGCGACCCCGGCACCTTGGTTGAAGGGGTGATCATCGCCGGGTATGCCACCGGGGCCAGTAAAGGCTACATCTTCATTCGACACGGCCATAACGGCCCCATCGACCGCTGCCGCGCCGCAGTGGACCAGGCCCGTGAGTTGGGATTCCTCGGTGAGAACATCATGGGCACGGACTTTAGCTACGAGATAGAGGTTGCCCTCACCGGCGACAGCTACGTGGCGGGCGAGGAATCAGCGCTGATGGAGGCCATCGAAGGCAAGCGAGCCATGCCCCGGTTTCGGCCCCCATTCCCGGCCCAGGTTGGCCTCTTCGGCAAGCCCACCAACATCAACAATGTAAAGACCCTCGCCTACGTTCCGGAGATTGTCTCCAAGGGCGGCGAGTGGTTTGCCGGGATTGGCCACGACACCAGCACCGGCACCGTCATCCTTTGTTTGACCGGTCCCTTGAAATACACCGGCATGGTTGAAGTGCCCCTGGGCATCAACCTGAAAGACGTGATCAACGAGGCAGCAGGGGGGGTGCAGGATGGCAAGACTCTGAAATTCCTTCAGACTGGCGGCCCCTTGGGCGGAGTCCTGGGCGCCGACAGCATAGATATATTATTGGACTTCGAGATCTTGCGGGCGGCTGGGGCTATCGTGGGCTCCGGGGGTCTCATCGCCGCCGATGAAAGCGCCTGCATCGTGGACATGACCCGTTCGTTGATCTCATTCTGCCAGTACGAGTCCTGCGGCAAATGCTTTCCCTGCCGGATGGGGATGAGTCACCTGCTGGAGGTGTTGGAACGTATCTGCCGACTGGAAGGCACATCTGAGGATCTCGCTTTGATGCGAAACATCGGCGAGAATATGCAGGCTGGTTCCCTCTGCGGACATGGCCAATTAGGCTTCAACCCAGTGTCCTCGGCCCTGCGATACTTCGGGCCGGAATTCGATGCACACATCACTGACCGGATCTGTCCCACTGGGACCTGTTTGGCTCCCAGGTATTCTCCGGCGCAAACGCGCCGATGACCCGATAAAAATAATGGCCGGTTCTGCCGGCGCGACATAGAGGCTCCTGAATGGCCGACGACATCACAATTAGCTTTGATGGACAAGAGATCACGACCCAGCCTGGCAAGATGCTGCTGGAAGCGGCCATCGAGTCCGGGGTCTACGTTCCCTACCTTTGTTATCACCCTGGCATGAAACCTTTCGCCGCCTGCCGGATGTGCGTGGTAAGCGTGGAAGGTCAGCGTGGCTTCCCCACCGCCTGCACCACTCCCGTCGCCGACGGAATGAAAGTCCAGACGGCCTCAACGGAAGTAAACGACCTTCGCCGCTCGGTCATGGAGATGATCATCGCCGAGCACCCAAGTGGCTGCCTGACTTGTCACCGCGTTGATATCTGCGGCCCCACCGACGTTTGTCTCCGTCACGTCTCGGTTAACGACCGCTGTGTTACCTGCCCCAAGAACGAACGATGCGAGCTCAAAGACACGGTCCGTTATCTGGGTATGAACCTGGAGTCGCCGCTTAGTTACAAGTACCGGGAGATCCCGCTGGAAGTTGCCGACCCCTTCTATGACCGGGACTACAACCTGTGCATCGTCTGCGGTCGCTGTGTCAACGCCTGTGAGCAGTTGCGCGGTGACGACGCCATCGCCTTCACCCAGCGCAGCGGACAAGCGCTGGTGGGCACTTCTTTTGGAACTTCTCTTCTGGAGTCGGGCTGCGAATTCTGCGGCGCCTGCATCGATGTCTGCCCAGTGGGCGCGCTGGTCGAACGCGACCACAAATGGGACAAGCCCCGGAAGGTGGAACGGACGATCTGCCCACTCTGTCCGGTGGGCTGTCAGATGAACCTCGAGTACGACGGCAATGGTACCCTGATCCGCGCCGTGCCTGAGATAAATTCCCCGGCGAATCAAGGCCAGGCCTGCTTCAAAGGAAAATTCGGCCTCCAGTTCGTGAACGACGCCGGCCGTCTTCAGACTCCACTGATCCGCCGCGACGGCCAACTGGTGGAGACAACTTGGGATGAGGCGTTGGACGTGGTAGCCGCGCGATTGGCCGAATATTCCGGAGAGGCTTTCGCCTTCCTGACCGCGCCCGACAGCACCAATGAAGAGCACTATCTCGCCCAGAAGTTCGCCCGGACAACCATGAAGTCCAATAACATCGATCAGACCTCCAACACCCAACCCGAACTGACTTTGGGCCTGGAGCAGTCGCTGGGCTACGCCGGGGCCACCAATCCCATCTGGGACCTCGAAAAAGCCGCCTGCATCGTCGTTTTCAACAGCAACGTCACCGAAGAACACAACGTGGTGGGGGTCCCCATCAAACGGGCGGCCCGGAAGAACGCCAAGTTGGTGGTCATAGACTCCAGGGAAGTGGAACTGACCCGGTACGCCCACGTTTGGCTGCGGCCTGCCCCAGGCACCGAACAATTGCTTCTGGGCGGGCTGTTGAAATCGGTCATCGACCAGGGCTTCCAGAAAGACGAATGGTTGGCCGAGAACTGCGAAAGCCCGGCCACTCTCCAGTACGCCCTGAGCGCCCTGGACCTGGACGAAATAGCCAAGACAACTCAAGTCAGCCTGGCGGATATCGCCGAGGCGGCTCGACTCTACGGGGAAGCGGAAACGGGCGCTCTGGTCTACGCCCTAGATAATATCCAGCCGAAGCTGACTCGGGATTGTGTACTGTCCTTGGTGAACCTGGCTCTGGTCACCGGAAACGTTGGCAAAGCGGGCGCGGGGATCTACCCGATGCGGCCCGGCGCCAACGAGCAGGGCGCCTGGGACGTGGGTTGCGTGCCCGAACGGCTGCCCGGCTACCGGTGGGTCTCAAACGCTGAGGACCGGCAGGCACTTGAGGCGCTTTGGGACTCATCGATACCCGAGATACCGGGACTGGGCCTAACCCACATCATCCAGGGCGCCGCCAGCGGCCGGGTCAAGGCCATGTTCTTGATCGGAGACAGCCCCAACCTGAGCAACGGGAAACTGGGAGACGGCTTGGCCGCCCTGGACAACCTGGAATTTCTGGTGGTTTGCGACTCCTTCTTGGGCGCCGCCGCCCAGCGGGCAGATGTGGTATTTCCGCGGGCGACATTCGCCGAGAAAGACGGCACATTCACTAACCTGGAGCGCCGGATCCAGCGCCTAAAACCGGGCCGGGAACTGCCAGAGAGAGGCGCGCGGCCCGAGTGGCGGGTGATCTGCGATGTAGCCCACAAGATGGGAGCGCCCGGCTTTCTCCTGCCGTCGCCCTCTGAGACAATGGACGAGATAGCCCGTGTGGCCCCGGTCTACGCCGGGGTCTCGTACCGGAGCTTGACCAACCAGGGCGGCCTGGTATTCAAGACCGATTTCAAGAGCCCGCAGCCGACCCAGGTCCTCTATGCCAGCCAGGAGGACCGCGGATTGCAGTGGCCGGTCCAGGACAGCAAGGGCACGGCCATCCTGTATGAAGACGGGTTCAAAGAGCGAAGGGCAGAGCCCATAACGCCCTCCTACGTGACCGGAGAAGACGAATCCCACACCGATTTCCCGCTTTGGTTCGTGCCTGGGCGGGTCCTTTTACAGCAAGAACGGGAGATCAAGATAATCGAAGGTAGACAAAACAGCATTCAAAGAGATGAGTTGGTAGAGCTGAACCCCGCCGACGCCGCCTCGTTGTCCATCGAAGATGGCGCCGATGTGGTGGTGGAGACGGCCAATGGACGTTTGGCCGGGGTTGCTTTGATAAACCAAGCGGTACCCGTCGGCGTGGTCGCCTCGACAGCCCTCTTTGGGCAGTTGGCGGTGGACCTGCAGATGTCGGAAGAGGCGGAGCCCGCTTCACGGGTACCGGGACTAGTTATCCGCCGGGCCCGCGTGGGCAAGAACGGCTAGGCGCCTTAAGAAATCGGATTACTCTCGAAGGGACCGGCCCAGTAAATCGGCGGTAGACGACATTAGGAGTAAGAATGGTAGAGGTAAGAACTGATGCGGGACAGGCCGGTACGCCGGAACTGACCCCTAACCCGGCCTTTCCCACGGCCCGATTGGTTGAGCGCCGTGACATGACCGAAGACCTGATGGTAATCAAACTGGAAGTCTCGGAGAAGTTCGATTTCAAACCCGGACAGTATTGCACTTTGGGACTGGGGAAGATTGAACGGGCCTATTCCATCGTCTCGGCGCCATACGAGAAGTATCTGGAAATCTTCGTGGAACTGGTGCCCGACGGAGAACTCACCCCAAAGATGTGGGACCTGAAAACCGGCGGCCTTATGTCGGTCCGTCCCAGGGCCAAGGGCATCTTCACCAAGGATAAGAAGATGCACCATCACTTCATGCTCTCTACGGTCACGGGACTGGCCCCGTCCATGAGCATGGTCCGCCAGTATCTCCACGACGGCGGCCATGAAGGCAGCGAAGAAAAGCAGGTGTTCTACATCATGTATGGCGCCAGCTACATCGATGAGCTGACCTACGATGTGGAGCTGCAGGAATTGGCCGAGAAACACCCAGACGTCGTTAAGTTCGTACCCACCATCAGCCGTCCCACCGAATCGAGGAACGACGGTTGGACCGGCGCTACCGGCCGGGTCAACACCATCGCCGAGGAATACCTGGAAAAGTTCAGTCTACCCAAAGACGACACCAAGGTTTATGCTTGCGGCCATCCCGGGATGATCGAAGATATGAAAGAGAAACTGTCACCCGAGGGCTGGAACTTCATCGAAGAACGCTTCTGGAAGCCGTAGGTTCCCCTCCGCAATGAGTCAGTCCCTTCTCCCCGGCAAGGGAGGAAGCGAGGATGAGGGTCTTCCATACTGGCAATTATCCACCGTCCTCATAACCGACAGATTTCCCCAAGTGACCGGCAAGGGCTCCCACCGGGCAAAATTGGGAGTAGAATGGCTGTCAAGATCCCTTTAGCGTAGGCTAATGGGAAGGGTTGGGTAGTGACACCGATTCGCCGCCAATATCTCAAGATCAAAGGCGAACACCCGGACGCGATACTGCTGTTCCGGATGGGCGACTTCTACGAGACCTTCGACGACGATGCCGTGCTCGCCGCCAAAGAACTTGAGATTACCCTCACGTCCCGAAGCATGGGCAAAGGCCTGCGCGTCCCACTGGCCGGAGTGCCGGTCCATGCGCTGGATAACTACCTCTCCCGGCTGATCAAGAAGGGCCACAAGGTCGCCATATGCGAGCAGATATCCGACCCTGCAACTTCAAGAGGGTTGGTCGACCGGGATGTGGTCCGGGTCGTAACCCCGGGCACCGTGCTTGAATCAGCCCTCCTCGACCAAAATACCAACAACTACCTGGCCGCCGTGTCTCAACATGAAGGAAGGGCAGGATTGGCCTACGTGGACATCACCACCGGTGAGTTCTACGCCACCGAGTTGTTCCTTCATGAACTGCCCCTTGAGCTGGAACGCATCGAAGCCGCGGAAGTGCTGGTCCCGGATACTGGGGAGCCGCCGGTCTGGACTGATTTGGGTAACAATGGGATCGGTCTCCGCTACGAACTGTCACCGGTTGAATCCAGGACCTTCCATCCTGACGAAGCCCGTCAGTCGCTGTTGTCACACTACGGCATCCTCACTCTAGAGTCGTTTGGCTGTGAGGGCATGGACCTGGCGGTCGCCGCCGCCGGGGCCATATTGGAGTACGTGGCCCGCACTCAGAAGGCCGCCGTACTCCAATTGGGGAACCTGTCCATCTATGCCACCGGCAGCTACATGGCCCTGGACTCCCAGACGCGCCGCAACTTAGAATTATTCGCCGCGGGACGAAACGAAAGCAAGGCATTGTCCCTCTTTACTGCTCTTGACCGCACCAAAACGCCCATGGGTGGCCGGTTGCTACGCCAATGGCTGGGCCAGCCGTTGCTGGACCTTACGGAACTTGAACAACGGTTGGACGCCGTGGACCACTTCTACTCGGACGGCCTGAAACGGGCGAACTCGATCTCGTCTCTGTCCAAAGTTTCAGACCTGGAGCGCATCGTCGGACGCATCGTCTCCGGCACCGTTAATCCGAGAGAGTTGATCGTCCTCAAAGGCGGTTTGTCCGTCTTGCCCAGTCTCCGAGAGTTGGTGGACGGCCCAAAACTAGCTTGGCTCCAAGAACAATTGCTGCCATTACCCGATGCGTGCTCGCTCATCGAAGAGGCGATCTTGCCGGACTCGGCGGCCGCCGTCGGCGACGGAAATGTCATCAGACCCGGCTTTTCGCCGGAGATGGACGAATTGAAAAGCTCTTCGACCAACGCCCGGCAGTTCATCGCGGGACTGGAGCAAAGAGAAAGGGAACGCACCGAGATCAAGGGCCTGAAAGTCGGGTATAACCAGGTCTTCGGCTACTACATCGAGGTCAGTAAGTCCAACATCGATAAAGTCCCCGAGGACTATATCCGCCGTCAGACCCTGACCAACGCTGAGCGCTACATCGTCCCGGAACTCAAGGAATACGAAGCGCTGGTGCTGAACGCCAAGGAACGATTGGAAGAAGCCGAACGGGCCGTTTATCACCGGGTCTGCTCCCAACTGGCCGAGTCCGCGGTCGCCATCAGCCGCGTCGCTTCAGCCATTGCCAGGCTGGATGTCTTTACCGGGCTGGCCGACGCCGCGGTGGAGAACGGCTACGTCCGGCCGACGTTGGACCAGGGTAACGCCATCCGGGTCACCAACGGCCGCCACCCGGTAGTTGAGCGTGTCTTGAACGTCGGTGCCTACGTGCCGAACGATGTGGACCTTTCCAATGAAGGAGCGCGGGTGATGGTGCTGACCGGCCCCAACATGGCAGGTAAGTCAACCTACATCCGGCAGGTGGCCATCATCACCCTCATGGCCCAGATCGGCTGCTTCGTTCCGGCATCCGAAGCGACCATCGGCCTGGTGGACCGGATCTTTACAAGGGTCGGTCTGCAAGATGACCTGGCCACTGGGCAATCAACGTTCATGGTGGAGATGGTGGAAACCGCTGCCATCTTGAACCAGGCAACTCCCCGATCACTGGTGATCTTGGATGAGATCGGACGGGGCACCAGCACCTACGACGGCCTGTCCATCGCGCGCTCGGTCATCGAACATATCCACAACGACCCCCGCCTGGGCTGCAAGACCCTTTTCGCCACCCACTACCACGAACTGACCCACCTAGCCGCCAGTTTGCCGGGCGTGCGCAACTGCAGCGTGGCGGTTACCGAAGAAGGCAACAAGGTGGTCTTCTTACATAAGATAGTCCCCGGCGGGGCCGACAAGAGCTACGGTGTGCACGTGGCCCAACTGGCCGGGCTGCCCCAAGGCGTGATCAACCGTGCCTGGGAAGTGCTGGCCGACCTGGAAGCCCAAAACCAACAGAACGGAGGAGGGCAGGTCCGCGCCAAAAGAGAGCCGGCGCAACAGATGGCGCTGTTCAGCGATGGAGGGAAGCTGCAGAAACTCCTTCAAGGATTGGACATCCCAAACCTGACGCCCCTCGAGGCAATAAATAAGCTCTACGAACTTCAAAAAGAAGCGCAAGACGGGGGGTGAACAGCACCTGTTGCCGAGCCTTCCGGATGACTGTCATTCTGAACCAGCCGCAGCGGCGAAGAATCTGCCAAACTCGAAGGACAAAGGAATGAATCAGTACTACGTGTACATCATGTCCAGCTACCGTGGTATCGCCGAACCCTTACCGGGCTCGGCGGAAAGTTGGTATGAAGACCGGAGCTTGGCAGATCCTTCGCTTCACTCAGGATGATATTTGCGGGTATGGTGAATCAATCCGGTTTATAGATGCATCGACAAGTAGAGCGAAAACCCCCTATCAACAACCGCCAGTCGGGTATAAGATACGCCGTGGATTTCCGGCGTCCCATCCTAAATCCTAGTTTCGCGTAGCATTTTGGAGGCCGAATTGAGCCAGACCGTTGAATTCTACTGGTGGCCCCGTTGATCGACCTGCCGCAAGGTAAGAGAGTTGCTCTTACAGAAAGGACTTGAGGTAAAAGACCGGGATTTCTTCAAAGATACGCTCAGCGAGTCTGAAGTCCGTGAGTTGGCCGCCATGTCGGGGACGGAAAACATCTTCGCCCGCCGCAGCCCTAGCCTGAAAAAATTGGGCCTGGCTGATAAAGAACTCTCGGATGACGAAATGGTCAATCTGATGCTTCAAGAACCCAAATTGGTGCGTCGTCCCCTGCTCAAAGTTGGCGGTAAGCTGATGGTCGGCGGCGGAAATGCCGCAGTTGAAGCGGCGATAGCCGAAGCCGGTTAATTAATTGACATAACCGGCATAAATGAGACGATGAATCTACGGGGACTCTGGGCTATAATCGTGGCCCGTATCCGTAATATTTCTAAAACGACAGGAAAAAGAAGGCCCGTTAGCTGCCGATGAATATCTTTTTTGATGTGGATTACACCATCCTCGGGTTGGATAATAGCCTGAGGCCTGATACCAAGGAAACCTTCCAGGCATTATTGGACGAAGAACACAAGATCTATATCTGGTCCGGGATGGGTGAGCGTTGGGAAGTCGTCAACAAATTCGAACTGAACCAATATGTGAGCGGGGTTTACGAGAAGCCGACCCACCACTTCCACGAACGTCTGGAGGAGTTGGGGGTCCCCTTCGAGCCCGACTTCGTCATCGACGACTATCCGGAGGTGGTCGCGGCCTTCGGCGGGGTGTGGGTGCCGCCGTATTTCTTCAAGAGGTCGGTGGACCAAGAGATGCAGCGGATCTACCGTATCGTCTGCGATTTCGCTGCCACCGGAACATCGGAAGACAAACAATACCGCAAGAAGGGTTCGATCATCCCGCTCTTTTAAGTAGCCACCGCCCAGGGCTTGACCATGTCAATTAAAATCTTGCCCCCCGGCCTAGCCGCCAAAATTGCCGCCGGCGAGGTCGTCGAACGGCCCTCGTCAGTGGTCAAAGAACTGGTCGAGAACTCCATCGACGCCGGCGCCAGTCAGATCACTGTTGAGATCAAGAGCGGCGGCGTGGAACATATCAAGGTCATCGACGACGGCCACGGCATCCCCACAGAAGAAGTCGCCATCGCCTTCCAACGTCACGCCACCAGCAAAATCGATAGCGAAGAACAACTGGACGCCATCGCCACGCTGGGATTTCGGGGCGAGGCCCTGCCCAGCATCGCCGCCGTCTCCCGCTCGGTAATCACCACCCGCCAACCTTTGGAACCCGGTGGCTTCCGCCTGGAACTCCTCTGGGGCGAGACCGTCTCTTCCGGTGCTCAGGGTTGTCCCGCAGGCACCGCCGTCGAGGTTTCTGACCTGTTCGGCAATCTACCCGCCCGGCGCAAGTTCCTGCGTTCGTCATCGGCGGAAACCTCCCGTATTCAAGAACTGGTCAGCCGCTACGCCTTGGTCTTTCCTGGGATACGCTTCCAGTTGCTGGTGGACGGCCGCGTTTCATTCACGAGCCCTGGCAACGGCCTGCCCCGTGAGGCGCTGTTGGCGGTGTACGGTCCCCAGGCCGCCACGTCGATGCTGGAGGTCCACGGCGAAGATTCGGAGATCGGCTACCAGGTGGACGGATTCGCCGGAGCGCCCAGCCTGACCCGCGCCAACCGCACCTACATGACCTTCTTCGTGAACCGCCGCTGGGTCCAGAGTCGGATGCTGTCTTACGCGGTGGAGGAGGCATACGCGGGCCTGTTGCAGGTGAAACGCTACCCGATGGCGGTGGTGAACATCAGTATTCCCTACGAGGAGGTGGATGTTAATTCGCATCCCTCCAAGCGCGAAGTGCGCTTCCGGGAGGAGAGTCGGGTGTTCTCCGTGGTGCAGCGTGCCGTCCGCGCCGTATTGGTGGCCGATTCCCCGGTCCCGAACCTGGCCCCGCCACTTCACTCCGATTACCCGGTTACTGTCGCGCCGTCGTTCTTTCCCAGGAGTGCTTTTGGCAGCTACAGGAATGCCGGGTATTCACACGATGGCATGCCTGATTTCCAAGGCGGGTTTGCAGGTGGGCCGGCCGATGCAGCCGCGCCAAGGCAGCAGGCACCGCCATTGAAAGTGGTTGGCCATCTCAAGCTCACCTACATCGTGGCAGAGGGTCCTGCGGGGATGTTTCTAGTGGACCAGCACGCCGCCCACGAGCGCGTGCTGTTTGACCGGATCTCCCAGAAACCCACAGAGCGAGAACCCCAGTCTCAGCCCCTGTTGGAACCGGTTTCTGTTGAGTTATCTCCGTCCCAGGGGGACACACTGCAATCCAACCGAGAATCTTTGGAGAATTACGGGTTTCAGTTTGAGCCGTTCGGCGACGGCAGTTACCTGCTCCGTGCCGTTCCCGCCATATTCGGCGAGACCGACCCGGCCAAGTCGCTTTTGGACGTTCTGGACATGACGGCCTTTGAGGGATTGGTGCGGCAGAAAGAGGACGTTACGGCGGCTTCGATCGCGTGCCACGGAGCCATCAGGGCGGGGAAATCGTTGACCGAACCAGAGATGGTTGCCCTGCTGGAACAACTGGAGGCCACGCCCAACCCCCATACCTGCCCCCACGGACGGCCCACCATGGTCCACTTCAGTTCTAACCATATGGAACGGGAGTTCGGCCGGCGTTAGGCTTTGGAAGTCTACAGGGCNTGCCAGTAGCGGCGCTCCTCGAACGGCGCCCAGTTTCGGGCAGTCNCGTGGGGNAAAGNCATCTCTAGAGGTAGGGCGCTCTCGGCGTCATGCATCACCAGAATTNCGACATTGCCAATGGTGAGTTTAGCTTCNGCGATTGCTCCTCCAGGAAACTTNATATGGGGTGGAGGGNCAGCCCATGCGCTTGACAGCCAAGTGGGCTAGTCTGGGTGTTTCGTGTTAGGANGCTATTGAAGTGACGGCGTTAGCCGTTGCGGCGGGAGTCCCGGCGGGGGTCGGATGCTGGGTGGAAGATGGAGTCTTCGCTGGGGAAGTCCTGGGCGGCGGCCTTATCCTGGTCTCCGCGGAATCGGCCAAGCATGCCCAACGGTCCGCCGACGATGGCCAGGGCGGCAGCGCCCAGTCCCATCTTGGCTAGGAAACTGCGGCGGGTCTCGCCAGATTTCTGTTGCGGTTCTATCTCGTTGGCCAAGGTATTCTCCTACCGGTGCGCCCACTTGTGGGCTTGTATCTCTAGAGTCGTATAGAGTCTACAAGACCGGCTGGGATTTGCAACACCGGAAAAATGGCTTTATTGGACAGTATTGCTTTGGTGGGAGATAGCTTGCGGGAGTTATCGCCCTCATCTCCGACTTTGTCGAGAGTCTCGAATTCGTCGGGCCTAACCTTCTCCCAGAGGGAGAAGGGACTGATCCTTCACGTTGTTGAGGCGTCGTCGTCCACGACCATCCGGGCCACCTGACGGCCCATCCGCACCGAATAGTTTGTGCCCCGGTCTTCGGGGTAGATCTGCGTTGTGTTGGCTAGGTACAAGCCTTGCACGGGCGTGCGGTGGTCGGGGATCCCGGCCCCGTAGTTGACGCCCACGATAGGCTGGGCGCCGTCCACCCGGTGGTGGTGGTATTCGATCACCCACGAGCGTTCGAAGTCCGGGTTGATTTTCTGCAGGTGCGGTACGAAAAGGTCCATGAGTTCGTCGCCCGACATCTGGTACAGCTCGTTATCCCGGCTGGGATAGTTGCTGATGTAGAGGATGTGCTTGCCGCCGTAGAGTTCTTTGTCGATCAGGTTGGTGTGCTCGATCAGGGCGACGAAAGGCATGTTGGGATCCGCGATGTTCATCCAATATTTGTTGGTGAACGGCCGGTCCATCACCATTACCATCAGGACCGCCGACAGGTAGTCAACGTTCTCCAACTTGCTCTGGTATTCCGGTGGCATCGCCGGTGCCAGCCTAGTGAACACGTAGGACGGGGTGGTAGCGATGATGGCGTCATATTCCCGACGCTCGGTTTCGCCGCCCTCCAGTTGCACTTCCATGGCGATGGCCGAGCCGTCGGCCTCCACGATCTGCGTCACCGAAGCCGAGGTATGGATGACGCCACCCTGTTGCGCGATCCGGTCGGCCAGGACTTCGATCACCTCGCCGAAGCTGCCCATGGGGTAGCCGAGATGCTCAACCTGCCCGGCCCCTTTTCTGGACGCCACGCGCAGGGTCACCTTGTTCCAGATCCAGGTCATGCCGATCTTGTCGTAGAACTCGCCGAACTTCCCCCGGAGCAAAGGCTCCCAGATGACTTCATAGCCCCGTCGGCCCATTCGCTTGGAAAGCCAGTCTCTCGCCGTGACGCCTTCGAACTTGCTGTAGGACTTGGTTTTCTGCAGTATGAACGTCCAGAATCCGACCCTGATCCGGTCTAGGAACGGCAACGGCTTGAAACGGAGTAGGTCCATGGGGCTGGCGAAATCCCAGATCTTGCCGCCATGATAGAAACCGACGGTGGACTCCAGCCAGGCCAGTTTGCCGCCCAATCCAAGCTCTTGAATCAGGTCCGCGATCTCGGTGTCACTGACGAATAGGTGGTGATAACCCCGCTCCAGTCGGCCTCCGAAGACGTCAAAGGTGGATGCCTGCCCCCCCAGGAATGGGGCCACTTCGAACACCTCTGCGAAGTGTCCTTCCTTGGTCAGATGGTAAGCGGCCGCCAGTCCGGCTACGCCGCCTCCGATGATACCCACTCGCATCAGTCGTGTTCTCCCGCGGTCTCACCGGCCAGACCCGATGTTGGCTCTAAGCTATCCGCCCGGCTAGCGGCGCTCATCTCCATGAGAGACAGGTTGTTCTTCCACAGCAGGCACAAGCCCGCCAGGTTGACCGGCAGCCAGAGGGCCACCAGGTGGACGAACCCGCTGTAAGCCCCGGCCAAAGACGCCCCCACGCCCAGGGCCATCAACGTTTGCTGGGCCACTATCTCAAAAGGCCCTATCCCGCCGATGGCACTGGGCACCGAAGTCGCCAGGTTGGAGGTGGCCGTGAGCAACAGTACCACCAACAGCAGGACGCCGACCGAGTCGAAATGCTGATCGATGCCAAAAGAGTAGGCCAGCATGAAATACATAGAGCCTTCGAGCAGCCATACCGGTAGCGAATAGACGAAGAGGGCCAGGTGTTTCGATGGGGAGTTCAACACGGCTAATCCGGCCACGAACGTCCAGAAGAATGCTTTGATCTTGGGCCTGGGCCCGGCAGGGACGATGTTCAGCAGGCCTTCCATGCGGCTGGCGAATGCCGGCGAACTGCCCAGTAGAGTAAAGACGGCCAGCAATACGGCGAAGGCAGCGATGGCCGCCGCTAAAAAGATCACCCCGGTGGTCCGGGAAATGTCCGCTGCGCCGTCAAATTCTCCCAGGAGCAACAACCACGGGGCGGCCAGGACGGCGAAGGCCAGCAGCGTTATCCCGTCGTAGACGCGTTCTACGGCGATGGTGGCTAGGGCTGAACTGGTGTTCAGTTTCTCCCGGCGTGCCAGGTAATAAGACCTGACCAGCTCGCCCAGGCGCACCGGCAACAGGTTGTTGGCCATGTAGCCGATCACCACCACCGGGTAAAGCCGACCCACCGGTATCAGTTCCATGGGCGCCAGCAGGTACCGCCAGCGGACAGCGCGGAACAGCACCGCGATGAAGTAGACCGCGATGGACGGCGCCAACAAGAAGTAATTGGCGTCCCGTAGAGCATCTTTGAGCTCGCCCAAGTCTACCTGGTAAAACAGTAGGAGCAGCAAACCCACGCTGACGGCTCCGCCCAGCCAGAACTGCCATTTATTGATGAACAAAGAGTCTGGTCCTTATCTCCAGGCCACGAACCTTGGACTCAGTATACCTGGGGCGCAAATAGCGGGCCAAGACGATATGGGGCTAGAACGGCCATCACGGCTGTGGTCATCTTTCAAAGATGTAGTAGTCGCCGGTGAACCAGTCTTTCTCCAGGTCCCTGAAGATCCAATAACTCAGGGCGCTGCGCCAGGCAGCTTTGCTGGCGGCCACATCTTTGAAGAACACCAAGTCTTTTTTCAGTTCGTCCTTCCATTCTTCGTCCTGGCGGGCCTCCAAGGGGCGGCGGTAGGTCTCGGGGAACCAGAGCAGGCTGTGGAGGGGTTCGCTTTTGGTGTATTCCAGCAATTCCCCGCCGGTCCGGCCGGCATGGTCGGCGGCCAATAACAGTGACTCCGGCCTGAACTCGTCCTCTCCCGGTGTGGACTCCAGTGAATTACAACTGGCGTTCCAGCCGTCGTCTCTCTCAGACTTGAAGCAGGTGAACCTGAGCCGCCCGTCCGATTCGGCCTCCCGAACGTACCATTGGAACGGATACCAGACGTCATAGTCAACTTCCACCGCCCTCCGGTTCGTGGCGCCATTGCTGGCTTCGCTGGCGGACGACGAAAAGACCTGCTCTTCCAGAGCGGCAAATGTGACCTTGAGGTCCGAGCCTCCTTGGGCATAGACAAGGATCTCGCGGTTAGAGTCGTCGAAGGTGTAGCCAGCCCGGACGGCGCTCCAGGCGCCGAAGCCCAACAATAAAGCCGCGATGCCCAAGGCGGCCAGTGCCCCTCCCCCGGCGGTCGAGCTTACTCGGACCAGGAAGGCGCCGACGGCCAGGGCCGCGGCGGAGCCCGCCAATATCGCCCAGTGTTGGGCCGTCAGGCCGCTGTCGTTTCCCGTATAGGCGTAGAGGACGAATAGCCCGCCCAGGGCCGCGAGCGGGGCCAGGAAAAACAGTCCCCCTGCCCCTTGCCGCAGGGCCTGCCGCCAGCGGACCGACTCCGCCAATTCACCCAGTAATTTGGCCGACAGAAATATGAGAGGGATGGTGATGTTCACCAGGAGCCAGGGCATCTTCTCGCTGGCCACGGTGTAGGCCAGGAAAGTGACTCCGGCCCAGAAAGCTAACGCCAAACCGAGCATGTCGCCCCGTCTGAAGAAGTAGATTGCCCCGGCAATGCCGAAGACAGCCGGCAGTAGCTCATAGACCGGCAACCCCACGAAGTAGTAGTACCAGGGCTGGTTTCCCCGGGCCACCTCTTGCTGGGCGACCCAGTAGCCCATACCCTGCCAAGACCCGCTGAACGCCCCCGAAATATGGGTGAAAAAAGTCGTGTAAAGGGCGGCCCAGATCAGATAGAAAATCCCGGCGCAGACCAGCCAAGCGCCGCCTAACCACTGGACTCCAATGGTTATGGAGACGATTATCGTGAGTGATAGGACGACCAGTGCGACTACATAGTTCTCCGGGACGCCGTTGGCCGCCGCGCCGATGTTCACCTCGCTGGGCAAGATCCCGTCGACCACCGACTGGAGTTCCAGCACCGGAGTGAACAGCACGGCGTATAGAGCGGTCAGCAGTGCAGGGATAAGCAGCAGTAGAATCCCTCTTCTGACTGGGTACCGGTAGTAGACCAGGCTCGATAGAGCTCCGGTGGCCAGGATGGCGGCGATCCCAAGGTCCAGGGCCGGTACTCCGCGGGTATCGATCACGTCTGCTAGAGGCCGGTAAAGCAGTAGCGCGACCCCAGCGGTCACCGCCAGGGGCGTCCCGGCGATGCAAGATATCCGGCTGGCCGTTAGTGGCCCGCGGCTGATCAGCCAGGCCAGGACCACCAGTCCCAGAACGATCGCCGCCGCATGGACTCCCACTCCCAGGTCTCGCACCGGCAGCAGCAGAGTCTCATCAGCCCAGGCCGGCGCTCCAACCAAGCCGTCGGTGCCGTCCACGTTGGACACGTTGTTTCCAGTCTGTGGGTCCGGGTTAACCAGAGTCAGGCCGAAGATCCCCTGAACAAACCCGGAAAGCGCCGACCACTGGGGCAAGGTGAGAGTGGTCAACAGCAAGAAGAATCCGCCGAAACGGCCCGCGGTAGGCAGATCGGCTCTGCCGATCTGCCACGGTAGGCGTTCCGCCACGGTCAGCAGGATCAGTACCAGCCCGAAGATTCCCACCACCAGGTAGGTGGTCTCTTTGGTGGCGAACATCAACGCCAGAACGGCCGACGCCAGGTAGAGGTAGCGCCGGTGGCCCTCGTGGATGTACCGCCACATCAGCATCAGCAATGCCGATGCGAAAAAGGCCATGATGATGTCGTTTCGCCCGAACCGGCTGAAATACAGGATGGTTGGCGACAGGGTTAGCATCACCGCCGCCAGCAACGAGGCGGTGCGTCCCAGGTAGTCGCGGAAGAAGTAGGGCACCGCCACCAAGGCCGTTCCAAAAAAGACGTAGCCAAGCCGTGCGGTCACGTCGGTATCGCCGAATAGCTTGAACATCAGGGCGGTGAACTCGATCTGAAACGGGCCGTGCATCCATGGCGAGTGGATGTAGTCGGTGCCGAAGATCCATGGCCAGCCCAGGAAAACGCCGCTGCTCTCCGACAGACGCCAGGCGTAGTGGAGGTGGATAGCTTCATCGTAGTGGAACGTGCGCCCGCCCAACTCCCAAAGCCGCATGACCAGGGCCACGATGACCACCAGCAGGAACCCGGCTTCCAACCAGCCAAAAGAACGGCCAGCCCAGAGACCGGAGACAAACCTCCAGGGCATGCGATTAAATCTCCTGTCGCAGGTCATCTATTTTTGGCCGCCTGTGGAAGCATTTGGTTGAAGCATCTCGAAGATTATTACGCCGTCTTGTTCGAAGGCGGTTTTCAGGAAACCTGTGAAGTCCGCCAGGTTTTCGCCGCCGTAGGTATCGCGCTCTCTTGAGCCCAGATAAACGTAGCGCACATCATACGACTCTAGCAACCGCCGCACCTCTTCGGAATCGGAACTGCTGTAGATGGTTTGCACGTCATTCTCCCGAGTCTGGAAGGACGCAGTCGATGTGCGCCACTGTTGCTCGTGCCCGATCCAGCCCAACACGGTCGGCAGCCCGGTGCTGGATGAGACCCG
>NZVX01000070.1 GCA_002698265.1 Chloroflexota bacterium | reverse complement strand
TAGGAGCTGATCTGGTCATCCTTGGCCACTGCTTTAACCACTTCTTCATTGAATATGTCGGCCGCGGAATACAATTCAGCCAAGTCCAAGGGAATGTTCAACAACTTGACCAATATCTGCAACAGGGTGGAGCCAACGCGGTGGTTGGGCGCCGCTTGCAGGTAGTGGGCGGTGTGCCCCCAGATGGAGGTGTACTCCATCCCTTCATTGATACAGGCATCCATCACGGCCGAGCTGATCCCCGTGGGGCCTTGATAATTGGATGAACGGATACCTTGGCTTTCCAGAAATTCACTGAGTTTGGGTTCGCTGGCGGTGCCGCTCAGCTTGACCGGGCGGGTGTGTGGGACCGCATCCAACAATGCTCCGATGTGAATGACAGAGTCGACGCCGTGGTCGCGGGCCACCTTGGCCACGGTCTTGGAGAAGGTGCGCCATTTCAAGTTTGGCTCCACGCCGGAAAATACCATTATCCCAGTCTCGGAACTGGGGTTCGTGAGATAGGAGAATTCATTTGCCGGCCAGTGGATGCGGCGTCTTCCGTCTCGGGTTCGCGACGAATACGGACGGGTCTGAGAGAAGTCGTAGAACTCCTCCGGGTCGATCTCAGCGAACTTCTTGGCGTGTAATTTCCGCTGCAAGAATTTTACGGCGCTAGTGGCGCTTTCTGCCGCGTCGGCCCAGCCACTGAAGACGGTAACCAGGTGGTCTAGCTTTTTGTCCGGTGTTTCGTGGATGGTCAGGTGGTCCATTTCTTCCAAGGCGGCGCGATCTGGGGCCGCGTCCATCAGATTTATCTACCGGTTAACGAATTTTAGGTAATGTCAGCATATCACCGGGCACGATTCGCTCACAAGCGACGGAGTCCCGGACTGGTGTACTAGGAAGTGAACCGGTCCAGGCGGAAAAGGTCGATATCATGGTGGGTCTCGCCGTTCTGCGCCAGGTCGGCCATGATCTCCCCGATCACGCTGGCGAATTTGAACCCGTGACCCGAGAACCCGGCTGCCACCGACACCTGGGGACGGTCGGGTAGAACGCCGATCATGAAGTGTTCGTCAGGCGTGTTGGTATAGATGCAGGTCTTGCGGTCCAGCAGGCGACCGGCCGCCAATGGGAAATACCGGCTGACTGCCTGACGGAGGATAGCCTCGTCTTCTTCGTGCACCTCCCGGTCCATCTGGTCTGGGTCTACCTTCTGGAGCAGATGGTGAGACCGACCGATCTTGAAACCGGGAACCGTGTAACTGGGAAAACCGTAGTAGCGTCCTTCCTCGGTCCAAACTCCGAAGACTGGAAATGTCTTAGGGCGGAACAACTCGGGCCGTTCCGGCTCGAACCAGCCCAACACCTGACGCTCTGGCACCGCGTGGCCAGCAACCTCCGGGACCAACTTGGCCGCCCACGCCCCGGCGGTGACCACCAGCCGGTCTGCGGTGTAGGCGTCTTTTTCCGTCCGGACTCGGACTCCCTCGCCTAGAGGCTCCCAGTCCACCACCGTTTCCTGGCTGTGGATCTCGGCCCCGGCTTCCCTGGCTGCCTTTACGTGATTAACGATACATTCCTCAGGGAGGAGGAAGCCGCCGTCGGCTTGGTAGATAGAGGAGATCTCATCCGGAAAGTCGTAGCCGGGGAACCGTTTTTTTATCTCTTTCGCCGTCAGGACTTCGTAAGGGATGTTGTGGACGTCACACGACTCCTGGGCGTCTCGGAAAAAGAGGCTATCGGCAGGACCGGCGCGGACCGAGCCGGTGGTAACCACCAGTTTTTCCCCAGAGGCGTCTTCTAATTCGTGCCACAGTTCGTAAGCCCGGCGCACCAGCGGCACATAGGACGGATGTTCCTGGAGGGTGTAACGAATCATCCGGGAGTAGCCGTGGGACGACCCCATCTCATGGGGAATGTCGTACTGCTCAAGCCCCAGGACCTTCCAGCCACGTTTGGCGAGATGGTAGACCGCGGCGCTGCCCATGCCGCCTATACCGAGGACTATGGCGTCATAGTTAGGCACGGAGATCTAGTCCCGCGGTATGGCCGTGCCGGGTATCTTCATCCGCATGCTGAATACCGAGGTGCGTGCGGTGAACAGCATCGTGCGGTTGTCCGGTCCGCCCCAGGCGCAGTTGGCGGGGATCTCCGGAAGCTTGATGATGCCCAGGTGCTTGCCTGAAGCGTCGAACACCCAACAACCCTCGGAGCCGGTGCAATAGATGTTTCCCTCCACGTCTACCTTCATTCCATCGGGAACGCCGTCCTCAGCGGAATACATGGTGGCAAAGACCCGGTTGTTGCTGAGAGTGCCGTCGGCGGCTACGTCAAAGGCCCGGATAAGCTGATGCTCGCACATCTGGTGTTTCTCTTTCTCTTCCAGGCAGCGGCTGTCCAGGCGGGTGATGGCCACGTACAAGATGCGCTCATCGGGAGAGAAGGCCAGGCCGTTGGGATACTCGGTCTCGGTCGTTCCCACCGAGTTGGCGCCGTCTGGGGAGATGATGTGCACGCCGCTGTAATCCAACTTCCGTTCTTCCTCGGTGAGGCGTCCGCCCGGGTCCGTGAAATAAAGGGTCCCGTCGGAGCGGCCTACTATGTCATTGGGGCGATTCAGCTGGTTGCCGTCCGCGTGGGTGGCGATAGCCGTGTAGGAGCCGTCGGCCTGGCGGCGCATGATCTGCCGGTTGTCGCTTTCGCAGATCACCAGGTTGCCCTGCTTGTCGAAGGTCATGCCGTTGGTGCCGAAGCTTGGGTCCCGGAAGGTCTCTAATTGGCCGCTGGTGGACATCTTATGGATCTGAAGCTTCCGAATGTCCACGAATAGCCAGTGGCCGTCGGGGTGCCACAGGGGCCCTTCGGTGAATCCAAAACCCCCGGCCAGTTTCTCGGCCGGTGAGTCAGTGATGTTGGCGATCTGATCGGACATGGTTCTCTCCCTTATGTATGGTTGGCTCCGTAGATCATTCCAGGTGTGCCAGGTACTGCCCTTCAAAGTCCATACCCGCCAGGTCGCTGAAAGCGTCCATCAGCCTGCGGGTGATCACGCCCGGGGCCTTGCCACCGGCTACAGGCGTGCCGTTCACCGAGGAGATGGGGCAGATGCAAAGGCTGGTTGAGGTCAAGAATGCTTCGTCAGCCGTATAGGCGTCATATAGGTCCAGGTCTCTTTCATCGACCGGCATGTCCAGGCCGCTGGCCAGGTTCATGGCGACTCCCCTGGTTATGCCTTCCAGTACGAACTGCCCTTTGGGCGTGGCCACGGTCCCGTCCTTAACCAAGAAGATGTTGGAGCCTCGGCCCTCTGTGAGGTTGCCGGCCTCGTCCAGGAGCACCGACCAGGCATCGGGGTCGCTGGCCTGGGCTTCCAGGTCGCCCAGGATCAGGTTCAGATAGTTGTGGGTCTTGGCCCGAGGGCTGATGAATCGCGGCGGTATCCTGGGCACGGAAGGAGTGAAGATCGCGGCCCCATCCCGGTATAACGAGGCCCGCCGGGCAAATGGGATGGGATGGGTCTCGATCAACACGGTGGCCCGCATCTCGTCGCCGGGCAGGATGGGCTCGATGCCCCGGCTGATGCGCTGCATCACCCACATGTCCTGGCCGGGCGGCAACAGCTTGTAATTGTGCTCCACCACCTGGCGCGACCAGTCCTCCATTTCCGGTGGCTGGATGCCTGGGTCGATGCGCAGGTAGCGCAGCGAGTCGTACAGGCGATGGACGTGTTCCGGGAGCCGGAAAGGGGTTCCGTTAAAGGTGCGGGCGGCGTCGAATACGGCGTCGCCGTAGAGGTAGCCCCGGTCTCTGATGGATATGCCCACCTGGGACTCGGGCTTCAGCTCGCCGTTGAAGAACACGATGGGTTCGGCTAGCGCCATTTCACGCACCTCAAGTTGCTTGAGTTATTTATCCTAAATCGAGAAAGAGTGATTCTTAGCGCTTGAAAGCGTTGGCGCCGGTAACCAGAGCTGGTAGTCCGCCCATGAGGAACGCCACGCCCACAGTCTCGGCGATCTCTTCTTCGCTGGCGCCGGCGGCCCGGGCCCGGTTGGCGATGGTTGCGACGCCACCGTCGTGTCCAAGTAGGGCGTCGCAGAGCATGGTCATCAGCGTCTTATTTTTGTTAGAAATCGCGCCGTCGGACAAGATTGATTCGCGGGCGCCGGACACCACTTTCATAAGCTCCGGAGCGCCTTGCTCCGCCATTTCTTGCCAGCTTGAAGCCTGTGTCATCGTTACCTCTCCAAGGTGTGTACGTATATTTGCGTCATGGAATTAATCACGCACGAAAACATGGAATTCAGCGTGAGCCGCCATGATAGCACAGAGAGGAAAAGAGGATGGATACAGAAAGGTGACAAAAAAACGTGGCCGAAGGGGAGGGTCCCTCGGCCACAAAGCGATTGTTTGCCGCACCCGCGCCGATTAGCGCGGGTTAAAAGCCTGATTAATCGGTGCTTTCGATTGTCGGGTTGCTAACCCAACGATTCCGCAACTCAACCTCCTGCACATCCAGCCCGATTGGAGGCCAGTGCAGGTGTTTACCGCACCGATCCAGCAAAGCTGTTGGCAGCCACCCAATCCACACATCCCTACACATAACGTAGGGTGGCTGCCAACAGGCCAAATCCTGATGGTTGGGCGAGAACTAACGGCCAGGACTAAAAGACCGGACCGCCGGTACGCCGCCCAAAATCAGCGAAGAAGAAAAGCCAGAAGCCGCTGTTAAGCGGCCCCAATGCGAAATACTTTTGTGCCACAGGATGGGCACGTGCCCTGAGTGGCGGGCTTCCCGTTCTTCATGGTGATCTTCTCGGGGTTCTTGATCTCGCGCTTGCTTCTGCACTTCACACAATAGGCTTCCATAGAAACACCTCCCATCGTTACGGTCGAGATATTGTATCCCGGAATTTAGCAACATGTCAACATGTAGTATGCCAGTTTCTTAAATTATGGCAAGTCATGAGACTGCATAGCCTCAACTACATGTAGTATGCCAAACATCCTTTAATCATTAGAATACAAGATTCGGTGTACTTTCAAGTACATCGTGTTTAGAATATCCAGCAGAATGGGAACACTACTGATTGTCCGCCACGGCGAAACTGAATGGAACGCCGAAGGCCGGATCCAAGGCCACACAGATATCGGACTTTCGGAGAAAGGCGCCGAACAGGCGCGTTCGCTTGGGCTTCGCCTGGCTGGAATGAACATCGACGTTGCTTACACCAGTGACCTAAAGCGCACATCCGAGACCGCTAAGCTCGCTTTGGGGGGCCGGTCCGTCGTCCTGAACGAGACCCAGATGCTCCGGGAATACCACAAAGGTGAATTCGAGGGAATGACTATCGCGGAGATCAAATCTCAGTTTCCAGATGAGTACCCCAAATACGTGGAGAAAAACCTGGAATACGCTCCCAAAGGCGGAGAGTCGACCAGGGACGTAAGCGCACGCATGGCCAAGATAATGGACGAGATCAAGGCTAATCATCTGAACGAGACCGTGTTGGTTGTTAGCCACGGCGGCGCTCTCCGCGCAGCCATGGTCGCACTTCTGGGACTGCCCCTCGAAGGGAATTGGTCGTTCTTGTTCGGCAATTGCAGTCTCACGATGTTTGACACACACGCAGACAACGCTGTGCTGCGCCTGTTCAACGACACCTCCCACCTTCAGGGCCCCGTGCATCACGGGATGCTGGGCTAACGGGATGTTTGTGCCCGAAAGGCTGCTCCTCTAGATGGCCGGACAGGTTTTGATGGTCCAAGGCACCGCCTCCCATGTCGGGAAGAGCGTGCTGGTATCGGCTCTCTGCCGAATCTTTCGCCAGGACGGGTACCGCGTCGCCCCATTCAAAGCGCAAAACATGTCCAACAACTCCTATGTGACGGCCGACGGTAGAGAGATCGGGCGAGCCCAGGCGGTCCAAGCCGACGCCGCGGGAGTGGAAGCCAGGGTTGAGATGAACCCCATCCTGCTGAAACCCGAGGCCGACCACATCTCTCAGGTGGTCGTGATGGGCCGTCCCCTGCTGACGGCGAAAGCCAAAGATTATTTCGGACTCAAGCCCCAGCTCTGGGAGGCCGTCCACACGTCGCTGGATTCGCTGCGAGCGGATTTTGACATCGTAGTCGTGGAGGGCGCCGGAAGTCCCGCCGAGATCAACCTGAAGAAAAACGAGATCGTGAACATGCGGGTGGCGCGGTACGCCAACGCCCCGGTATTACTATGCGGCGACATCGACCGCGGCGGTATATTCGCATTCTTGGTGGGCACACTGGAGCTATTGGAGCCTGAGGAACGGGAATTGATCAAGGGCTTCATCATCAACAAGTTCCGAGGCGACCCCGGCCTGCTCACCGACGGTATTACCTGGCTGGAGGAGCGCACGGGCATCCCAGTCGCGGGGTTGGTCCACTACTACCGGGACATCCACGTCCCCGAAGAGGACTCCGTGGCCCTGGACGATGCTCCCGCGGCTCCGTCTCAGGCGGTGTTGGATGTGGCGGTGATCCAACTGCCCCATATCTCCAACTTTGACGACTTCGACCCCCTGGCCCGCCATTCAGGCGTGGAACTACGGTATGTTGACTCTACAGCCCAGTTGGGACGTCCCGACCTGGTGATCCTCCCGGGCACCAAAACAACCATCCCCGACCTAGCTTGGATGAACGAACAGGGCTTGAGTCAGGCTGTGAAGGAGCTGCACGCCGGCGGCGCGGCGGTCGTCGGCGTCTGCGGTGGCTACCAGATGCTGGGAACCAAGGTCAGCGACCCAGAACACATAGAATCGTCCATCACGGAACTTGACGGTCTGGGCCTGCTCAACCTGACGACCGTGTTCGAAGGAAGCAAAGAGACCCACCGCATAAACGGGCGTGTGGTCGCGGCCACCGGCCTGCTGGCGGGTGCGTCAGGCATGCCGGTTAGCGGATACGAGATACACATGGGAAGGACCGTGGGCGAAGGATTTTCACCACCGTTCCGAATAGAGGACCGTGGCGATGTGCCTGTGACTGGGGCGGGCGACCTTGATGGCGCGCTTGACGCTTCCGGCAGCGTGATGGGCACCTATATCCACGGACTTTTCCACAACGGGGAATTGCGAACCGCCATGCTGAATGAGCTGGCCCGCCGAAAAGGGGTGTCCCTTCCCGATTTGACCAACGATTTGGACCTGGACCGGGAGTACGACAAACTGGCGGACTGGGTGCGCTCCAGCCTCGATATGGACCTGGTTTACCGAATATCTGGGCTCAGCCGCGACTACGATGCGGTCCGGGGTTCCAACGGCTGATGGCTTCCCAGCTTTGTCTGGTGCTGGGGGGCGTGCGGTCTGGCAAGAGCGCCTTCGCCGAGAGTAAGGTTGCGTCATTCAGTCAGTCCAACGGCGGTTCTGTGTTATACGTGGCCACTGGAGTGGCGGTTGATGATGAGATGAAACAGCGCATCCAGCGGCATAAGGAATCCAGGCCCCAGGATTGGGCGACGCTAGAAGAACCCACGGGTCTGGTGGCAAGAATGGCGCCGCTACTGAGTGACGGCCAAGATGTGGGCACGGTTATCATCGACTCGGTGGATGTATGGGTTGCCAATCTTCTGATGCAATACGTGTCAGATCCCAAAGAGACCATAGAAAAGATCGTGACGGATGCGGCGGACCAACTTCTGGTACTGATGGCGGTCTCTCCTCAGGCGTACGTCATGGTGAGCAGCGAAGTGGGACTTAGCCTGGTGCCGCCCGAGCCTCTGGGACGGCGCTTTCAAGACCTCTTGGGACTGGTAAATCAGCGGCTCGCAGCCACGGCTACCGAGGTCTATCTGGTGGTTGCGGGGATACCCACGCAGATAAAACCCTATGATTAGCAATGATCAAATGATTAGAATAAAAGGGACGGAGTAGACCTTTTTGGCCTCACAAACTGGGAAAAGACCAGAAGATTCAGAAGAAGAAGGAGAAGGTTCCGCGTTCATCGGTAGCGCCACCGTGCGTGCGCCCGGAGCCTGTGGCGAACTCGCCCAGGGGGTGATCGAAGGGATCCACTTCCTGGTCACCTGCCCAGTGGATTTCTACTCTAGGGTCAAGGTGGATCTCTATTCCGACGGCCCCGGCGTTGAAGCGCCTGAAGATTGCGACAAGGCCGCCGCTGCCGTTCGCCGCACACTGTCTTCCCTGAAAAACGCCAAGGTTAGGGCCAAGATCACTATCAACAACCCCATACCCAGGAGCAAGGGTATGGCCAGCAGCACCGCCGATCTGGCCGCGGCCATCGCCGCAACAGGGTTGGCTCTGGGTGAGGAGTTGTCGCCCTATCAGATCGCCCAGATCGCGCTCTCCATCGAGCCCACCGACGGAATCATGATTCCCGGAGTTGCCCTCTTCGATCACCGCGCCGGCACCATCCGGGAGAGCCTGGGCCCGCCGCCGCCCATGGAGATCGTGGCCCTCGACCTGGGAGGCACGGTGGATACCGTGCAGTTCAACATGGTGGACCGGTTCCAAAGGTGGCAATCTGTCGACGAACAGACTGCGGAAGCGCTACGGCTGCTGCGGCTGGGAATCGCTAACGAGGACCCGGCCCTGGTGGGCCAGGGCGCCAGCATCAGCGCAGACGCCAGCCAGACCGTCCTCGCCAAGCCAAGGCTGGCCGAAGTTAGAGAATTCGCCGAGTCTGTTGGCGCCGTAGGCGTGAATGTCGGCCACAGCGGCACTATCATGGGCGTCCTTTTAGACGCCAGGGAACGGCGAGGTAAGTCGACCTATCACAAGGCCAAAGAAGCGTTTCCCGATGCCGCCGCGGTCTACCATTTCCGCCTATTAGGTGGCGGGGTGCAGCGGGTCGACGCCTAAATCTTCGAGAAAATTCAAAAAGGGACCGTAATGGCAGAATACAAAGTGGCAGTTATTCCCGGCGATGGCGTGGGTTTGGAAGTCATCGATGAAGGCAGAAAAGCCTTGGAAGCCGTGGCCGGCGTGACCGATGGGCTCAGTTTCCAGTTCACTGAGTTTCCTTGGGGGTCGGAATTCTACCGGGAGACCGGCAAACTCATGCCCGACGACGGCATCGAGACCCTAAAAGGGTTCGACACCATCTTGTTCGGCGCGGTTGGAGACCCCAACATCCCGGACCACATCACCCTGCACGGCCTGTTGCTACCCATGCGACGCAGCTTCGATCAGGGAGTCTGCATCCGGCCCGCGTATCTGTATCCAGGCGTGGAATCGCCCCTGTCGGGGAAGAAAGCCGGCGACATCGACATGGTCATCTTCCGCGAGAATACCGAAGGCGAGTACGCTCCGGTGGGCGGGCGGCTCTACGCCGGAACGGCCCACGAGACTGTAGTCCAGACCAACATGTTCACCCGCCGAGGCACCGAGCGCATCATCCGCGCCGCTTTCGAGTACTGCGTGCGGCGTAACAAGGGCAACAAAGTCACCTCGGTGACCAAGTCCAACGCCCAATCGTTTGGCATGGTCTTCTGGGACGAGGTATTCGCCGATGTAGCGGCCGACTTTCCTCAGATAGAGACCGAGTCGTTATTGGTCGACCGGGCCGCTATGGATTTCGTGCGCTGGCCTGAGGACTTTGACGTAGTCGTGGCCTCAAACCTTTTCGCCGATATACTCTCGGACATCGCGGCGGTGGTCACGGGGAGCATGGGTCTTGCGCCCAGCGCCAACATCAACCCTGAGAGAGAATACCCGTCGCTGTTCGAGCCGGTCCACGGCGCGGCCTTCGACATCATGGGCAAGGGCATCGCCAATCCGCTGGCCACAGTCTCGGCTGTGGCCATGATGCTGGACCACCTGGGAGAACAGGAAGCCGCGGAACGAGTGGACCGAGCCGTGGCCCGCTGCCTGGAGCAGCGCACCGTCCTGACCGCGGACCTAGGCGGGACCGCCACGACCGCTGAGATGGGCTACGAAGCCGCACGGTTGATACGCGAGGGATAGAGTAGCGGGACGATCAACCGGTTTATCACGATCACGCCAAATTCGGGAGGAAGAGAAGTGCCGTACGTAGACAACTCAGGCGTCAAGATTCACTTTCACGTTGAGGGAGACGGCCCTCCTTTGGTGATGCAGCACGGACTCACCAACAGCTTGCAGACCTGGTACGCCTACGGCTTCGTCGAAGAGCTGAAGAAGGACTACAGGCTGATCCTGGTCGACGCCCGAGGGCACGGCCGCAGCGACAAACCCCACGACCCCAAAGATTATGACCTCAAACTCCGGGTAAGCGATATTCTGGCTGTGATGGACGATCTGGGCGTGGACAAGGCCCATTACATGGGCTATTCCATGGGCGGCCGTATCGGATTTGGCCTGGTTTTGCACGCTCTGGACCGGTTCCATTCGTTGATCCTCGGCGGCATGGGCGCCGACACCGCGAATACCGACACCCCACCCCAAGACCGGATCGATCTGCTACGCCAGGGAATGGCTGCCTACGTGGCCAACGCCGAGACTAACGAGGGGCCCATGGAAGCGGGACGCAAGGAGAGGCTGCTACAGAACGATCCCGAAGCTTTGATTGCAGCTACGCTCGCGCCTAGGGGCACTGATGGCGTGGAAGAACTTCTGCCGGGCCTTGACCTACCCTGCCTGCTCTACTGCGGTGATGCCGACGGCTTCTACCCAGGCTCCAAAGTGGCCGCCCAGGCGATACCTGGCGCTGTGTTTGTGTCGGTGGCTGGCCTGAACCATGGTCAGGCCTCCAGGGCCGGGGAACTGGTGCTGCCCCATGTCACTGAATTCCTAAAAGGGGCGGAGATGAAAGTGGGAGCGGGCCGCTAGCCTCGTTTTAAGGTCATGTCCGGTACGAATCGGTTCAAGAAGGGGTGTTAGATTGGGGATAAGTTGGGCATTCATCGGCGCCGGGAATTATCCAGACTCCCGGATCGCGCCGCCTGCGGCTTTGGCCGAAGATACATCGATCATCGCGGCCTAAAGCAGAGACCAGCACCGGGCGGAAGCATTCGCGAGCAAGCCCGAAGTTCTGACGGCCTACACATCTGTCGAGGAGTTGCTTGCTGATTCTAGGGTAGACGTCGTATTCATTGCCTCCCCCAACCACCTCCACGCTGAACACACTCGATTGGCCGCCAAAGCCGGAAAACATGTCTTGGTGGAAAAACCGATGGCGATTACAGTCAGCGATTGCGTGGACATGGTCAAGGCTTGCAAGACCAATGGCGTCAAGTNGGGCGTCGGATTCCAGNTGCGGTTTCATCCGGGCCACGTGGAGGCAGGCCGCTCTCACCGCNGACGAGTGGGATTCGCTCTAGTCCTCTAAGTCGACCCCAGCACCACGCTTACCATGCGTTTTTCCAAGGCCTGGCCAAGCTGCTGGACCTGGTCCAGGCGTTCGTGGTCGCCCACGGCGCCGATGAACACCACTCCCAACAGGCGGCCCACCCGGAAGTCCAATACTGTTGAGGAGATCAGTCCGTCTACCCCGCCCTGCAGTACCCTAAGGCCCACCGCCTCATCGAAGAACCCCTGGGGCTCCAGGCGGGTTACGGAAACCAGCTGGTGACCCTGGCCCACGCTCTCCCCGACACGGTCTTCAAAGTCCTTCAAGAAGATGTCATGCATCCAGGAGTGGACCGACTCCGGGGTGTCGAATAGATGCACCACAGATGCCGCCATAAAGTCGAACCCGTCGGACATCGCCATGGTGGACGTGGGTCCCAGTTCCCGCATCACTCCAGTAACTCGCCCTGCGGCAGTGAAACGCTCGGAGGTGCTACCGTCGAACCCGTTTTGGGCGAGAGTGTCGTTGTCCAATGACCCCTCACGGACCACCTGATGACCTTGAAACCCTTCGGGAAACTCAGATTTTTCCAGGACCATTAAGTCCAGGGCGGCCTCTCCAACGCTGTAGGTCGCCCGGTCGATCGAGAAACTTGTCAATCCAGTCTCCTGTATTTAGGACGTGCCTGTACTGCGGGACCGATCCAGGATTCGTGCCACCGCTCAGGCAAACGATTTGCGAATTGATCTATGCCGGAATCGCTAGCCGCAGACCATCGGGTAGACGTGTAGATAGCGGGAGCTTTCCCCGGGGAGAACGCTCTTGGACCAGTTACTGCCGCCGTCGGAACTGCTGTAGACCTCTCCGCTGTACGCGGCGCAATAGATGTGGTCCGGTGCGGCGGCGTCGATGGCGATGGCCATCATACGTCCCGGCACCGTCTCGCCTAGGTCCAGCCGGTCCCAGGTCTCGCCTACGTCGCGGCTGCGGAAGAGGGCGCCCTCCTGAACGGTACCAGCAGGCGCGGCCCCGCCGCCGGCGCCAGCCGCCAGGTAGATGGTCTTTGGGTCGTCGGGCGCAACCAACAGGTCACGGCAGTACGAACCGCCGGGGAACATCTCTTCAACTTGAACGTGTTCCCAGCGCGCGCCCTTGTCCCGGCTGCGGAACATGGCGGTCTGGGTGGCGATGTGCACCGTGCCCGGGGCCGCCGCGCTGACTTCGACCTGGTGTAGGTCCAGGGTGTTGTTCTTGAGGTAGGGGCCGTCGATCACCGAGACCCAACTCTCGCCGCCGTCACGGCTGGCCAGCAGGCCGCCCACTTCCACGGCGGCGTAGATATCCTTGGTGTTGGAGGGGTCGAAAGCCATGCCGATGACCCGCTTGCCTGTGGGAGGCATATAGGTCGTGATATGGGGATAGACCACCTGGCTGGTGTCCATGATCTTCCAGGTATCACCGCCGTCTTCGGAGCGGGAGATGGAGCAGGGTTCGTATCCGGCCAAGATCACATTTGGGTTATCGGGATGGATGGCCAGCGACCAGACCTCGTGCCCGGAGGTGGTGTCATTCAAGGCCTCCCAGGTATCGCCGCGGTCCTTGGAGCGGTAGACTCCCGTGTCAGTCCCCGCGAAAACGATCTTGGGGTCGTCGGGCCGGATCGCCAGGCCCCTGACCTGCGCATTCTCCGGCAGGCCCTTGGAGATGTCCCTCCATTGTTCTTCGCCGTCGCCGCGGCGGACGATACCGCCCTCACCGATGTAGTCGCCTTCGCCGGCCAGGCCGACGTAGACGTAAGTCCTATGGTCTGAGGCTACCATGATATTCCTCCAGCCTTGTTTACTGTTTGAGAATAAGATACATGATTTCCTGGAATATTCAATCCCGGCATGGGCTCTGGATCGAAATAGGCGGGACGCGGACCGCCGAAATTCCGCCTATGGCGCGACGCACCGGTCTGCGGTAGTATTTAACACGCCCACGACCGGGCTAATTTAGACCTCGCAATCTCTCCCCGGGATTCCAAGGTAATTCATGAAGAACAAGATCTACGAAACCATGGACGCCTCCGTAGCCGACATCCCCGACGGCGTCACCATACTCAGCCCCGGATTCAGCGGCGTAGGCGTGCCCAGGAACCTGTTGGCCGCATTGAACCGCCAGGGCGCTAAAAACCTCACAGGCGTGTCCAACAATGCCGGCACCATAGACGAAAATGTGGACATCGGCACATTGGTTGAAGCCGGTCAGATGAAGAAGATGATCTGCGCCTTCACCGCCGCAACCCACCCTTCTCAGGTCACACCGTTCACCCGCATGTACAACAACGATGAGATCGACGCCGAGTTGGTGCCCCAAGGCACGTTGGCCGAGCGCCTTCGTTGCGCTGCCGCCGGGATCGGCGGGTTCTATACCCCAACGTCGGTGGGAACCGAGTTGGCCGAGGGCAAAGAACATCGGGAGTTCAATGGCCGCATGCACGTGTTGGAGTTGCCGTTGCCTGGCGACTACGGACTGATACGGGCCTGGAAAGCCGACACCGCAGGCAACCTGGTGTTCCGGCTGACCCAGCGCAACTTCAACCCGTTGATGGCGATGGCTGCCACCGTGACCATAGTTGAAGTCGAGAACGACATCGTGGAAGCAGGAGAGCTGGACCCCGACGCCATCCACGTCGCGGGTATCTACGTCGACCGGCTGGTGCGCATCCCCGAAGACGGCATCTGGATCTAAGAAGCAAACAGCACTCAGCGAACAGCGGGCTGACGGCTGAACACTGAAAGCTCACAGACCGGAGATAGAGAATGGCCGAAAAAGTGAAACTGGAAAGACAGGCGATGTGCGACCGCCTGGCCATGGAATTTCAAGACGGTTGGATCGTTAATCTAGGCGTGGGCATGCCCACCCTGTGCTCCAACTACTCGGATTCCAGTAGAGAGATCATCAATCACGCCGAGAACGGAGTGATTGGCTATGGGCCGCTGGCCAAGGAGGGCGAGGAAGACCGGCACCTGGTGAACGCCGGTGGACAGAAGGTTGTTCCCCTTCCGGGCATGGCCTGTGTGCACCACGCCGATTCATTCATGATGATCCGCGGCGGCATGATTGACGTCACCGTGATGGGCGCCTACGAGGTCGCGGAGAACGGCGACTTCGCAAACTGGCGCATCCCGAGCCGGAAGGGCGGCGGCATCGGCGGGGCAATGGACCTGGCGGCCGGCGCCAAGCGTGTCTTCATCGCCATGGAGCACACTACCCGTGACGGCGCGGCCAAGCTGCTGAAGAAATGCACGCTGCCCATCACCGCACCCGGCGTAGTGAAGATGCTGGTGACGGACCTGGGTCTCTTCGAGATCACGCCCGAAGGGTTCAATCTGGTAGAGCACGCCCCTGGCTGGAGCCCGGAAGAGATCCAAGATCAGACGGAAGCCAAGCTCATCATCCCGGACGACCTGAAAGAGTTTCGGTTCAGGAGCTAGGCTCCACTCAACTTTCCGACCTAAAAGAAGTCGGTCCCTCCGTTGATGTGCAGGGTCTGGCCGATCATGAAGCCGCACTCGTCGGTGATCAAAAACAGGCAGGCCGAGGCTATATCGTTCACCGAGCCCAGGCGGCCCACCGGTATGTCGGCCGTATCGCGCATCCCGCCCTGTGGATACCAGCTTAGGTCCCTGGTGGTGTCGATCCGGCCCGGAGAGATGACGTTCACTCGGATGTTTTTGGGAGCGAACTCAGAAGCCAACCCCCTAGCCAGGCCGATCACGCCCATCTTGGCGGCGGAAACGTGGGCGCGTTGGGCCGTCCCTTTGAAAGCGCCGTCTCCGGTGAAGAAGACCACTCTCCCGTAGCCGTTCTTCGCCATGTTCGGAATGGCTGCGTGGGCCACGTGAAACGCCCCGTCCAGCACCACACCCCTGACGCGCTGCCATTCTTCCAGGGTGAGACCAGTGAAGGGCTCGTGGGGACGGATAGCGGCGTTGCTGACCAAGATGTCCACTCCCCCGAACTGCTCCGCGGCGGCAGCGAACATATTCGTCACCTGCTGGTGGTCTGAAACATCGGCGATGTATGGCAGGGCTTCCACGCCCAATTCACGGGCCTCGGCGGCCACAGAATCAGCCTCTTCCTGGTTGCTACGGGCGTTCACGACCACGTTGGCGCCCTCTTCAGCCAGCTTCAAGATTATGGCCCGGCCGATGTTGCGGCCAGAGCCGGTGACCAATGCAGTTTTGCCTTCCAAACGCTTCATTGCTTATCCTCGGATCCATTTGAAATTTTGGGGTCTCAGGCACAGTTTGAGACCGCCTTTGGCCGGTGGGCGGGATTATAGCATGAGGCCGATGAAAGGCCCCAGGACTGAACCTAATTCGCTAGCCCTCGAAACGTCGTATAATGCAAATCGCTTATGCCGATACTTAATATTCATGGTGCGTACGACGCACCATACACCGAGCTCACATCAAAGGCCGCTCCCCGAGGGTTGTACTTCGCCCGTGACCGGGAGTGCCGCTGAGATCCATGCAGCTACTGTCCCTGGTCACCTGGTTGTTGCGCCGGCGACTGCGCCAGTCCTGGCTTCTGCTGGCGGTCACGTCTTTCGGCATCCTGGCTTCGGTTACGATTATGTCCACTGGCGCCCTGTACTCGCGCGCCCTGGGCGAGGCCGGGTTGCGCCACTCCGTCGCGTCGTTCGGCCCCGAGGTGCACAACGCCCAGATCACGGCCCAGAACCGTCCGTTGGGGCAGGCTGATTATTCGCCTCTGGAAACCCTGGTGGAAAAGTCGTCGAACGAACGCTTGGGCGTGATGCTGCGGACCATAGAGCGGTTCGGGCGGACCCAGCCCAACCTAACCCTGCTGACTACGCCGACCACGCCCATCCTGGGCTCGCCGTCGGGCCGACCATTCTTCCTCACCAACTTCGCTGAACACACAAGGCTCACCCAGGGCCGTTGGCCGGTGAGCGGGGCGTTCAAGGACCCGGACGGCGATGGCGCGATAGAGGTCGTGCTCGGGTCGGAATCCTCCCGTAAGCTAACCTATCTGCCTGGAGACTCGGTATTCCTGGTGCCGCGCCGTGGGTCTTCGGAACGTCTCCTTCTGAAAATAGTGGGCGTGGCCGAGCCCATCGACGCCGGCGAGGAATACTGGATGGGCGCGACGAATTATTTCGACGTCATTCCAGTCGGCGAGTCGGTGGTCGTGCCTATATTCGTGAATGAGGAAGACTTTTTCCAGGGAATAGGCTCTCGGTACACGACCTTGGTTGGCGACTTCGGGTTTCACCTATTCTTGGACGCGGGTTACTTGACCGTTGGGAACGCTAGCGAGGTGGAGCAGCAGGTTGTGGGCCTTGAGACCGACCTGAATAAGGTTTTCCCGCGCACCCTTGTTCTGAGCCGACTGGGCCTGACCGTAGAAGAGTTCGAGAGAGCGCTCACCCTCGCCCGGATCCCGTTGTATCTGTATCTATCGCTGGTTGTAGTCGTGGTCCTTTATTTCCTGGCGCTCATCACCGGAACCCTGGGGCGAAGTCAGGCTGAGGAAGCCGGGCAACTCCGGAGCCGGGGGGCCAGCGTGATTCAGGTGAGCGGCGTGTTGGCCATGGCCGAGGCGGTTGTGGCTGTTGTCGCCGTGATAGTGGGCCCGTTCCTGGCCTGGGTCATCGTTAAGTACCTGTTGTTGGACACTATCAACCCCCAAGGAGAGTTCGCCACAGGGATTCCTTTGGGCCTGGCCGGAGATATGTTCTGGATGGGGGCATTGGGCGGCGTGATGGCTCTCGGGGTACTGTTGGTTACTGCCACCGGCCGGGCCAGGATGGGCACGCTGGAGACGTTGTTGAGCAGGACCCGACCCCCATCCGTACCCTTCTTGCACCGCTACTATCTGGATATCCTGGCCGCGGCCACCGTGCTTGTCATCTGGTTCCAGGTGCGTGGCCGCGACGGATTCGTGGCCGAAGAGCTGGCATCCCAGGGGGTAAATGTGGACCCGACTCTGGTCCTTGGTCCGGTGTTGGGACTTTTCGCGGCGGCTGTTTTGTTGCTGCGCGTATTGCCCTTGGTGATCCGATTGCTGGCCTGGGCCGGAGGACGGGCCGGGGCCGCCTGGTTCCAGTTCTCCCTTGTGCGACTGGCCAGGGACCCCATCCCCCACGGCTCTTTAGCCGTGATCCTGATGTTAGCCACGGCGTTGGGAGTGTTCGGGGCTACCTTTCAGTCCAGCCTATCTCAGAGCCAGAGCGACCAGGCCCGCTATAAGATCGGCGGAGACATGGTCGTGAAGGGCCCAGCCCTTTCGGTTGGGGACCCGGAGAAACTGGGCAGGATCACTGGAGTTACGGCGGTCAGCCGGCTACTGCGGGACTCAGTCACACTTCTGGACGGTACGCTGGGCCAGAGCGTGGATCTGTTGGCTGTGGACCTCCGGTCTCTCGATACCACAGCCTGGTTCAGAGACGATTTCTACCCCGGCGGTCTACCGGCGATTAGCAGGCTGCTGCGGCCTATGCCCTTCCCGTCCAGCCTCGCCGGGACCGGCATCCCGTTGCCCGAGGACAGCGTGTCGATAGGGATCTGGGTGGACAGCAGCGACCTGTTTGAGAAGAACCTGCAGTTCGGCGTGAACATGTGGGCCAGAGTGATGACCGCCGAGGGTATCTACCGGACATTTGCCATGGGCAACATCCTTGAAGCCGAAGGTCCAGATGCCACCGATGTGGAAGCGGTTGATGGGAACTGGAGGTTACTCACCGGAGACCTCCCAACGTTAGGCCAAGCCACGCCGCCGTTCGAACTTGTGTCGGTGTTCTTTTCAACTACCCCGTCCAACCGGCTTTCCGACGGGATAATAAAAATGGACGATGTCACGGCGTTTGGACCTTCATCGGGACCAGATGGGGTCGTGATCGAAGAATTTGAAGGCTCGGCTCCTTGGACGGCCTTGGCCAACCAGGGCTCGAAACCCGACGTCACGGAACAGGTCCGCACCGGCGCCAGAAGCGGAAGCACGGGTCTTCGGTTCTCCTGGGAGGAGGCGTTCTCCAACGGACAGCGGGGGATACATCTGCCGCCGGGCCCGTTCCCCATCCCGGCCATCGGCGGTCCGGACTTCCAGGTGGGGCAACAGCTGCGGGTCAAATTGGGGAGTCTGGCCGTGCCGGTTCAGATCGTGGGAGTGGTCACCCACTTTCCGACGCTGTCACCCGACCGGAGACCGTTTTTCTTGACGGACCTTACAGACTTCACTGAATACACCAGACGCCTGCCCTTGAGCGTATTGGCGGAGTCAGCCGAGATGTGGCTGGCGCTGGACGAAGAAGCCGACCGGGAACAGGTAGTTGCGGAGATCAGAGAACTGAAACCCGGACTGGTCTCGGTGAAAGACTCTGAGCTCGCGGCATCGCTGGCCGAGCGGAACCCCCTAGCGGGGGGCGGCTGGAACGGGTTGACCATCTTCAGCATGGTGGCCATCGGGATCGCCGTGCTTCTGACTCTGACCGTCCACGCTTTGGTTTCCATTCGCATGGGCCGTATGGACCTGGCGGTGGTGCGGGTCCTGGGCTTCTCACACCGCCAATTTCTGCTGTCCTTGGCGGCGGAGCGGTTGATCATCGCGGTGCTGGCCATCGCCGCCGGAGCCGCCATGGGTTACTGGCCGGGACTTGAGATACTGGAACTGGTTGACCTGACACCCCAAGGCGGCGATCCAGTGCCGCCATTAGTGCCTTCTGTGCAGGGCTGGTTGATGGCCGGGGTGTTGGCCGGGCTGCTGGCGGTTGCGGCCTTGTCGGTGGCGTTCGCCGTGGTTGCGGCCCGGCGGCTCAATACCGCTGAGATCCTGCGGGGCGGCGTCTGATGATGCACCTAAACGGTGGCATCCGATGATGCCCATGATCCGCTTTGCCTATGTGATGGCTGTGAGGAGAGCCGTATCCGGCTGGCGCCTGGAGTCTGTGCTGTTTGGCGGTATCCTGCTTGCAGTGGCCCTGATGGCCAGCGGCGTGATCTTCTCCGACCTGCTGTCGAACGCCTCGCTGCGCCACGAGTTGCTCAGGGCGCCGGCCGAAGAAACCAACATCACTATGCGGTCTTTCAGCAGCCAAGACGAACCGTCAACCACCGCGGGACGCCGAACGGTCTACCAGGAGCGGTTGGACTATGCCCAAAATGAGATCGCCGCGGCATTTGCCCCTTATATCTATGAACAGGCGCAGGTGGTGGACACGGCAACATTCTACTTCAAGGGACACCCTCAGTTGGAGTTGGACAACGAGGTCCGGCCAAGAGGGTCAATCATCTACATGTCGGGGTTTGAGCCCGATCGAATCAGAGTGCTCCGGGGAAGCTGGCCCGGAGCGGCGAACGCGGCCGCCGGGTCGGACACGCCAATGGACGTGGCCGTGGACACCTTGGGTCTAGAACTTTTGGGATTAGAGGTCGGCCAGACCATGGAGGTGTTTCCAGCGGCGTCCTTCACCGACCCGCCTTCCATGACCGTGCGCATCGCGGCGGAGTTCGAGCGTGTCGATCCTGAAGACGAATTCTGGTTTGGAGTCGATTTGGACTTCAGCCTGCACAACGATCGCTGGACCATAATTCCGCTATTCACTACTGAAGCGGCAGTGATGGACCGGGTGCTCGATGAGTATCCGACGCTATACACCGATGTCACCTGGTACTACTACCTTGACCGCGAAGGACTCCGGGCCAAAGATGTGGGACCTCTGCGCCAGACGATCCTCCAGGCTGAGACCAACATCCGGTTCAACCTGAAGAACTCCAGCTACAACATCCGGCTGGACAACCTTCTCGACAGCTTCGACGAGCAACTTTTGTTGGCTAGGGTGCCACTGTTCTTGATGGTGTTCTTGATCACCGGCATCCTGCTTTACTATCTGGCGTTGGTGGCGGGCCTGATTGTCCGGTCCCGCTCCAGCGAGATCGCAATGCTGAAGAGCCGGGGCGCTACCACGGCGCAAGTGGGAATGCTGGGTCTGGGCGAAGGCTTGTTACTGGGTATACCGGCGGTGATAATCGGACCCTTCCTGGCCATGGGCGTGGTCCGAGTGCTGGGCAAACTGTTCTTCAGCTTGGGCGGCGGCGCCGACGAGCTGGCGGGCGTGCCCGTGACGGTGTCCCAAGGGGCCATCGTGTTGGGGCTTATCGGTGGGGCTCTGGCGGTTTTGGTGTTCACATTGGCCACGTTGGCAGCAGCCCGGAACGGCATAGTTGAAGCGAGGCAGACCGGCGCCCGGCCTCCTACCGCGTCCTTCCTCCACCGTTATTATCTGGATTTTTTGTTGCTGGCTCTGATAGGCCTGCTTTGGTGGCAGATCCAAAGCAGGGGCTCTTTCTTAGTCCAATCGGTGGGAAGTCAGCAGTTGGACCTCGATTACTCTCTGTTGCTCGGCCCGGTACTGGGGCTTCTCGCAGTGGGACTGTTGATCATGCGGGTATTTCCGTGGTTCGCGTTGCTACTGTCGCGCCTGGCCGATCCCATCGCTCCATCCTGGCTGGTGCACTCGTTGCGGCACGTAGCCCGAGACCCGATGGTGCCTGGAATCTTGATCGTGTTGCTGACCATGTCCACCGCGATGGGCGTTATCGGCAGTGCTTTCAGTTCTACGTTGGAACGAAGCCAGGAAGAGAGGTCCCTCTACGCCGCGGGCGCCGATCTGAGGGTGAGGCACACCGGTGTTTCCAGCGCCACAGAGGGAGGGAGGTTAGCCGAGGAAGTACTGGAACTCCCGGCGGTACTCGGTGCCGCGGATGTTTACCGCACCACAGGGCAGATAACCACCACTGGGTTCAGTACATCAGCTTTCGTGTTGGCGATGGACGCGTCCCGCATCGCGGACGTGGCCTGGTTCCGGGATGATCTGGCCGGCGGCAGATCGATCGGCGAGCTGGCCGAGCTGCTCTTGAACGGGCCGGAGCCGCCTGAAGGACTGCTCTTGCCCACGAATGCGAGTGGTCTATCCATCTGGGTGCAGCCGGCTGGATTAAACCCAAGCGCCAACATGTGGGCCAGGCTGCGGGACGCCCGGGGACTGTATTTCGATGTTTGGATGGGCGGTCTGGAAGGCGAAGGCTGGCATCGGGTCCAATCCGACCTGACGCCAGTCGTTGCCGCGGGACGGCGGTTCGTCAACCAACAGCGCGATGTCTCGGTGCTGCCTCCCTTCTCCTTCCAGGCTTTCCAGATAACCGACCAGTTCCGCACTTCCGCGTCCAGCGATCAGGGAGCGGTGTACTTGGGAAGAATCGACGCACTTACCCCCAACGGTCCGGTAACTGTGGCCGATTTCCAGGATTCGAATGACTGGTCTGTGATCCAGGACTTCGGGCGGCCGGGACTGTACGCCGTCGAGACCAGCGGATCGGCGTCCGGCGGTCAATTCCCTACCTCTACCCGTTACAGTTGGGCTACGGGAGGGGTCGGCATGCGGGGGCTGAGGCCCGGTCCCACCGAGGGCCCAGTACCGGCGGTGGTCAATGAAGAGTTCTTGGAGTTGGCCGACGCCTCTGTGGGCGACGACGTGATCTTGGGTCTTTCAACCTATTCCGTGATGGTGAACATCGCGGGGGTGGCCAATTATTTCCCGACCATCGATCCGGGAGAGAAACCCTTCGTTCTGATGGACCTGGGAATATTCGAAGCCGCCTCCAATCAACATAGTCCCATTCCCTTGGTCGGCGCCAATGAGATATGGCTGGACCTGACGTCCACTTCCGGAGAGCCGGACTCAGATGCGTTAGATGGTCAAGGAGACAACGCAAACACCGGCCAAGTTCTGGATTCAATGCGTGGACTGGGCATGAGCGTCAGGGAGGTATTCGATGCGGATGCCCTGGTGGCTGAGCGTGTTGACCAGCCCCTCGTGAACGCCGGTTGGGGCGCACTTCTGGTGCTTTTGTTCCTGGCCGTGGCCCTTGCCACCGGCTCAGGGGTGATGCTCTTCTCCTTCTTGGATACCAAGGAGCGCCAGACCGAGTTCGCCCTGCTGCGGACTCTAGGATCCTCGGGCGGCCAGTCGCGGGGCATCGTATGGTTTAATCTATTCTTGATCATTATCTGCGGCGTGGCCATGGGGACCTGGGTAGGCCAACTGATCGGTACAAGCCTCCTTCCTCTGATGGAAGTGGCCGAGGAGGGAGAGCGCGTAACGCCGCCGATGGCCTTTACCACCAATTGGTTGTCTCTGGCGGTGTCCTACGCGGTTTTGGCTTTGGTCACCCTGGTAACGGTGCTCTGGCTGGCTTGGCTGAGCTCGAAGATACAGGTGCAACAGGTGCTTAGAATGGGAGATGCGGGATGACCCAGTTCAGTGAATACCAGGGAAATACAGGCACGCCGGCTGAAGAAACTGGCTATTACATCGATTGCCGTGACCTCTTTAAGATCTACAAACGCGCTGACCTGGAGGTCGTCGCGCTTCGGGGGCTGGACCTCAGCGTCGAAGCCGGCGAACTGATCGCCGTTATCGGCGCCAGCGGCAGCGGCAAGAGCACGTTATTGAATATCCTGGCCGGATTGGACCGGCCGTCAGCGGGCCAGGTGTTGGTCGGCGCCCGGGACCTGTTGGACGTCTCCGACAGCGACCTTGTGATGTACCGGCGTTCAGAGGTCGGATTTGTCTGGCAGGCCACCGCCAGGAACCTTGTGCCCTACCTTTCCGTCGCCGACAATATCGCGCTGCCCATGGCGCTGTCCGGCGAACCGGCCAAAGTGCGCCGCGCCTGGTCGGACGAGTTGTTGGAATCACTGGGCATGGCCGACAAGAAGGACCGCTTACCCTACCAATTGTCTGGCGGCGAGCAGCAACGGGCCGCCATCGCAGTGGGCCTGGCCAACAAGCCGCCCCTGCTTCTGGCCGACGAGCCCACCGGGGAATTGGACACCGAGAACGCCGATAGCATCTTCGAGATGATTCGCGGTCTGAACCAGTCCTACGGCGTGACCGTGGTAACCGTGACCCACTACGCAGGGGTGTCCCAGTTCGTGGACCGCGTGGTCCACATTCGGGACGGGCGGATCGGGTCCGAGACATTCTCCCGGCCCGATTACCGGCGTGACGGCGGCATAGTTGAAGAAGAATTTGTGGTTGTGGACCCGGCAGGACGGTTGCAGTTGCCGCCGGAGTTGGCGGAGCGCTTCCGCCGTGGCGGTCTGGCCAAGATTCAAACGGAAGACGGGCAGATCACCATCGACGCGCCAGGAACCAACCCGCGGCAGACCAGGAGCAGGAGCCAACAGTAATGGCGACTAATAGTAACGACGGGCCGGTGATTACGGCTGTTGAAGTAAGCCGCGTGTTTGGCTCAGGCGCAACCGCAGTGACGGCTCTGTCGGCGATCAGCCTTACGATCGTTCGGGGAGAATTCCTGGCGGTAACCGGCCGGTCCGGGTCCGGTAAAACCACGCTGCTGAATCTGCTCTCCGGTCTGGACCGGCCCAGCACGGGGACGGTGCACTTCAACGGGAATGACCTGGCGGAACTGCGGGAGTCGGACCTGGTAGAGATGCGGCGGCATAAGATCGGTTTTGTTTTCCAGTCGTTCGGACTTATGCCATTGTTGTCGGCCCAGGAGAACGTGGAACTGCCGTTGCATATCGGTGGCATGTCCTGGCGGGAACGTAGGCAGCGGGCCACCGAGGCCTTGCAGGCTGTGGGGTTGGGCACCCGCGCCCGCCACCGCCCTTATGAACTCTCCGGCGGCGAACAACAGCGGGTGTCCATCGCCCGGGCGCTAGTCGCTCAACCGGAAGTGGTATTTGCCGACGAGCCAACCGGAGAGCTGGACACCGCCACCGCACGTTCCATCGCCGATACCCTGGGCGACGTCGCCGCCTCCAGGCGGGCCACCGTGATCGTGGCCACACATGACCTGGACCTGGCTGCGATGGCGCAGCGGCGTCTGGACCTGGTTGACGGCGAGGATGTCACCCAGGGCTAACCTCCAATTGACCGCCTGGGCGCTTTGTCCGTATTGTGACGTTCGTCACACGATGTTGATATGGCATTGACTTAACTCTTAGCCCCTTTTAGCCTGGACTTAGAGAGAAAGGCATTTAGCCACGCCCATCGCCAGCGCTCCGGCCTCCCCGGTCATGAGCGTCGCCAGCATCGGTTCGGGCCAGAGCCAGATTTACCTGGATATCACGGTGGCCGTTGGGACATCGGTCATTGCCACCCTCTCCGGTCCCGGGGTAGTTAGCTCGGCGCAACAGACCGGCTTAGCATGGTCTGATGGCCGGGTCGGACTGACCTGGACGGTGAACACCAGCGGGCCCTACGTGGTCACCGGCACCCTCTCGTCCGTGATCGGTGACGTGAACGTCGACTTGAACCCGATCATCTCCATCGACGGCGGCCCGCTCGACGGCGCAATGATCTCGCTGAACATGGACGAGAGCTTCGTCGATCCGCAGTACTTCGATGACATGCCGAAGTCGCTGCTGCTGGAAGGCTTTCGCGACCCGCGCTCGATC
>NZVX01000069.1 GCA_002698265.1 Chloroflexota bacterium | reverse complement strand
TGTATCTGGCTTCGGACGAATCGTCCTTCGTTACTGGCAGTGAGTTGGTGATAGACGGCGGCTGGACGGCGCAGTAGGTTGCCGCCGCCGGGAAACGCGTTACCACATGCGGCGATGGCCACCCTATCATCCCTGGGTTGCCCTTATCCCCTTTGTCTTCCTTCTTTCAAGCAGTGTCAGATCCGCTTTTGCATAGCCCCAATAATCACGTCAAATAAACCTATGATGAATGTACCTCCGCGCGAGTATTCGTGGATCCTAATTTGGTTGGCGTTGCCAGCACCGGGGAAATTTTTAGAAAGTCTCTGGACTACCACGAGGACTATAAATTATCTGGGAAACGGACCTACATCGACGACAACCCCGCGGCTTCCACCAGACGGTGGAACTCGCCTTTGGTCTCGTCGTTGGGGTTAGGACCGGGATGGCGGACATTGGAGTTCTTGATCAGGCCACGACTTTGTAGGGCGTACTTGCGGATGCCAACGCCGATACCTTCTTGGAACTCAAATAGCATCAGTGGCAAACAGCGGTTGAACAGTTCTTCGGCCTTGGCCCGGTCGCCCTCGGCCATCTGGCGGCAGATATCCACCAGGACTTCGGGGTAGGCGAATCCGGTCATAGCGCCGGCGGAACCCCGGGCCAATTCCTCCAACAGGTACATACCGCCCAGACCACCGAAGATGGGCATTTCGTCGCCTACCAGCTTACGGATGGCCGAGATCTTGGGGGGCGTTGGAGGGTCCTCCAGCTTCAAGTACTGAACGGCGGGTACGCTGCTGGAAAGCCCGGCAATGAAATCAGGAGACATGTGAACGCCGGAAGTGCTGGGGTAGTCCTGGACCACTATGGGCAGGTCGATAGCGTCGGCCAGGCGGGAGTAGTGGGCAAATACGGCGTCCGGGTTGGGTTTGCCCATGGGCGGGGGCGAGACCATAACCGCCGTGGCGCCCAATTCCTGGGCTTCCTTGCTACGTTCGATGGCTGCGGCGGTGCTGCCTGCGGTGGCCCCCACGGTGACAGCTAGGCCCTCTGAGCGCTGGATGACCGTCTCGGCCACTTGATACCGCTCACGGTCGGTCAAACGCGCGGCCTCGCCGGTTACGCCCAGGCAGACCATGCCCTGACATCCGGATGAGACGGCTTTGTCCACCAGATTGGCCATGGACGCGGTGTCGATGCTCTCGTCTTCGTGGAAGGGCGTTGCCAGCATCCAATGGACCCCAGCAAACTTTTCAGTCATGGAAACCTCCGGTGATTTGTCAGTCGGGGATATTCTACACGGCGTATGCGGTTTGGGCGGCATTGCGGATTGCATGCACGGCTTACCACAGCCGGAGGTTCGACAGGTCCTATTACATCGAGACTCTCGACCTTCGGCCAAAGCTCACCATGAGCAAACGGAAAGGCCGAACAGGAACGGATGCGAGTCAGGAAACCCCGAAATCGCGAAGGCACCCGTCCACCGGAGGTAATTGGGTCCAAGCTCAGCCTGGTTAGGGTGTCAAAAGAATCTTGCCTACGGTCTCCCTACCTTCCAATTGGCGGTGGGCTTCTACGGCGTCTGCCAACGGCAGGGTTAGACCGATGTGCAGCTTGAGTTCGCCGGACTGCAGCCACCTGAGGACCTCTTCTGCACGTCCGAGCAGCTCATCCCGGGTGGCGGTGTAGTCCCCAAGACTGGGCCGGGTGAGATACAGCGAACCGTTCTGCAACGCGCGGGTGTTGGTGTCGGTTACCGCACCACCCGCCTGTCCGTACAGGACCATGTAGCCGCGACGTCCCAGGCACTTGAAGCCCTTCTCGAAGGTGGTCTGACCCACGGCGTCCAGCACCATACGCACGCCCTGGCCTCCGGTGGCCTTCAGTATCTCTGCTTCAAAGTCTTCCTGGGTGTATAGGATCGTCTGGTCGGCCCCGGCCTGCTTTGCCAATTCGGCCTTGGCATCGGTGGAGACTGTGGTGAAGACGTGTACGCCAAGGCGCTTGAGCAGCTGGATCAGGAGCAGTCCCATGCCGCCGGCCCCGGCGTGCACCAGCACCTGGTCGCCGGGGTTGAGCCGGGCGATGCCAAAGACTAGGAAATGGGCGGTCATACCCTGGAGGAGTGACGCCGCGCCGGTGGTGAAGTCCATGGCGTCGGGTATGCGGACCAGGAGCCAGGACGGCACAGCTTGGCGTTCGGCGTAGGAGCCCGTGTGCATGGCGTAGGCGACCCGGTCGCCAACGACCACTTCGCTCACACCCTCTCCGATGGCGGTGACCACCCCACAGCCTTCTCTCCCCGGTGTCCAGGGAAAGCTGGCCGGCGGGTTGGTGCCCTTTCGGCTGGAGACGTCGGTGTAATTGACGCCGATGGATTTGAGGTCGACCACCGCTTGGCCGTGGCCGGGAGTAGGGTCGGGTACGTCCTCCAGTTTCAGGACATCGGGTCCGCCGATCTCGTACGCGCGTATCGCCTTCATGTCTGCCTCGCTTTTGGGGGATGGAGGCTAGGTTACAGCACGGGAAGGCGCGAGGGAAGGAGAAAGATTACGGGCCGCAAAATTGCGGGGAGGGGATCTAACAATCTTACGGCCCGGAACAAAACAGATGGAGTGGGTGGGAGGATTTTCTGCGGGACTAGTCGGCGGTCACCAACTCGGGTGCGGCGGAGCGGAGGCCTCGCAGCCGTTCCCGGACCACCCGGATCTGCTGAGGACCTTTGCCGACGATCTCGGCAATCTCGCGCACTTTCTTGCCCTGGTCAAGGTGGAATATCACCTGCTGGTTCTTGTTCAACCACTGCTCTTCATTGGATTTCGAGGCCGCGACCACGGGATTTAGGTGGCGGGCCGACCGGCGTACCTTGGGCCGGTCCGAATCTTCGCAGACAGCGGATGATCCTTGAAAGGCCGTGCGGTCCAGCTGTTGTTCTTCAGGGGCCCGCGCGGGGTAGTACACGCTGCGGCATTGGAAGCGACGCCATTCGTCGGTGCCCATCAATGGGTCGCCTTCACGTTTCCCGCATCCCTTGAATAAATACAACATCTTGCTCTCCCCTTTTTCGTCAGCGGAGCGTTGGTCCGAGGACTCCGTTGTTGTTACAACCAGTAAACTCTCAGCGTCGGTTCCTAGCCATGACGCTTGGCACACCAGACATGTGAGCCTGGTCACGTTGCTGAACTGATTTCGTAGCGTCGACGCGTCTGATGAGGCGGCTGGGAATTTTACTTTGCGGGCCTGATATGATTTATTAGATTTAGGTAATCGCCCCCTCAGGCCGGTGGAATCTTGGTGGCCAGAGGCGGGTATCTGGTAATAATCCGGGAGTAGTTGAAGCCATGAGTTTTGAGATGATTAAGATCGACCAGGTGGACCGGGTGGCCATCGTGACGTTGAACCGGCCTGAGGTCTTGAATGCATTGAGCCTGCAACTAGTGCGGGAGTTGGATGAGTTCGTAACCGAGGCTGAGGAGGACGACGGCATCGGGGTTATCGTGCTCACCGGGGCAGGCGACCGGGCATTTTCAGCGGGTGCCGACATCCATGAGAACCGGGAGAATTCGGAAGAGCAGCGCGCGGCCGGCGCTGCGGCCCGGACCGAATACACCTGGCATATGGCCGTTTCCAGCAAGCCGGTCATCGGGGCTATCAACGGTCTCTGCTACGGCGGCGGCACCGTCATGGCGACCAGCTTGGACTTCCTAATGGGCAGCGAGAAAAGCAGCTTCCGGTTCTTGGCGGTCAACTACGGACAACTGAACGCCACTTGGAGCCTGCCGACCATGGTTGGTTGGCCCAAGGCTAAAGAACTGTTGTACAGCGGCCGCGAAGTCTTCGCGGACGAGGCCTATCACATCGGCCTACTCAACCATCTGGTGCCGTCGGGTGAATTGATTGACCGGACCGTCGAGGTCGCGGCGGGGATCGCCAAGAACCGTGCCGAGGGCGTGGCCAACATCAAATCCCTATTGATCGAGCACACCGGCGAGGCCCTGGAAACCCAATTCCAGACGGAGATCGAAGGCCGGAAGGGCCGTTTCAAGGGACTCAGCGTGGAAGACGGGTTCAAGGACTTCCTAGACCGGAAGGGCCGCAAACCCCGCGTTTCGTAGCCAATCCCAGACCGTTGACCGGTTGTTGAAATAAAGGCCCTCGAAGATTAGCAGGGGGCCTTTATCTTGTGCGGCCTATTTAGCTGCGGTAGAGTAGGTGCCGCCGAACAAACGGCGGATTTTATGCGCCGTTCCGCCGGGTACTTGAATTGATAGATCTAGCCACCATCAGAAATATGAGACCGGGCGCCCTGGCATTCCGGTTCGGTCTTCCGGTTGCAGTTTTCCTAGCAGTGATCCTGGCGCCCAACCCTGATGGGCTCACCGACCAGGGGCAGCGGGCGCTGGCGGTGATGGCCATGGCCGTGGTGCTGTGGGCCACGGAAACCCTTCACATCGCCGTGACTGGCTTGGTAAGCATCGTCGCCTTGGCGCTGGTGGACGCCGTTGAGGACGTCAACGTGGCATTGTACGGCTTCTCTCAACCTGTCACCTATTTCCTGTTGGGAATCCTCACCCTGGGTTTGGCCGTGCAACAATCGGGCCTCGCGGCGCGGATGGCGGCCTATCTCATTCGGTTTGCCGGCGGAAGCCCCAGGATGCTCTACGTCCAAATGCTGGCCGCCTTTGCCGGGTTGACCTTTGCCCTTCCCTCCGCCAGCACTCGCGGGGCCATCATGGTCCATGTGTACGAGCAGGTGTTGGAGCACTGGGGTGTGGAAAAAAGCTCGCCATTGAACAAGGCGGTCATGATCGCCATGGGCGGACTGAACAGGTTGGGTTCCACCGCATTGTTGGCGGGAGGAATCACCCCGGTGGTCGCGTCTGCCTTGATTGCGGATTTTGGGATGATCGATGATTTTTCCTGGACCAGGTGGTTCATCTTGATGGCCGCGCCCTTCTATCTGATCCTGATGTTCGGCGGGCTGGCCGTGTTCCTGATGTACCGGTCGGGGTTCACACTGCCTGATGGGGTCGACACTGTCGATTTAAAAACAGGCCCGATCCAGACCAAGGAGATAAAGGCGGGTCTGATTGCTTTGGGCACGGCCCTGCTTTGGTTCACGGACTTTGCCCACGGCCTGCCGCCCGCCGTGCCGGCGATGATCGCCATGACGGTGATCTTGCTGCCGGGAGTGGGTCTCCTTACGTGGCGGGAATTTGAGACGAACATTGGGTGGACCAACATATTCGTTATCGCTTCGTCATTGTCGTTGGCCAATGCGTTGATCATCAGTGGGGCGGCCGCATGGTTCGCGGACACCCTAGTGGGAAGCGTAGAAGGGTTGCGGGACCACCCCACGTTGATATTGCTGGCGATGTGCGCCGCGTCTGCGGCCGTCCGGGTCGTCATGCCCAACATCTCGGGCTATCTGGCGTTCATCATTCCTGTGGCCATGTCCACCGGCGCGGCCCTGGGGCTGAATCCCGTTGTCTGTGGCTTGGCGGTAGTTGTCGTTGGAGACTCGGTGGTCTATTACCCAGCCAGCGCCACGGGCAGCGTGTTCATCTACCAGCGAGCCGAGATCAAGGCCTCCGAGGTAGTCAGGATGGGTGTTGTGATGACTGTGATCGCCATCGGCGTGCTATTTACCATCGTCCTGCCCTACTGGAGTCTGGTGGGCGAGGGCTTGAATCCCTAAACGGGACCGCTAGATAAGGTGCCGAGGTGACAGCATCCAACAGCAATCTTGTTCCTCCCTTGGGACAGCGACGCCCAACTCCTGACCTAACGGCTCCCGACGGCTCGGAGATACGCCTGCTGGTGGACGTACGCCATGGCGCTACAAATAGCAGTCTGGTTGAAGTCACTTTGGGTTCCGGAGAAGTCACCCGCCCGGTCCGGCACGGTACTGTGGAAGAGGTCTGGTACGTCCTGGATGGTACTGGGCAGGTGTGGCGTTGTCCGCCCGATGCCGACCCGGAGAATGCCTCCACCGTTGATGTGAAGCCCGGTGATGCCCTGGTCATCCCCACAGGTTGGAGCTTCCAATTCAGCGCCGGTCAGGACGGTCCGCTGCGGTTTCTGTGTCATACCACACCGCCTTGGCCGGGGGAAGACGAGGCTGTGCCGGTGGCGCATGGCGGGTTGGGGGAAGCGACGGTCTAGGGCCATACTTTGGCCATTTACCTACGAAAACTTGACAATAATTTTTCAGCGACCCTATACTCAAAATCACACAAACGAATATGTAGAAAGGCTATGAAGGGGAGTAGTAGTCTTCCAGCGGAGCAAAGCGAGCCGGGCTTGGTGTGAGCCGGTGCTCAGAGCGGAAGAACGAATGGACCCCGGAGCCGCAGGCCGATCGATGTCCCGATCAAATCGAGGACGGAACTAGGCTGTGACGGTTGGGCGCCGTTAAAGGTCCACGGCACGAGGGCGAAAGTAGACCAGGGCCCTCCCGCCGATTGAGAAGCCGGAACTACCCCGTCTACAAATTGGGGTTCTGTCGGCAAATAGGGTGGCAACACGAGCTGACTCGTCCCTTTATGGACGGGTCTTTTTTTGTTTGGTAAAAAATTCAAAAGCTATGACACAGAGTTGGAAACAAGTTACGCGGCGCTCAAACGCTCGGTTTACCGGGAGTACAGTCGTTCCTACGACGAAGACCGGGACCGGTTCGACAGCGGCACGATCCTGATGGAGCGTATCAAATGGGCCCTGGAGCCGATCACTCCCGACGGAAACCTGCTTGATTTGGGCTGCGGCACCGGGCAACTGCTGCGCCGGGCGGAGGCCAACGCGGCGAAGGGGAATGTCCGCTTCTCCCTGTTCGCGGACATATTCACAGACATAAAATCCGAAGGCTTCGACCCCAGCCAAGTACAACAAGGGGCCATATTCTTCTCCGGCCGGCGCGGCACGGACACCTAGGCCAAGGGAGCATGGGAATGTACCAACCGACACTGGAAAAACTTAAGGAGATGACCGGCCAAGGAAACCTGGCGCCGGTTTTTCGCTCTATAAACGCCGATCTGGAAACTCCGGTCTCGGCCTATCTGAAGGTGGCGCGGGGGTCATATTCTTTCCTGCTGGAGAGCGTGGAAGGAGGAGAACGCATCGGCCGCTACAGCTTTATAGGCACCGACCCGTACAAGGTGGTGAAGACCGGCGCCAAAGAAGATTTGGGCGAGATCGACCCACTGCTGCCCGTCCAGGAGGAAATGGACAAATTCCAGCTGGCCCCGGTTGAAGGGCTGCCCGGGTTTCATGGTGGCGCGGTGGGCTACCTGGCCTACGACACCATCCGCTACTTCGAGCCAAGAGTTCCGGAGATGCCGGAAGACCCCGTGGGCGTCCCAGAGTCGGTGTTCATGTTCTGCGACACTCTGTTGCTGTTCGACCACGTCCGGCACGACATCAAAGTGGTCAGTCACGTTAATCTGGACGGCGACATCGACCGTTCCTACGCCGAGGCCACGGCCAAGATCGACGAGATGGTCAGCCGGCTGTCACAGCCCTTGGAATTGCCGCCGGAGCTACAGTCCAACGGACAACAGAAGGTGGTCCCCAGCGAAATCGAGTCCAATCAAACAACGGACCATTACTCCAAGATGATCGACCGATGCATCGACTATATCTATGCCGGCGACATGATTCAGGTAACCTATTCCCAGCGCTTCTCCCGATGCACCGAGGCCCACCCGTTCCAGATCTACCGGTCTCTCCGCAGCATCAACCCATCGCCATATATGTATTACCTGAACTTGGACGGCTTCCAGATCGTAGGGGCGGCCATCGAAACGGTTGTCACCGTGCACAACGGCAGAGCCGCCACCCATCCGATCGCCGGCACCCGGCCCAGGGGTGCGACTCCCGGCGAAGACGACGCCAACGAGGCGGAGTTGAAGAGCAGCGAGAAGCAAAGGGCCGAACACATCATGCTGGTGGATTTGGGCCGCAACGACATCGGGCGGGTCAGTCAGCCTGGCACTGTGTCGGTCACCCAGCTCATGGACGTGGAGAAGTTCTCCCACGTGATGCACCTGGTCTCCCATGTGGAGGGGGACCTCCGGCCTGAGATGACTTCCTACGACGCCCTGCGGTCCTGCTTTCCGGCAGGCACGGTGTCTGGGGCGCCCAAGATCCGGGCCATGGAGATAATCGCCGAGTTGGAGGGCGAGAAGCGGGGGCCTTACGGAGGTGCCGTGGGCTATTTCAGTTACTCAGGCGACATGGATACGGCCTTGGTGCTCCGCACCGGTGTCTACAAAGATGGAGTGATGTACGTTCAGGCGGGCGGCGGTATCGTCGCTGACAGTACGGGCGAAGACGAGTACATGGAGACCCGCCACAAAGCCGGCGCATTGATGCGCGCTATCGATCTGGCCGAGGGCTCAGAGTAACCAACAAATAGGAGAAATAAAATGTTGAAATCGTTTTTTCACACTGGCTTCGTGGTCAAGGATATCGAGGCGTCCATAAAGTTCTACGCTGAAGTACTGGGCATGCGCATCGCGGGCCGCACCGAACGTGAAGGGGAGTTTGTCGAGCAGGTGCTGGCCTTCCCCGGCGCCCACATCAAGGGCGGTTTCGTGGACATGGGCGATGGCCATCAACTCGAGTTGATTCAATACCTGTCCCCGGCCAGCGGGGAGAACCATCTCCACCGCAATGACCTGGGAGCGTCACATCTGGCTTTCTTCGTTGACGACCTGGACGCGTTTTACCAGGAGACTTCTCAGAAGGGAATAAAATACAACAACCCACCTGCATCGATGTTCGACGATGACGGAAAGCTGTCGCGCAAGGCGGCATACGCCCAAGACCCCGACGGCAATTGGCTGGAGTTTGTGGAGACCCTCTAGTTCCGGCCACTCGACGATAGGGTAAATACCATGCTTTTAATGATCGATAATTACGATAGCTTCACCTACAACCTGTACCAATATCTATGCGAGTTGGGCGCTGAGGTTGAGGTGGTCCGCAACGATAAGATCTCTTTGGAGGAGATCACGGACATGTCGCCGGACGGCATTATCATATCTCCGGGTCCGTCCACGCCCCTTGAGGCGGGAATCTCCAACGATGTGATCCGGCAGTTCGGACCCAAAACGCCTACCTTGGGTGTTTGCCTGGGCCACCAGTGCATCGGCCACGTCTACGGCGCCAAAGTAGACCAGGCGGGCGAGATTCGCCACGGCAAGACATCCATGGTGAACCACAACGGCGCCGGAGTCTTGGCCGGACTGCCCAATCCCTTCCAGGCCATTCGCTACCACTCGCTGGTGGTCTTTCCTGAGACCGTCCCAGACACCCTGGAGGTCACGGCCCAGACCGACAACGGGCTGATCATGGGACTGCGCCACAAAGAATTTCCGATCGAGGGCGTCCAGTTCCACCCCGAGTCCATCCTTACCCCGGACGGAAAACACCTGCTGCAGAATTTCCTGGACACGGTGAGCGCGGCGGTTAGGGTTTAGATAGGAGCTATTAAAGTTGGAAATCAGGGAAGCGATAGACATAGTGGTCTCAGGCAGACACCTGTCTATGGACGACGCTGCGTCGGTCATGCGGCAGATCATGTCCGGCGAGGCTACCCAGGCGCAGTTGGGCTCGTTCTTGACGGCACTCCGGCTCAAGGGTGAGAGCACCGAAGAGATCGCCGGTATGGCCACCGTTATGCGCGAATTCGCCCTGCGGGTGAACGTAGACGGTATGTTGGTGGACTCAGTGGGTACCGGCGGAGACGGCCTGAACACGTTTAATATCTCCACCGCCGCGGCCTTTGTTGCCGCGGGCGCTGGGTTAAAAGTTGCCAAGCATGGCAACAGAGCTGCTTCGGGTACCTGCGGCAGTGCCGACCTACTGGAAGAACTGGGGGTGAAGATCGAGCTTTCGCCCGAGGGCGTGGAGCGTTGCATCAGAGAAAGCGGCATAGGGTTCATGTTTGCCCAGGCTTTCCATCCGTCTATGCGCCACGCCGGGCCGGTACGCCGGGAGATAGGCATCCGGACCGTGTTCAACATTCTGGGGCCGTTGACCAACCCGGCTGGAGCGCAGTCGATGCTGGTGGGCGTCGCATTTCCGGAGTTGAGCGAGCAGATGGCGTCGGTTTTGAACCTGCTGGACACCCATCACTCTATCATCGTCCACGGCGACGGCGGCCTGGATGAGATGACTCTCTCTGGGGACACATCAGTGTGGGAGGTTGCTGGTGGCAAAGTGAGCAATTGGACGATCTCTGTGACCGACACCGGCCTGCCGGTCACAGAGATCGAAGCGGTCCGGGGTGGAGACAAGGCGGCCAATGCCAAGACCATGCGGGAGTTGTTGGACGGCGCCGGCGGTCCAGTGCGGGACTACGTTTTGCTGAACAGCGCTGGGGTGCTGCTGGTGGGGGACCTGGTCTCCAACATCCGCGACGGGGTGCAACTTGCCGCCCAGACCATAGACAGCGGCGCAGCCAAGGACCGGATGGAGTCCATGATCGAGGTTAGTCAGGCGGGGCCGGCTGAACCGGTTTAGAGAACCGCGAAGTATAATGCTAGTCTGGAAATTACGCCCACGGTAGAATCATGCCAAACATCCTTGATGAAATAGTCGCCGCCAAGCGTGTTGAGCTGGCCGAGAGCAAGACTCAGGTATCCCTCGCCGACTTAGAGACTGCTGCTGCTGGCCAACCACGACCCCTGAATCTGTCGGGTGCGCTGCTAGGTGGCGGAGTGCGGTTGATCGCAGAGGTCAAGAAGGCCTCGCCCTCCCGTGGGCTGCTGCTGCCCGACTTCGACCACCTGAAGCTGGCCGACACCTACGCCAGCAACGGCGCTGCCGCCATATCGTGCCTGACCGACCCCAGGTTTCAGGGTGAACTGGGCCACCTGCGTCAGATTAAAGAAGCTGGGGCGTCCCAACGCGCGCCGGTCATGCGCAAAGATTTTATCTTCGACCCCTACCAGGTCGTTGAGACTCGCGCCGCCGGGGCCGATGCCATGCTTCTGATAGTGGCAATCTTGGAGCCAACCCAATTGAAAGAGCTTCTGGCCGCTGCCCAGTCACACTGGATGCAATGTCTGGTGGAGGTCCACGACGAAGTGGAACTGGAGACCGCGGTGGATGCCGGAGCTGAGATCATCGGGATAAACAACCGGGACCTGCGCATCTTCACTACCGACCTGGGAGTGACGGAACGCCTGGCGCCGCTGGTCCCCAGAGGCAAGCAGATAGTCAGCGAGAGCGGTATCTTCAACCGCGACCATCTCCAGCAGATGAATCGTTTTCGAGTTAATGCGGTGCTGGTGGGGGAGGCCCTGGTGACCGCTCCAGACATCGGCGAAAAGGTCCGGGAGTTGACCGGGCAGAAAACGCCAGCAGCGTGACCATGGATTCTCAGGGATTAAAGGTCAAGATCTGCGGGATTCGCGCCTTGGACGACGCGCTGGTTGCCGCCGAGGCTGGGGCCGACTTAATTGGCATGGTATTTGTGCCCGAGCGGCACCGGCGGATCACGCCAAAAGAAGCCAAAGCCATCGTCGATGGCGTCAGAAACTCCGGCCCCCCGGCCCCCCGGATAGTGGGGCTATTCGCTGACCAGTCCATCGAAGAAGTTGCCGGGGTAGTCGAATTCTGCGGACTAGATCTGGCACAACTTTGCGGACAGGAATCGGTCGAATTTGCCGGCCAAGTCGGCTGCGACGTGATCAAGGTGGTGCACGTAGCCGAATCCGCTACTGCGTCGGATGATGCTGGCACCGGTGATCGGGTCAAAGAATTCAGCGGCGTTGGACACCTGGTAACGCTAGATAGGTACGTGGAGGGAATCCAAGGCGGTACCGGGAAAGGTTTCGACTGGGATGTGGCGGCGTCACTCTCCCAGGCCGGGCACCCTTTTCTGCTGGCCGGAGGGCTAACCGCCGAAAACGTTTCCGATGCAATCACCATGGTGAAACCCTGGGGTGTGGACGTATCCAGTGGCGTGGAGACCGACAGCAAGAAAGACCACGCCAAGATACGGGATTTCATGCACAATGCCCGTGCCGCCGCCAAGTCGATCAACGGATAAAAAGGAACACACGATGGCAGATGAAAACGAGGTGCACCTTTTCCCCGACGATCGGGGCCGGTTCGGTGATTTCGGGGGGAAATTCATCCCCGAGACATTGATGGCCGCCGTTGCGGATTTGGACGACGCCTACCAGACGGCCAAGGCGAACCCGGATTTCCAGGAACGTCTGGGCCATCTGCTGCACACCTATGCTGGCAGGCCTACCGCGCTGTACTTCGCTGAAAACCTGACCCGGGTCTGCGGCGGCGCCAAGATCTACCTCAAGCGTGAGGACCTGGCCCATACCGGCGCCCATAAGATCAACAACGCCCTGGGCCAGGCGTTGTTGGCCCAGCACATGGGCAAGAAGCGGATCATCGCCGAGACTGGGGCCGGCCAGCACGGCGTGGCCACTGCCACCGCCTGTGCCATGCTCGGTCTGGAATGTATCGTCTACATGGGCCGCGAAGATATTCAGCGCCAGTCGCTGAACGTCTTCCGCATGAAGCTGCTGGAGGCGGAAGTCGTGCCCGTTGAATCGGGTACCCGCACATTGAAAGACGCCATCAACGAGGCCATCCGCGACTGGGTGACCAACGTGGAGACCACCCACTATCTGATTGGCAGCGTGGTGGGACCGCACCCGTATCCGGTGATGGTGCGCGACTTCCAGACGGTCATCGGCCGGGAGGCGAGGGCGCAGTTAATGGAGGCTGAAGGGCGATTGCCTGACTACGTGCTGGCTTGCGTCGGCGGCGGCAGCAACTCCATCGGCATATTCCATCCCTTCGTGCCCGATGAGGACGTACGCCTGATGGGACTGGAAGCCGGGGGTGAAGGCATTGCAACCGGCAAGCACTCGGCCACGCTCAGCGCGGGGCGTCCGGGGGTGCTGCACGGCGCGATGTCTTACCTGCTACAGGATGAGCATGGCCAGGTACAGGAGACCCACAGCATCTCCGCGGGGCTGGACTACCCAGGCGTTGGGCCGGAGCACAGCTACCTGAAAGACTCCGGTAGGGCTGAGTACCGGGAGGTCAACGACTCCCAGGCCCTGGACGCTTTCCATCTGCTCTGCCGCACCGAGGGCATCATCCCCGCACTGGAGTCGTCCCACGCAGTACACGCAGCCGTCGAGTTGGCGAAGACGCTGACACCTGACCAGATAGTCCTTGTCTGCCTCAGCGGTCGTGGGGATAAAGATATCGACATCGTCGCCCAGGCGTCGGGGCTGGAGATTTAGGGGTCCACCCGAAGCTGCACCAGACGTCAACCTATGTAAACCCCTGTGCTATAATGGCTGCCGATTCGCCGAGGCCTTTTCTGTGCGTGCTTCGGCTTGATTCAGACTCTATTCTCGTTGAATAACCGGGCTAAGAAACAGGAGAAATCACTATGGACATGGGCCTCGAAGGCAAGGTTGCAATCATCACTGGTGGAAGTGACGGGATCGGGAAAGCGGCCGCATTGAGTATGGCCAAAGAAGGGGCTAACGTTGTCATCGTGGCCCGCCGCCAAGAGGTACTGGACCAGGCCGTACAAGAGATTAAAACGGCCACTGAGGGCTCGGTGATACCTCTGGCCTTGGACATCACCACCGACGGCGCCTCCCAGAAGATGATCAAGACCGCCGTGGATAGCTTCGGGCGGGTGGACATAATCGTCAACAACGCCGGCTCATCCATGGCCAAACCCTTCGAGAGCGTGAGCCACGAAGACTGGCAGTCGGACTTCGAACTGAAGGTTTGGGCTGCGGTCCGGCTGATGCAAGACTCCATCGGAGAAATGCGTAAAGTCGGCGGCGGCCGGATCATTAACGTGACCAACCTTGGCGGCCGGACCCCTGGACCCGCCTCCATGCCCACTTCCATCTCTCGCGCCGCAGGTATAGCCATCACCAAAGGATTGTCCAAGGACCTGGCCAAGGAAAACATCCTGGTCACCACCGTCTGCATCGGGTTGGTCAAGAGCGGCCAGCACCAGCGACGGTATGACGCCCGCCTCGAGAAGGAACCCAACCTCTCCCTGGACACGTTCTATGACGAACTGGCCCAGGGCCGGAACGTCCCAATAGGCCGGGTAGCCGAGCCCGAAGAGGCCGGCGACGTTATCGCTTTCCTGGCCTCTGAGCGGGCCAGCTATCTGACGGGAATCGCCGTGAACCTGGACGGAGGCGCGTCGGCAGTTCTCTAACCTAAGATAATCGATCGACGAAAGTGTCTATATGACCGGGGGTCTTAAAAAAATTGACTAGCTCCAACATGAATCAATCGCAGCTACCCCAGAGGATGCTGCTCGGCGCCGGACCCAGTACCGTACACCCACGCGTGCTCCAAGCGATGACCATGCCGGTGGTGGGTCATTTGGACCCGGCGTTCTTTCAGGTGATGGATGACGTGTGCGACATGCTTCGCGAGGTCTTCCACACCGAGAACAAAATGACCGTGCCGATATCGTCCACCGGCACGGGCGCCATGGAAACAGCCTGCGCCAACGTCATCGAGCCGGGCGACGAGGTGCTGATCTGCCGGAACGGCTACTTCGGCATCCGACTGGCCGATATCGCGGAGCGCTGCGGGGCCACGGTTCACCTGATGGACACTCCCTGGGGCAAAGCGGTAGACCCTCAGATGCTGCGCGACGAGCTCAAGCGGCATCCAGGCCTGAAAGCCGTGGGTGTGGTCCATGCTGAGACGTCCACGGGGGTTCTTAGCTTCATAAAAGAGCTGATGGACGTGATACGTGAGGCAGGTGCGCTGTCTATAGTAGACGCCGTTACGTCTCTGGGCGGGCATGAAGTGCGAATGGACGACTGGGGCATCGACATCTGTTACAGCGCGACCCAGAAGTGTTTGGGAGCTCCTCCAGGACTGGCCCCCATCAGCCTTAGCCCAGCGGCCATGGACGTAGTCAGCAAGCGCCCGACCAAGGTGCAGAGCTTCTACTTCAACCTTAAGGACCTTGAAGCGTACTGGAACGCGACCAGGGCCTATCACCACACTTCGCCAATCAACATGACCTATGCCCTGCGGGAAGCCCTGCGAATGATGATGGAAGAGGGGCTGGAGAACCGGATCCAGAGGCACGCCAGGGTGGCCGCCGGGCTTCGCGCCGGAGTGGAAGCTCTCGGTCTAAGCCTGCTAGCCGAGGAAGGACACCGACTGAACCCCCTCACCACATTGTCCATTCCAGATGGCGTTGAAGACGCTAAGGTCCGTGGGGCGCTGCTCAACGACTATGACATCGAGATCGGCGGCGGACTGGGAGAGTTTGCTGGAAAGGCATGGCGCATCGGGCTGATGGGCGAGTCGGCCCGGGAGAAGAACGTCTTCGCGGTACTCTCTGCGCTTGAATCTATCCTGGCCAAAGAAGGCTACGAAGTGGCCTTCGGCGCTAGCCTGTCAGCCGCCCAGCGGGCGATTGCTACGTTTGATGAGTAAGTAGGCGGGCAGTGAAAGTCAGAAGAAAAGAGAAGGGCCGGGTTAACCCGGCCCTTCTCTTTTCTTCTTCCGTCATTCCGGCGAAAGCAGGAATCCATGTAGTTGGCTGGAATAAGAACACTCGGTTCGTGGTTCATTCCTGTCCCGTCCGCGGTAGGTGAATCCACAAGGCCCAGGGACCGAAATGGCCGGGGGAGCTTATAGGGGTAGGTTTCTAACCCGCCCGTACGGTGATTGGCTTGGTTGGACTAAGGTCTGTGAGACCAAACCGGCGCCGGGATGACGGGGCCGCCCCTACTTATCATCCCCAGGCAGTCGTGTAGCCACCGTCCCCATAGATACCGGGGGCCAGGGGCCGGTTAGGTAGTCGTAGAGGTTACCGGCGTTGATGCCCATGACCATGGGCGCCAAGGCTGCTTGCTCCACGTCCATGGGGTATCGGTCGATCAGGGCCGTTAGGGTTGAGACCGATTCTTCTCTGGTCATGCCCCGGTCCACGGCGTTTTGGACGTAGTCTTTCCACTCGGAGATGAACGCGCCCTGTTCGTCCAGATAGCCTTTGCCGCACATGTCGCCGTGACCTGGGACGAAGATGTCCTCGTTCAGTCCTCGCAGCGACTCCAATGCCACCAACCACAGGTCTGGGTCAGCCTCGTGCAACCAGGAATGGACGCCGTTGAAGATGTTGTCGCTGGTGAAGACCACGCCCTCCTCTTTGATAATCACCGCCGCCTGATAGAGGGTGTGGCCGGGCATGTGAATCATCTCGAAGGTGTGGTCGCCGACGTGCATGGTCATCGTGTCGCGGAAGGTGACCACTGGAAAATTGGCAGTGTAATCTTCCAACAACGCCGGCTCGTCAGGCCCGAATGTGCCGACTCTGGCGGCATGCTCGGCCATGTCGGTGTTCAGCATGCGGGTGCGGACCCCTTCGTGGGCGATGACGGGGGCGTCGAAGAAGGCGTTGCCGGTCCAATGGTCGCCGTGGGGCTCGGTATTGATGATGTAGCGGAGCAATCCTCGCTTCCCGATCTCCGACTTCAACCATATCGCCGTGGTGGGCTTGTGGGGGCTGTCAATCATGACGATGCCGTCGGCGGTGGTCACGAATCCAAAGTTGCAACCTCTAGTCTCGGTTTCAACCCAAACATTGCTGGTTATCTGTTTCATGTCGATTCTCCTTACTGGGTCGCTTGTGTACCCAGTGATTCTTCCACCACCGCCGGCAGCTTCATGGTGAAGGTTGACCCGTTGCCGAATTCGCTCTCCACCAATACTGTGCCGCCCTCCAATAAGCGGATGAAGGCGGCAGACGCGCCAATCAGCCGGACAGATTCGTTGACGATCAGGTCCAACACTTCGTCTGTGTTGTGGGCGGCGGCCACCTTGTTGGAGACCTCTTCAAGCGCGATTGAGCGTTCGCGTTGCAGGTCTTCCAGCGGCTACTTCTTTGTCTTCCGCTGGTCGTTCATGTGCTATCTGCCTAAAAAGTTGCCGGTATTATGACATGATTCAGTTAGGCGGCGCACCGATTGCAGTAACTTCAGAGCGGCCAGGGCAAAGGAGGGCTCGCCTCGTGTTGTTTATTTGTTGACGGAGCTTCGGGCCACAGCTATGCTGGCACCGATTCTGTTAGCGGCCATGAAAAGTTTCTTGTACAGGTTGCAACACGCATCTCTTTTTTGGAGTCAGGCATCGTATATTGGACGCACCTAGGCCAGGCGCGGCCAAAAAGGAGTAACGATGGGGGAAAAGCTGCAACAGGGAGACCGTCTCCCCAAGATCACTCTTCAGATGCTGGACGGAAGTAAGATTACCCTTCCCGACGATGCACCCACCCGGTACACAGCGGTGCTGATCTACCGGGGCCATTGGTGACCCTACTGCAATCGGCAGTTAGCCGAATGGGAAGCGAACAAAGCGGAACTGGAAGAACTGGGAGTGACGACCTACGCAGTCAGCGTTGACACCAAAGAACTGGCACAGGAAGTCGTCGATAACAATAAGTTGACCTTCCCCATGGCCTATGACGCGACGAAAGCCGACGGCGACCTGCTGGGATCATGGTGGTCAGGGGGGGCTGGTTACATCCAGCCCACCGAGTTCCTGTTAGGACGGGACGGCACGGTGCTGGGCGCCATGTACGCTTCGGGGCCGGTGGGACGCATGGGCGCCGACGAGGCCATCCGCTTGATCACCCGCCGGGAGAATATCCGGAAGGAAGAAGAGGGCGCGGCCCACTAACCCAAACCAGCCATTAAGGGGAGAGAGCCATGGGCAACCAGCAAGTGGTCGATCTGATGGAATACGTTTGGAGTTCTATAGACTCGTTGTGCTCTCCCCTCACTGAATCCCAATGGAAAACGCCCACCGACTGCCCCGGCTGGTCGGTCCAGGACCAGGTTTCCCACTTGGTGGGCGCCGAGTCCGGAATTTTGGGCAATCCCCGGCCTGACCACACACCGCAAGATACCTCCCACGTCAAGAACGATGTCGGCCAGTCCAATGAAGTGGTGGTCGACTTTCGCCGTTCCTGGCTCGGACAACATGTCCTGGATGAGTTCCGTGAGTTGACCGGCCAACGTCTGACGTTCCTCAAGGGCCTGAGCGATGACGGATTCGCGGCCGAGACTCAGACGCCCATCGGTCCCGGAACGATCACCGAATTCGTGCGCATCCGAATCTTCGACGCCTGGGTCCATGAGCAGGACATCCGCCGTGCGCTGGGCATACCTGGCGAGCTAGAGGGCCCGGTGGCCTCTCATTCGGTGGGCCGGATCGCCCGGGCGCTGCCCTTCGTGACCGCCAGGAAAGCCCAAGCTCCGGACGGTGTCACTGCAGTCTTTAACATCACCGGCGTGGCAGGCAGCGTAGTCCCCGTGGCGGTAGAGGGCGGCCGGGGAAAAGAGCTGGACGCAGAGCCGGATTCGCCAACTGTCACGATAACCACAGATGTCGAGACGTTCGTCTGCCTAGGATGCGGCCGCTGGGACCCCTCCGAAGCCCTCACCTCTGGCAAGGTCACCGTCTCCGGTGACACGGCTCTGGGCAATACCATCGTCAATCAGATGAACATCATGATCTGATGGTGGCTCCGGGTGGTGTCTGGCTGTATTTATGAGAACGATTCGATATAATCCACTGGTTGCTTCATCGAATCTCCTAGATTTGCAAGCGGGTTGCGCTAATTGGCCTTGATAGATAGACCCAAGTTCCGGTATTCGGCCGCCAAGATGCCCTTTGGCGTTCACTACAGTTGGGTGATCGTGGCCGTGCTGGCCATCGTCCAGGTCTTTGGCAGCTCCGTTTTCATGATCGCCGGCGTTATGGTGCCACCGCTGACCGACCCGGAAGGCGGTTTCCGCTTCGGGATCGGTGAACTCAGCATGGCCATCGGCCTCTACTATGTCTTCAGTGCCATCTTCGCCCCGATAACGGGCCACCTAGGAGACAGGTTCGGCGCACGGCCCATGATGTTTGTCGGCGCCTTGACGTACGGCGTGGGCATGGTTGCGCTGGGGTTCGTGACTGAACTCTGGCACTTCTTCCTCTTCTACAGCTTCCTGATGTCGTTCACCGCCTCTATCACTATGGTTCCAATGATGGCGTCCATCAGCGGCTGGTTCCGCCGCCGCCTGGGTTGGGGTGTTGGGATCCTGTGGGCCACTGGGGGTATCGGGACCGCTATATTGGCGCCGCTGATCGCCTACATGCTGGACACGATGGGGTGGCAGCAGTCATTTACCATCGTGGGTCTGGCAGGCACCGGAACCATGCTCCTGGTATTCCCGTTCATACGGAGTAAGCCGGCAGATATCGGAATCCGGCCCTTCGGGGTGGCGAGCGATGCACCTGAAATTCCAGCTAGAATCCGGGCAGTGGAGGCCTTGCGCCTTAAGGTTTTCAATCAACAGATACGGCACACCAAGGCATTTTGGAACCTTCCCGTCATCCATGCGCTAGGTTGCGCTGGGATGGGGATCGTACTCATCTACGTGATTCCCCTGGCGGTTGAACAGGGGCTTAGCACTACCTCTGCGGCGCTGACCATCACGATCATCTCGTTGGTAAGCATCGTCAGCAGACTCGGAGCCCCGGTCGTGGCCGAGGCCTGGGGACCCAGGAAGGTTATGGCCGCTAGCCTGAGCATCCAGGCCCTAACGGTGCTAATTCTGTTCTGGGCCCACGACCCATGGATGTTCTATCTATTCGCCGCCACATTCGGACTGGGGTTCGGCGCCGAGTGGACCGGATATCTGGAGATCAACCGCCGGTACTTTGGCGATGGCCCCATGGGTAGTGTTTACGGCTGGCAGATGACCGGAGCGTTCGCCGGACACGCCGTGACCACGTTCCTTGCTGGTTTGGTTATCTACGTAACCGGCTCCTTCTACCCGGTGTTCGTGCTGTCCGCGGCCTTTAGCGCCGCCGGATTGCTGGTCATTGCCACGCTCGAGAGCACCTCCCACGTTTTGATTCCCGATTGGGAAGACTCTCTGCCGCCCGAAGCCAGAACGAACTTCGTGCCTGGCGCCGCTGTTGGAGACGATTAATGTTTGCGCATACAGACCCCGGACTATCGCCAAAATCACGCGCTGGGGTGTACTTATCATCACCGATAGTTATAATGTTCCACTAGCAATATCCTAATTACGCCGGTAACTCGGCGTAATTGCCTTTTTGGAAACGGAAATTGGCCCTCACCTCCAGGCCCAACCTTAAATTCTCGGCCGGCAAGTTGCCCTTTGGCATCCACTACAGTTGGGTGGTCATCGGGATCTTGGCCACGGTCCAGATATTCGCCAGCTCCATCAGCATGGCCGCGGGCATCATGGTTCCGCCGCTGAACGACGCCGAAGGAGACTTCGGATGGGGCTTGGGGACCATCGGTATAGCCATCGCCAGCTATTACATGTTCGGAGCGATCTATGCTCCCATGACCGGTTGGCTGGGCGACCGCTACGGCTCCCGCTGGATGTTATTCGCCGCCGCCATCATGTACCTGATCAGCATGTTTCTGCTGGGACAGGTGACCGAGGTCTGGCACTTCTTCATCTTCTTTGGCGTGTTGCTGTCGCTGACCCAGTCCCTTGCCATGGTTCCCCTGATGTCGGCCGTCAGTGGGTGGTTCCGCCGCCGCCTAGGGGTGGCCGTGGGTATCCTCTGGGGCGCGGGTGGGATCGGCACCGGCATCATGGCACCGCTCATGGGCGGCTTCATCGAGGTGCTGGGCTGGCAGAGCACCTTCATGATCATAGGTGCTGTCGGTGGAGGAATCATGCTGGCCATGGTCCCCTTCATGCGCAGCAAACCGGCCGACCTGGGTATACAGCCCTACGGCGCCAGGGCTACAGACCCGCCGGCGGTCTTGAGGGACAAGACTGTGGACCGGCTGCGTCAGAAGGTCTTCAATCAGCACACCCGCCGCACCAAGCCGTTCTGGAACTTGCCGTTGATCCATGGCCTGGGTTGCGCCGGACACGGCACGGTTTTGATCTACGTGATTCCTATGGCCTTCGAGCGCGGGGCATTCTCGTCCCTGGCTCAGGCGGGGATCATCCTGACCATCATCTCCTTGGTCAGCGTCTTCAGCCGTGTCGTGACCCCGATCATGGCCGAGATGTACGGCACTCGGAGAATGATGGCCGCCAGTCTGAGCATCCAGGCCGCCACCGTTTTCATGCTTTTCTGGTCCCAGGAAGCCTGGGCGTTCTACATGTTCGCCGCGGTGTTCGGCATCGGGTTCGGCGGGGAATGGACCGGCTATCTGGTCATCAACCGCCAGTACTACGGTGAAGGCCCCATGGGGACGATCTACGGTTGGCAGACAACGGGCGCGCTGATTGGACATGCCGTGGCCACCGCGTTAGCAGGTTTGGTGATATACGCGACGGGGTCATTCAACATGGTGATGGCGTTATCTGTTGGTTTCAGCGCCATCGGTGTGTTGGTCATCGCGCTGTTGGACGATACATCCCATGTGTTGATCCCAGATTGGGAAAACGATCTGCCGGAAGTTTCCGCCACCGGCGATACCCAGCTCAGACCGGCCGCCACCGCGGCAGGGGATGACGATTAGGGTTTTTGGCGGTTGGCTTGGCCGGGACGGGTAACGCCCTCATCCCAACCTTCTCCCGTTTGGACGGGAGAAGCGGCTAGGTTTCCCCATTTGGGGAAACCGTGTGTTCTCTCTCACTTTGTGGGCTTTTGTGGTTAAGACCTACGGTTTTCTGAATTGAATGACGCCGCACTAATGTCACCCTGGGAGAATCGAAGGGTCTGCCAAGGTGACGATTGGAAGATTCTTCGTCGGCCTACGGCGTTCCTCAGAATGACAGTTTGGAAGGAGGGATGTTCGAATGAAGGTACTAGTTTTCTCCGCTGACTAATCCTGGTTGAGGAAGTCCAAGACGAACTGGCTCATGGGTTCTTTGTCGTAGCGGCTGTTCATCAGGACCACGTTACGGTTCCGGTCGCCCTGGAAGAAGCGCTCGTAGAGGATCTGCCGGGAACCGAAGGCGCTGCAGCAGGTGTCCCAGGCCAGCCGGAAGAGGCGGACCCGGTCCTTGGCCGATGAGAAATCGGTCTCCAGGTACCTGGCGATTTCGTCGGCGACGGGGCCCTCGAAATCGTCTTCCGTGGGCAGGGCCATCAGGCTGCTAGAGCCCAGCAAGTGGAGTATCTCGCCCATGCGCGGGTACATCTTGATGAACTGCTGACGGGCTACCATCAGCGATATATCCACGGGGCACATGACACCCCATTCGTCCACCTCCGCATCTACCTCGGCCGCTCGCAGCAGGGCCTTGGTAATCTCTAGGTTCTCGATGATCTCAGCCAGCATACCGTGCACCTGGGGCATATCTTCGGAACCCAGGGTTTTGACCATCAGGTTGGCCAGTCCCAAGATGAACTCGCATTTCACTACATTCTTGGTCACCACTTGGTGGCCCGAATGGAGGAATTGGTGCGTTCTCAGCGACATGTTGTTGCACATGTCTACGTCGCCGTAGAGGAACACCCTTTCCCAGGGGACGAGGACGTTGTCGAAGAACGCCAATGCGTCCATCTCCTCGAACCTAGAACCCAGGGGATGGTCGAAGCTGGAGCGCTCCAAGTCGAAGGGCTCCCGGCATTGGAACTTGAGGCCCGGCGTGTCGCAGGGTATGGCGAAGGCAAAGGAAGTCCGGCCCGGGGCACCCGTGGGTAGCCTATGGGAGCGTGCAGGGTAGACGGCTATCTCGTCGGCGATTGGCAGTGTCGCCAAGACCCGTGCCCCGTGGACGATGATTCCCTGGTCGGATTCTTTAACCACAGACAATGCTACGTCCACGGAGTCGTCGAGGGCCGTGGCAGCTCCGGAGCGGTTCCTTTGGATGTTTACGAGCGTGTGGGTCAGCACCAGGTCTTTCTCCCTGACCAACTCGTAGTAGTCCTGGATATTCTTCTCGAACTCGGGGCGGTTCTGGCCGAAGTACTTGCCCGCGGCGGCCATGGACATCAAGCTCACATTCAGGAAATCGGGGGTCCGGCCCATCATCCCGCAGGTGATCTTGGCCCAGTTCCGCATCATCTCGCGGCGCCGGTCCAGGTCCTCGTGCGTCCGAGGAGTCAGAAAGGACATGCCCACCTGGTCGCCGGTTGTCGGCGATTCGTAGGTCATCTTTTTGGCGTACTCGGGGTCGTGTTGCAGGTCGTAGAGTCGGGCCAAAGTCTTGATCCCGCCCTGCAGTCCCGGTTCCTTGGTGGCGTCTTTTACCTTCTTGCCAGACATGTAGAGGTTGGGCGGCCTTTCGCTTAGTCCGTCGATGTACTGCTTTCCCGTCCTGGCTGGCATCCAGTACCCTCCTGGCAATCAACGCCGGGCATAGATTTTCTTAAAAGTATTCGCCGGTATTTTGCGGTATCTTCCCATGTTTTACCAGCGCCGATGAAATCATGTTCTAGACGGTCAAAGATACATTTGACAGTGCAAGTTGCTTCCCCTAGTCTGAGGCACACGATTCGACCAGTGATTTCAAGCTGGTATCAAGCCTGGAGGTCTTAAGTTATGTCTCTTCCTCCGCATCGAGTGGACTACAGTCCAATCATCGAACGCCCGCCCATCAAATGGCCCAACGGCGAGCGAGTGGCGTTATGGATTGCTCCCAACGTGGAGCACTACGAATACATGCCCGAACAGTACGGGCCCCGCGACCCCTGGCCGCGCACCCCGTATCCCGACGTGCAGCAGTATTCCTACCGGGACTACGGCAATCGGGTCGGGTTCTGGCGCATGCTGGAGGTCTTGGACCAGTACAAGATCCGCGCCTGCGTGTCCCTAAACCTGGCTGTTCTGGAACACTTCCCGGAGATTCGCGACGCCATGGTGGAGCGAGACTGGGATTTCATGAGCCACGGCATCTACAACACCCGCTACCTGTATGCCTATACGGAGGAAGAGGAGCGGGAGTTCTACCGGGACAACGTCGAAACACTGAAACGGCAGACCGGCAAGCAGTTGAAAGGGATGCTGGGTCCGGCCATATCCGGAACCATCCGCACTCCGGACCTGATGGCCGAGGCCGGGCTGATCTACCACACCGACTGGATGCACGACGACCAACCGGTGCCCATCAACGTGGAGACGGGAAAGCTGGTCTCGGTGCCCTATTCGATAGAACTGAACGACTCGCCATTGTTCCGGGTGAATTACGAAGCCGATTACTTCGCCGAAATATGCAAGCGACAGTTCGATCAGCTGTATAAAGAAGGGGCCGAGAGCGGCCGGGTGATGTGCATCGCCCTCCATCCCTTCCTGATCGGCCAACCGCACCGTATCAAGTACCTGGACGAGATACTCAGTTACATCATGTCCCACGACGGCATCTGGCAGACCACCGCCGATGACATCGCCGATTACTACATCGAGAATTACTACGACCAGGCGGTGGAACACGCTCAACAGTTCAAGGTATAGCCCGTATGGCTTTTCAAAAATCTAAGGCGATGGGAGACCTGAGCAATGCCTGCTGAAAGACGAGAAGGGATGGACCACGAGCATCACGAGTGGTCCCCGATTTCCACCCGAGGCAAACTGAGTTGGCCCGATAACGCCAAAGTCGCTTTGTGCGTGATCATCACCCTGGAGCACACTGAATGGGAGGCGCCGGAGGGCAGCTTCAGCGCCGACCAGGCCGGAGGGCTGGGACTGCGTCCTTTCCCCGACTACCCCAGGTTCTCCCATCGGGAGTATGGGCACCGGGTGGGGATCTTCAGGGTGCTGGACACCCTGGAACACCTAAATATCAAGGCAACCGTGGCTATGGACACCCAGACCGCCGAAGGCTATCCCTATCTGGTGAAACATTGCCAGGACCGGGGCTGCGAGATCATCGCCCACGGCGTCTCGGGCACCCAGATGATCTCCGGGAAGATGTCCATCGAGGAAGAAGTCGACTTCATACGCGCTTCCCTGGATGCTATGAAGGAGGCAACTGGTTTGGCGCCCAGGGGTTGGTTCGGCACCGACTACGGCGAATCGGAGCGGACGCCGGGCCTATTGCGCCAAGCCGGCATCGATTACCTGTGCGATTGGGTCAACGACGAGCAGCCCTACCCCATGACGGGAGGCCTGGTCGCTCTGCCGACGATGCTGGAGATGGACGATCTGTTCGCCATGTCCAACCGCCGCGTGGAGATCGAGAGGTACTGCCAGTCGTTGAAAGACGGCTTCGACGTCATGTTCCGGGACGGCGGGAACAACGGCCGGCTGATGACCATCAATCTTCATCCGTGGCTGGTAGGCCAGCCGTTCCGCATCGGCTATCTGGAAGAGGCGTTGGCCCACATCATGGGTCACGACGGAGTCTGGGCGGCGTCCGGTTCGGAGATCATAGACTGGTTCCGTAGCAATCCGCCGGCCTAGTCTACAGGCGTCTTTCCCGGATGCCATGACGCTAGAAAGGAGAGTGTTATGACAATCGTTAAAGGGGTACTTGACGCGATCAATGCCGTTTCAAAGGGCATCGAGAATATGCAGAAGATCTCGAAAGCGATTAAGACCGGCAAGGACTACCTTAAGACGCAACATCCCGACGTAGCTATCGACTTTGCCATCATGTGTGATGAAATGCGTAAGTCATCCAACGCCCTGGCTTCTGCCTTCTCGATCGTTACGAACTTTAGATTTGTAGTCGGCGATGCCCAACCGAATTCGGCGCTGCAATTCAATAGGATATTCTCTGAGCACGAAGAAAAAGCAGGAACCGTTGAGCAGGTCATAGACTCTATGTGCGGCCATTGTCGTGTCATAACCACCGTGCAGAGGAAATCGCCCAGAAAGTGGACGCAGTGGGCTCCCTTCCCTTCCATTTCCTTTGATTTTAGCTCAACGCTCCGATGAGCGAGAGCAAGATTTAGCCAAGGCGTTATAAGAGATCTACGACGAGGAAATGGAATACCATAACGGCGTGGTCGCAATGGCGGACGCGCTCAAGGCGACGCTTAAAGCAGTACAAGATGAACTTGGACCGCCTGGGATAATCGACCCAAACAATGTGCCGGATGCAGGCGTTGTGTTGGGTGAATATGCTACCGCATTCTCAAAACCTGAGACACGGTGCAAATCCGTTTCAACGGAATTACAGGAAATAATCGATGCATTATGGGTTCGGCCTTCCTAGAGGCCAGAGATCATCGACTGGTTCCGGGCCAACCTGTCTGCTTAACCGGAAATTGGCAAAAGCAACACGGGGTCAAGAAATACCTGTATAGATTGTGGCGATTCGTGGGATATGCGTCATCGGTCCTACCCGGTGACGTTAGCCTCGAGCACAAACACTTTTTAGCGGCGCCGTGCTTTATGCCGAGGGAAGGATATGCATTTTTTAACGCCTGTTGGGTTGGCTATGAAGCTTCCGGAGGAAACAAAAGACGACCTCTTCTTAAAGAGAACCGCCGTCCCGCTGAGATATTTTGCAAAAGGCCCAGTCAAAAAAGAGTATGCCGTGTTTCCTGGCGATGCGCCGCAGAGTAGTGCGGCATTAAATGGATACGTTAGGCAGAGCATCGAGTATGTCTTGAAGTTACCAAAGCCTAAAAGAAAACAGAACTAGACAATCAGCCGTCAAATTCACCGCTTATTTTTCCTGAACCATGCTTCATCGGTAAGCCCCGCAAGCATGCGTAACCAAAGCTGAAATCTCTTGACACCCATAGGCAGTTGTGATATTTTTCACCTGGCTTCTAGCCGAAGGGTTTTTTACGCGCGGGTTACTCACGGAAAAACCCCCTTAAATTAGCATTCCAATTCGCTGATTCTCGGCCAATCATGGGTAGTTTTATTGGAAGACCCAAAAGCATTAACGAGCGTTGACTGGAATAACATCCATATGTTCCTGCAATGGTTCTGGATCTACTTCCCCATTGTCGTGACATTTGGAATCACCCTGCTGACAGCCCATGCGCTGATACCCTCGTTGGTGTCTACTGGCCATCTTCCTGAATCGACTCAGAAGCTGCGTATTCCTCTAACAGGGTTCGCGGTCCTTCTGTTCGCCGCCGGGGTTGTGATCCTGATCTTGGGCATCAATGCAACCCTGGACGTGCGCAACGTATGGGACCGGTTCCTGATTTAAAGCGGATGAAGTTAAGAAAGCGATGGACGGACAAACCTACTAGATGATGCCAAGCCGGAAAATGTTGCCCCTCATGGTAGCCGGAGGGGTTGTAACCGTAATAATGGGCTTCGTCGTTATAGTTCTGCTCATATCTTGGTTCTCCAACCCGCCGTTCGGCCTCGGAAACGCTCCCACCCAGCCCGTGGCGTTCCCCCACACTGTTCACGTGGCGGAGAACAATATCCAGTGCGAGTTCTGTCACCGCAATGTGACCAAGGGCGCTGCGGCCACTGTGCCAGCCGTTGAGACCTGCCTTTTCTGCCACAAAGATATAGACGGCAGGACGGTTACCGCTCAGACCGAGATCGAGAAAGTCAGGACCGCATTCGAGACCGATACGCCGATCGACTGGGAGCGGGTCCACCGTTTACCCGACCACGTTCGGTTCATCCATGAGTCCCACATAAGGTATTTCACCGACGAAACGATCCCCGTTAAATATGGCATCAACGGGGAAGAGATTATCGAATCGCCCGACGTCGCTCAGACGTGCACTATCTGTCACGGTGATGTGGGAAACAAGACAGTGGTCCAACCGAAGACCGGCCAGTCGCTGAAGATGGGGACCTGCGTGGATTGTCACCGGGTCAACAACATACCCACCGACTGCACGATCTGCCACAAGTGATGGAAATAGATTCAATACAGGGCTATAGGTAGATGAAGCTAACCCGGCGAAATTTCCTAGCATGGGCCGGCCTAGGTGCGGTGGGAGCCGTTGCCTGCGAGGGCTTTGGCATTCGCGACGGAGAACTGGATATCCAGAGCCCTGTCCAATTGCCCGAGGATCTCGTCCGGGGAAATGATAACTGGTACGCCAGCCTATGCCGGACCTGCCCGTCTTGCGAAGGGATCGTCATTCGGGTGATGGAAGGCCGGGCCAAGATGGTCCAGGGCAATCCGTATTACCCGACCAACCAGGGTAAGATTCATGCCCGTTGTGAAGCAGGGCTCCAGGCCCTCTACCACCCAGACCGCATACCTACCGCCATGCGCCGCAGCGGCCCCCGCGGTTCCGGCGAGTTTCTGCCCGTAAATTGGCAGCCCAACGGCATGGACACTCTGAAAGATGTCCTGCGTGCCAACGGCTCATCATCGGTGATGATTACCGCACCTCTCAGGGGACACATGGCGCTGTTGGCCGACCGGTTCGCCACAGCCATCGGAGGTGAGCGTCTGGGCTTTGAAGCCATCGATAACAACACCTACCGGGCAGCGGTCAAGAGTGTCTTCCAACAAGACTCCCTGCCCGACTTCGAGCTGGAGAACAGTAAGTTCATTCTGTCCTTCGGCGCCGACTTCCTGTCCACCTGGGTATCCCCCACTCGGTTCAACCGCGGATACGGAGAGTTCCGCCAGGGTGAGGGACGCGACCGGGGCATGTTCTATCAGGTAGATTCCCGGTTCTCCATGACGGCGGCCAACGCCGACAAATGGCTACCCGTGCGGCCCGGATGGGAAGGCTATCTGGCTCTCAGCCTGGCCCAGGTGATCATCGCAGAGGACCTGCAGGACGATAGCGTCGACGTGGCCTCCTTCGTCGGGGGCGATGCCGGGATTCAGGTCCTGGAGACCTTCCGTCCCGAGGTTGTGGCCCCATTGGCCGGACTAACCTCGGAGATGACCGGCGGTAACCCGGTTGAGTTCCTGAAGAACCTGGCCCGCAGTTTTGCGGCCAACGGGCCCAGCATCGCCATCGGCGGCGGTTCTGCCGGAGCCCAGAGCAACGGGCTCTTCAACTTGGAAGCCATCTACGCGCTGAATTTCCTGGTGGGCAGCGTTGGCAAGAAGGGCGGGATCAGATTCAACCCGCCCAGCCCATGGGCCGATGTCCCCAACTCCAGCACGGCGGGCAGTTTGGAAGACTGGACCCGCGTTACCGAGCAGATTCGCAGCGGACAGACGAAACTGTTGCTGCTACACGGCGCAGACCCGGTACACGGCCTGCCCGACTCCCTGCAACTCAGGGACGCCATCGCCCAGGCGGACGACCTATTCGTGGTCAGTTTCTCGCCGTTCTTGGACGACACCAGCGTGATGGCCGATCTCATCCTCCCCGACCGTGTGTCCCTGGAGGATTGGGGTGACGATATCTCCGAACCGGGTCCCGGATACCAGATCGTCGGGATGCAACAGCCCGTGGTGAACCCACTGTCTGACCTTGACCCGTTGAGTTTCCCTGACGTTCTGTTGACCATGGCCCAGGAACTTGGGAAAGATTCTGACCTGCCATGGAACAATTACAAAGCCATGCTGCGGGAAGGCTCCGATGCCCTGTTCAACCTGAACCGGGGTTCGATCGAAGCTTCTTCCGCCGATGAGTTCTGGAACAATCTACTGAAGCGCGGCGGATGGTGGGACGAACTCCGCAACGGACCCACCAGTATTCGTCCGGCCGACGGTCTACTGCGGACCATCGCCGGTAAGGCCGCCAACCCTGAATTTAACGGGATCGCCGCCGGCGGCGATTCCCTCTATCTGGTGCCATTTGCCCACAACACCCTGCTGGACGGCTACAATGGCCACCTACCGTGGCTCCAGGCCACGCCGGATCCGCTGTCGACAGTCACCTGGCAGACCTGGGTGGAACTGAACGACACAACCGCCGATCGGTTGGGAGTGAAAGAAGGGGACATCCTGCGCATAGAGTCCTCGAAGGACTCCATCAGGGCTGTGGCCTATCCGACTCCGGCCGCGCCTCCGGATACGGTGAGCGTACCCTTCGGGCAGGGCCGCAAGCACGGGTCAGATTACGCTACCGACCGGCCTGGCAACGAAAGCTCCAACGTCATGGACATATTGGAGACAACCCAAGTTCAAGGCACCGGTTCTCTGGCCTGGGCTGGAACTCGGGTGCGGGTCTCCAAAACCGGCGAAAGTGTGAGCATAGCCAAGTTGGAGGGCGACGCCAGGGCCGTTGAGATCGGCATCCTGCCTTCCGAAGAGATCATCAAAACCATCGCACCGGAAAACGCCTAAAGGCGCCGGGCCGCATCAGCCAAGAAACGTAGAATAGATAGGTAATCAGATGGTAGCTCAGCGAATAAACCATAAATGGGGAATGGTAGTGGACCTGGACCGGTGTACCGGCTGCCAGGCCTGTGTTGTTGCCTGCCAAGCAGAGAACAACATTCCCATCAATGTTAAGTCGTTTTACCAGCAACGGCGGGCCTACCAATGGATCCGCATCGAGCGTTATTGGGAAGGCGAGTTCCCCAACGTTAAGGCCAGGTTCATCCCGATCCTGTGCCAACACTGCGAGAACGCGCCGTGCGAACCGGTCTGCCCGGTGTTCGCCACCTACCACAACGACGAAGGGATGAACGTCCAGATCTACAACCGTTGCATCGGGACCCGGTATTGCTCGGTCAACTGCCCATACAGCGTAAGAATGTTTAACTACTGGGAACCGCAGTGGCCGGACCGGTTACGCAACCAGCTAAACCCCGACGTGACCATCCGGACTCGGGGCATCATGGAAAAATGCTCCTTTTGCGTGCAGCGCCTGCGCCGTGGAGAGGTAAACGTAGAACGGCGCGGCATCGAACCTCTAACCGGCGAGAGTATCCCGCCCGCCGACCGGAAGCTCGACCAACGCCGGATGAAGGAGGGCAATTACCTTCCCGCGTGCGTTCAGTCTTGTCCGACCAATGCCCTACAGTTTGCGGATCAGCACGACGATACCAGCCCTGTGAAAGAGTACTTCGACGAGGCCAACGAGCAGATCGAGACTCGTGAGCACGGCGGTCATGTTGATGAATCCCACACTCGGGTCTACCGGTTGCTTGAAGAGATAGGCACCAAGCCCAACGTGGTCTATCTGAAGAAAGTTGACGCATTCCCGTTAGAAAAGGCCTAGATAGATGGCGGTAACCGAACCCAAAGGTCACGGTCAACACGCCGGCATGTGGGTATTCCCGGATGCCGCAGTGATGACTCAGGACGTCGGTGAAAAGACGAAGGCCATGCCTCGGCCGTTCACCACGGCATTGGCGGTGACTGGAATCTTTTTCATCCTCGGCATCGTGGGATTCATAGCCCGCGCCGTCGATGACGGGTTCGACGATATCGCCCCTTGGGGCTATTACATGGCCATCTTCTCCATGGTGTTCATGGTCACCAGCGGAGCACCCCTGGTGGCGTTGGCGTTCCGGTTTACCAAGAGCCATTGGCGCAGGCCCCTTTCCAGGGTGGCAGAACTGTTTTCCATCGTTGGGATCTTGAACCTTCTGATGTTCATCCCCCTAATGTTCTTGCTCCCGGGCATCGCCAATCCAGACGCAGTTATCGAGGGCGAGTTGGCCGTTCGTAGGACCATCTGGTTCGAGGGGCCGATAGGCGCCCCACACGCTTGGGACCTGGTGGGAGTAGCATTCTTGACCATAACTTCGCTGACGATACTCTGGATATCGGCGAAGCCGGATATGGCCGAGTGCCGCGATACCGCTACCGGATTCAGGCGCTGGCTCTACAACTATCTGGCCGGTAATTGGTATGGCACCAAGCGTCAATGGAATGCCCAGAAAGCGGGGCTGGCGTTGCTAGGCGCTTTCTATTTCATGACTCTGATCTTCATGCATTTCGTAATTAGCTCCGATTACGCTCAGAGCTTGATTCCCGGATGGAAAGACTCGATATTCCCGGTGATCTACACTATCACCAGCCTCCAGATGTCTCTGGGAGCGATCCTCGTTGTCCTTTTCATCATGCGGCGATGGGGTGGGTACGAAGGTTACATCGGCAAGTCGACTTTCTGGTCGGCCAGCAAAGTGCTATTGGGAGTAACCCTGCTGTGGGTCTACCATCTGTTCGCCTTTTTCATCACGTTCTGGTACGGGCGGCTGGAGATCGAACAGAACGTCATTAAATATCTGGTCACGGATACCTACGCGATAATCTTCCTTCTGAACCTGATATTTAGCTTTGCAGCTCCGTTTGCGGTGCTGCTTTGGAACCCTGTTCGCCGTAGCGCCTGGGGCCCGGCCCTAGCCGGGGTGTTGGTGCTATTCGGCGGGCTCATGTTTAACATAAGGATCTTCGTCGGCTCGGCCAATGCGGCGCCGGGAGCCGAACTGTACAAAGCTTTCATGGAACATGTCCCGGCGCCGGTTTATCCGGACATCTGGGACGTATTCATGGTGGTCGGAGGACTGGGGGCGGCCGTCTTCCTCTATCTGGCGGCCACCAAGTTGATGCCCTTGATTTCGATCTGGGAGGTCAAAGAAGGGACTCTCTACCAGAAGTGGGGAAAGTTCATCCGTGGCGAATATCTGATCCTGGGCAAACCTGAATAATTAGACCCAATTTACCCGGCGGAGCATCATGCAGGAAGGCACACCGCTACAATCTAGACAGGTAAACAGGGAGCTGCTGGTCAGCATCCTTAATTCCCCCAAGTGGTTCTTTGGGGCGTTAAGTGTGCTTGGCTTCATCGTCCTGGTTGCCATGAGCACCGCCGGATTCATGATCAACCAGGGGTTCGGCGTTACAGGCTTGAACCGTCCGGTGATGTGGGGATTCTTCATTACCAACTTCGTCTTCTGGATAGGCATCAGCCACGCCGGCGTGATGCTCTCGGCCATCCTGCGCCTATCAAAAGCTGAATGGCGGCGTCCCGCGACGCGGGCAGCGGAGATATTGACAGTCTTCTCGCTGATGACTGCCATGACCATGCCACTGATTCACACCGGGCGTCCATGGCGTACGGTCTATTGGATCTACACACTGCCCTTCGTGCCTTATGACTATGCTCGCGGCATCTGGCCAAATATCCGGACACCGTTGGTCTGGGACCCCAGCGCCGTTTACACCTACCTGACATCCAGTATCTTATTCGTGATGATTGCGCTGATTCCCGACTTCGCCGTGTTGCGCGACCGGACCACCGGCATCAGCCACCGCATCTACGGGATGCTGGCGATGGGCTGGCAAGGCAACGCCCGGCAGTGGAAACTCCAGATCATCGCCGGGGTTCTGCTCTCGGCCTTGATTCTGCCGGTGTTCGTCTCCGTACACAGCATCGTGTCCTGGGACTTCGGTATGGCGGTATCGGTAAAGTCATGGCACTCGACGATCTTCGCCCCCTACTTCGTGGTGGGCGCGGTTCACTCCGGCGTGTCAGCAGTCGCATTTGTTCTAATCATCCTGCGCTACATCTACGGCTGGCAGAACTATATCCGTCACGAGCATATCGATGCCCTGGCCAGGCTCCTCATCGTAGTGGCCACTGGATGGTTCTACTTCTTCGTGATGGAAGTTGTCTTTGGCTTCTACGGTCGTGAGGCAGACGAGATAGCTGTTAGGAACTACCAGTTTATGATCAGCCCGTGGAACATCTGGATGATGATTTTCGTGGGCCTGACTTACTTCGCGCCGGTGGCGATTTGGTTGAGCAGGCCCGCGCGCAGAAACCTGTGGATCATGTCCCTGGCGTGTATCTTCGTGAACATCGGCATGTGGCTGGAGCGGTTCTTGATCATCGTGCCCGGCCTGGCCCGTAAGCAACTACTGACATTTGACTGGTATACCTACCGGCCCAGCTCCGTGGAGTGGATCATCATAATCGGCACATTCGCCTTGGTGTCCATGTTGATGCTGACCATCGCCAGGGTGGTGCCGCTTATTCCGCTTTACGACATAAAAGAGGGCGAGATTCTGAGAACAGAGATAAAGATTGGCCGGGTGACCGTCCCGGCGGTATTCCGGGAAGACTAGGCATTTAGAGGGAACTGAAATGGCCAAATCACCGATATTGGGGCTGTTTGAAACCGCCGACAACGCCGCCGATGCAGGCGACGCTTTAAAGGCGGCCGGTGTCTCACCAGCCGATTACGATTTTCTAACCGACACGCCCTATCCTGAGGGCGCATTCGGGGAGAGGGAAGAGCCCCACCGGCTTTACCTCTTCCCATTCATCGGCGCGCTCATCGGGTTAACCGTGGGCATCATGCTGACCTCCATGACCCAGATGGCCTACCCGTTGGCCCAGGGCGGCAAACCCATCCTTTCCTTGCCTCCCATGGCTGTGGTGACTTACGAGAGCACCATGCTCACGGCGATCATCTTCACCATCATCGGAATCGTCTTCGAGTCCAGGCTGCCTGCTTTCAAAGAAGGCCTGTATGACACCCGGATCACTGAGGGTTACATCGGCGTTCTGGTCAACGTTGAGGAATCGGAATTGACTCAGACCCAGACCTTGCTCACCCAGGCGGGAGCCGTCGACGTGGTACTCAAAGCTGAAAGGATAAGCGCTTAATGATGAACCGGGCCGAACAAAATCCGGTCTTAAGCCGGACCCGGACGGGACAAGTCAAGCGCGGACTGAGGCGCTGGTTCTTCGGTGTCGCCATGCTCTTCGGCATCGTGCTGGTTGGCTGCAGCCAGGGGTCTTACCCCTTGGATATCTTCTACGAACAGCACTACCAGCAGTCCTACCGGTCTCATGAGCCTCCCCGTTTGATCGGTGTGGCCGATGCCGTCGCATTCTATCCGCCCACCACATCCACCGTGACCAACACCGGCGCGGACCTGTTCCGGGTCAACTGCCAGATGTGCCATGGCTCTGATGCCAAAGGCATCGGCCCAGTGTTGGCCAGGATAGTCAACAGCTATGGGTACCAACCCATCGTCGACACAAACATCACGACCAGACCGGTATCGTTCATCGCGTCGAGATTGGAAGCGGAATCCCGGCCCCTTGGGCCGTCTTCAGTCATGCCGCCCTTCGGCAAGCTTTTGAGCGAGAATGAGCGCAACGCGATAGCGGAGTACGTCGGCTCGCTGCCCAAGTAAACGCCCCGTACCAAAAACTCCGGAGCGAATTGGGGCCGCGCTTCCGGCCGCGGTTGAGATATGAGACCTTCGATTCGACCCCACCAGCGCCACGTTTCGGCCATGCCTGCGGCCGAGGCCTTCTTTATTCTGCTCATCTTATCGGCATTTGCTGCGTTGGTTGCCGCTCAGACCGGTCAACTCCACGCCCAGACCCCGGAACCCGCTTCCTCTGAATCCACGCCCAGCGAAGCCGTTTTTAGCGAAAGCGAGGCCCAGGGCATCGACCGCATGATTATGTGTCCAGTCTGTCCGGCCGAGACCATCGACCAAGCCCAGGTCCAGATCGCCCTGCAGATGCGCGCAATGGTCCGGGAGATGCTGGGTGAGGGGAAAGACAGAGAAGAGATTCTGGATTTCTTCGTCGAACGCTACGGCCAAGACATACTGGGCGCCCCACCCAAGTCCGGGGTCGCTCTGGTGGCTTGGCTTCTGCCCGCCGGCGGCGTGCTTGCCGCTGTGGTGGCCGTGTTCTTCATCATCCGGTCCATGACCCGGCATGCGCCCGTTCTGGCCACGCCGCCGCTGGCGCTGGATCCCGGACTGATCCCTTACTTGCAACTGGTCGACCGACACCTGGACATGACTCGCGGCGGTCCGCGGTCCGGGGACACATCCAATCCGCCCGGTCCCGCCGCAGAATCATCCGGCACCGAGGCACCCGACCGGAACGTCCCTGCTGGAACGGACGAGAAGATATAGATGGCTGAGCTAGGCGCAATAAGTCTCTGGATCGCCCTGGCCCTTGCTGCCTATTCGACGATCGGGTCTGTGGCCGGAAAGCTGCGATTGTCGCCGGCGTTGGTTGATAGTTCCCAAACTGCGATGTATGCCGTCGGGCTGGCCCTGTTGACGGCTACCCTTAGCCTGGTGGTCGCCTTTATCAGCCGTGACTTCGAGATCGCCTACGTGGCCGCGCACAGCGACCTGGCCATGCCCAGCCGATTCACGTGGGTGGCCTTCTACGCCGGAAACGAGGGTTCCCTGCTGTATATCGCCACTATCCTGGCGATCATGTCCGCAATCGCCGTCTGGAGGGCCCCAGAGAAGTTCAAGGACGCTCTTCCGTATACCACTGCTGTCCTCATGCTGACCCTGACGTTTTTCCTGGCGGTTATGGCTGTCATGGCCAACCCATTCGACAAACTGCCCTTCGTGCCACTGGACGGTGAAGGGATCAACCCCCTGCTCACCCACTTCGGCATGTTCTTTCATCCGCCAGCCTTGATGGCCGGCCTGATCGGCATCACCGTACCCTTTGCCTTTGCCATCGGGTCCCTGTTGGCCGGAAAGACGGGCGACGAATGGGTGGACGCCGGGCGGGTCTGGGGAATGGTCTCTTGGGTGTTATTGGCCGGTGGCCTGCTCCTGGGGTCCTGGTGGGCCTACACCATCCTAGGCTGGGGCGGGTTCTGGTTCTGGGACCCCGTGGAGAACGCGGCGTTCATGCCGTGGTTGGGTATCACAGCCTTTATTCACTCGATCATGGTGCAGAAGCGCAGGGGCATGTTCCGCATGTGGAACATCGTCCTGATCAATGTTGCCTTCGGGCTGGCGCTCTACGGGATGTTCATGAACCGGGGCGGGTCGGTGCCTTCGGTCCATTCGTTCGGAGCCTCCCAGTTGGGTTGGGTTTTCTTGATGTTCTTGGCTATCGGCGTGGTTGTCCCCTTCGCCATTTTCATCTGGCGCTATCCACTGTTGAAGAGCGTCCAGAACCTGGACTCCATGCTCTCCAGGGAGGCAGCCTTCCTGGTCAACAACATGCTGCTGCTGGCCATCGCTTTCGTGACACTATGGGGAACCGTTTATCCCTTGATCTCTCGCCTGACCAACGACGAAGAGATCACGGTGGCCCGGCCCTTCTACGACCAGGTGAACGGGCCTTTGATGCTTGGACTTATCTTCCTGATGGGTATCGGGCCATTGATACCATGGCGGAAAGCCGGCATGGCCACGCTACGGAGGACGCTGCTGCCACCGGCCGTTGCCGGGTTGGCTACGGTGGCGGTCTTGGCGATACTAGGTCTGCATAAGGAATACGCCCTTCTGGCGTTTGGGCTGGCGTCCTTCGTGACCGGCGGGATCCTGATGGAATGGTACCGGGGGACGCGCTCGCGCCACCGCAGTTCGGGGGAGAATTACGCAACCGCGTTCCTGCGCTTGATCGCAGCCAACCGGCCCCGCTACGGTGGTTACATCGTGCATCTATCGGTGGTCATGGTGACCTTGGGCATCGTCGGCACGTCGTTCTTCAGCACTCAAAGAGACGTCGTGCTCAGCCCTGGAGAATCCGCTGTCGTCGAAGACTACGAATTGGTCTTTCTTGGCACTCTCGCGACTCCCAAGAGCAACCGGACCGAGTTTGAATCGACGGTCCAGGTGTTTCGTGATGGAGACCTTTTGGATACCATTCGCACCAAACGGGCCTTTTACCCTAGCTTTAACATGGCTTCCACCAACGCGGCCATCCGCTCCACGCCAATCGAAGACCTGTACATCGTCCCCAGTGAGAACCTGCCGGACGGGAGCGTGGGTTTCCGTATCTTAGTGAACCCACTTATCTGGTGGATGTGGGTGGCAGGTCCGGTGATGGTGCTTGGTACCGTGATTGCCCTCTGGCCCCAGAAGATACGCGCCCCGGCTCCGGTACCCAGCCCCCGCCGTTTCGCCGCCGGCCATCGTCCCTCGGCGGCCTAGGCCCGTTGACGGCCTGATAAACTGAATCTCATGGACGCCGAAACCGTCATATCCATCTTCGTTGGCGCGGTATTGGCGGCATTCAGTTTTGCCGTAGTGGCCTACGCGTTCGTACGCGGACGGCAACCCCTGCCAGTCGCGGACTCACCGCCGGAGACCGACGACCAGGCCCTGGCCGATATCTTCGACTCCATAACCACACTGGACCTGGAGTATCAACTGGGCCGGATGCCGGAAGAGGACTTCCAAGCGCAATTTCAGGCATACCGGGTGCAGGCCGCTACGGTGCTTAGAGACCAGCTTGAGGCGGGACGCGGCGACCCGGCGTGGGTCCTAGAACAAGAGATCCTCCTAGCTCGCGGCGTTGCAGGAAACGCGGCCGTCTGCCCCGATTGCAGTGCCGCAGTCCTGGAAGGCACTGCTGCCTGTCCCAACTGCGGCGCAGAGATGGCGCCGCGATCGTGAAGGCAAAGCTGTTCTTGCTCGCGGTTCTGGCCGTCGCGCTATTTCTATCCCCCTTGGAACAGGACTCCCTCCGGGCTCAAGAGGCCATAGACGTCCGCGGACGAGTGGTGAATGGCACGGAAGGCGCGGAGACATTTGAGGGTCTCAACGTGCTGATGCTGGTTACCGCTGCCGACGGCAGGCTGGCCGCCACGGGGCAGGCCGAGCCCGACGCCCAGGGCAGGTTCGTGTTCGAGAATGTTCAGATCGAAGAGGGCGGGTCCTACGCCGTCAGCGTGGACCATCAAGGCGTCTTTTACGGACTGTCTCTGGACAGCGCTGGACTGGCCGAAGACCTGGTGGTCACGGTGTTCGAGACGACTCGGGACGCCTCCATCATCCAGGTGGAGCAGCATGTGATGGTGTTTGTCGCCCTGAACGAAGATGACCAACTGGCCAGTGTTCTGGAGTTCGTTTCATTCGTAAATCCCAGTGACCGCACTTTACTCCCCGACCTGACCAAGCTGGACCAGATCAGCTTTCTTCGCTTCGCTCTACCCCCTGATCCGGCGGAACTGGCGGTGGAATCTGACCTGCCCGGCGGAGACATCGTATCCATCGGCACCGGATTCGCTGTTACCTCGTCCGTTGAGCCCGGAGACCACAGCATGAACTTTTCATACACCGTTCCTTACGAGGANGAGACCATCGCCTACCGTCAGAGTCTGGTCCAAGGAGCGGGTCTGTTNCAGGTGTGGGTGCCGGANAGCATCTCCGATGTGGCAGTGCNTGGGCTCGAAAAGATAGACCCGATCACTGTCGAGGGTACGGCCTACCGCGTCTACGAAGGGCACGATTTTGCTCCGGGCCAGGGATTGCAATTGGAGATCACCGGTCTGCCGATGCCGGGAGTCTGGTCCCGGTTCTCCGGATCGGTGACCGGAGGAAAATTCTGGCAGATAGCCATTCCCAGCGCTTTGGGAGCCACTCTGGCTGCTATGCTGTTCTGGGGCACGATACGGGGCTACCGTCCGGTTACAGCAGGCAATCAGACTGACGCGGCAGCCTGGACGGTCGATCCGGCGGAGCGGGCCGTAGTGGTGCGGGCGGTTGCAGTCTTGGACCAGCGATACCAAGAGGGAGACCTCTCGGAAGACGAGTATCACGCCCAACGGTTGGAACTCATGGCCAGAGTCTTGGACCCCGACACTAGTCAACACGGAGAAATACCTGGAGAGCAACGGGAATGACCAAACGCGGCTGGATAGTGCTGGGTGGGGGAACTGTAATATCGGCTTTGATCGCCATCCTTTCCTGGGCATCCATCAGCATCGGCGGGAATCCGGGCGGACTGGCCGTGAACTCCGATCTGGTCGAGTTTGAGATTGATGCCAGTGCAGCTAGGGATTTCGATTTGGACTTGATCGGGGGCGGGACGGTGCAGCTCTCTGACCTCCGAGGGAAGGTGGTGATGGTGGACTTCTGGGCGTCGTGGTGCCCGCCCTGCCGGGTGGAAGCGCCAGCTCTGGCCAAGGTGTACCGGGAGTTCCAGGGGCAGCCGGTGGAGTTCCTAGGGGTGGATATCTGGGACAATATCGGCGACGCAGAGCTCTTTCTGCAGCAGGAGGGGCAGGCCTACCCCAACGGGTTCGACGCCAGCGGGGTTGTGGCCATCGATTATGGCGTCCGGGGCATTCCGGAGAAGTATTTCATCGACCGGGAAGGTATCTTAGTCAAGAAACTGTCGGGTCCGTTGACCGAGACCACCCTCCGAAACACCATCAACGAGCTGTTGGAGCGATGAGGACACCACAGGTAGTAGTGGCCATGGACTGGGGCGGGACCTGGACGCGGACCGCGGTCATCAACAGACAGGGGGAGATCCTCTGGCAGGCGCGGGAACCCAACCCCCAGAACGGGTCTAAAGAAGAATATCTGACGAATGCCGAGAAGTTGCTGGCTAACGCCATCGATCAGGCCATCGGGCCGGTGGCGGGCATCGGCGCCGCCGTGGCCGGCCCGGTGGAGCCAACCACCGGCACTTTCTTCCAGCCGCCCAATCTGATGGTGCTGGATGGAGTATCTTTCAAGGCCCTGTGGGAAAAGGCGTTCAACGTGCCGGTCTGGGTGGGCAACGATGCCAATCTGGCCGCGCTGGGTGAGCATTACTATGGCGCTGGCAAGGAATCCGCGGACACAGGCCGCCCGGTGAAGACCCTGTTCTATGTGACCGTTAGCACCGGCGTCGGAGGTGGCGTGGTGGACAACGGTTCGGTGTTTCTGGGGGCCAACGGTCTCACAGGGGAGATCGGCCACACCTTAGTGGACACTTCCAGTTCAGCATTGACGTGTCAGTGCGGCGCCACAGGTTGTCTCGAGGCTATGGCGTCGGGCACGGGCATCGAACGAATCGCTAGGCAAAAGGTGGCTTCTGGGGATTTTTCTGAATCTGTTCTTGCCGAGCTGGATGCCGGGTCTCTCGATTCCGAGGCGGTTTTTGACGCCGCTGGGAAGAACGACCCTTTGGCCATGTCGATTGTGGCTGGCGCGGTGTCCGCCTTGGCTATCGGGCTGACCAACGTTGTCCACCTGTTTAACCCCGACATGATCGTGCTGGGCGGTGGCGTGACCCAGGGCCTAGTGAAGCTGGACCTGCTGCCGCGAATCGACCAAGGGATCCGGGAACGCACCATGAGCGAACTTCACAAGGAGTTTCAGCTTACGTCAGCCCGGCTGGGCGACTCTGTGGGTCTGGCCGGAGCTGCGGCGTTGGTCTGGGACCAGTTGGCGGCGGAGGGCTAGGGGCTTTTCCCGTGCCCTGGCTGAGCCTGCAACCATCGACGGTTGCTCGGTGAGGGATGGTCGATGCGGAGGAGTTGGTATGACGAACTCACCGGGAACGGATGGCCAGATATACAGAGAGTTGCCCCTACCGCGCCCCGTACATGGGTTTGAAGAAGCTGTGGAGGAAGTTGCGGCCGTGGGCCCAGGCGTGGCAGCGGCGGAGGACTGCGTCGGGTATCTTCTCTCCTGATCTGTGGGTGATGCGGAATGCCTCGTAGTTCTTCAGTTCCGGTGGAACATCCACAGTGAATATCATTTCACATTCGGACGCAGCCACGAACAGCTTCAGCGATTCGAAGCCCTTGGGTTTCATGTTGGGCGTTTGGTAAACGAATAACTCGGTGGCGCCGATCAACTCGTCCAGGTGGTCGCTGCCATTGCCGCGGCCTCCACCCTGGCGTAGTTGCGCCCGGGTGAATCCCTGGTTGGTCAGGCTGTTTCGTCCTTGCAAACTCATGGTAGATGCTCTCGGTAGGTGGCTGAGCCCGCGATTACGGGAATAAGGCCCAGCCTTCCATGTCGGTCTCGGCCTTGAACAGATGGCCCTCGGCGCTGGTCACGTACAGAGTCGAGCGGTCCGGGCCGCCGAAGGCGCAGTTGGTGGGCCGGATGCAGGGCACTGGGTGGGTCTCGATGACCCGGCCTTTGGGGTCGAACACATAGATAAGCGGGCCGGGGCCGGAAGAGGGCCAACCGGCGGTGGCGACGATATTGCCCTCGCGGTCCAGGCACATGCCGTCGATTCCGCGCTGGGGGTCGCGTTTGTTGGTTCCGAAGGCGTGCAGAGTCTCGTAGGGACCCAGGAAGCCGTCGTCCTTGATGGGGTAGGCCCGAAGTTCCCGGTCTATGCTGGCGTCATCGCTGTTGCTCTCAGCCACGTACAGAGTCTTGCCGTCGATGGACACCAGGATTCCATTGGGCATGCTGCTGTCGGTCTCGACTCTGGCGACCGAGTAAGTGCCATTGGCCTGGGGAGTGGCGCAGAGCACGGCGCGGAGGCCTGCTTCTTCGATCTCGGTGGCATCGATGTTGGTGGCATTCCAGGGGTTGGTGAACCAGATCCGGCCCTGGCGGTCGACGGCCAGGTCGTTGGGGGTATTCAGCTGATGGCCCTCGAACCCGTCGGCGATGACAACGTTGTTGCCGTCTGGGTCGAAACGCAGGATGGCCCGGCCGCCGGAGCAGCAGCCGAAGAGTCGTCCCTGCTCGTCGTGGGCCAGGCCGTTGGTGCGGTTGGTGCCTTCGCGCCAGACAGTGATCTCGTCGGTCTTGTGGTCGCAGCGATAGATGCGGCTGGCCGCTATGTGGGTGAACAGCAGGTTCTCGCCGTCCCATACCGGGCCTTCGGTCACGCTGCCGTAGGGTTTGTTCAGCAGTTGGAAACGCCAACTCATGGGCTAGTCCCTCCGTGGGTCTGGGGTTAAATAGGAGCGGTTGGTCTAGGCGCAGATTGTAGCAGACCGTGCGTACGGGGACAAACGGCGGTACGTATCGGCAGGCGGGTGCTATACTTTTTTAGGCACCTTTTGTATCTGCCCAATCGTATCTGACGAAGGGAGAACCCTTTGGCGCGTGTTGGAAGAGAAATAATCGAAGCCGTTGTCCTGGCGACGGTGGTGTTCATGCTGCTGCAGGTCACCGTGCGGAACTTCAGAGTTGAGGGCTATAGCATGGACCCCACTCTGGAACACGGCCAGTACCTGTTGGTCAACCGCCTGGTTTACCTGCAGGTGGACATGGACCGGCTGGCCGAGATCGTTCCCTTCTGGAAGGCCGGCGAAGGCATGTCCCGGCACGCGATCCACGCTCCAAAGCGGGGAGAGGTCATAGTTTTCGAGTTTCCGGATTCGAACCCCAACAACCCCAAGAAGGACTTCGTGAAAAGGGTCGTTGGGCTGCCGGGTGAAACCATTCGCATGAATGCGGGCACGGTGTTTGTGAATGAGGTGGAACTAGATGAGCCGTACCTTGCCGAGAAAGACGGTTCCCACGCGGCAGAGATCACTTTGGGAGAAGTCGAATACTTCGTTCTGGGGGACAATCGCTCCCACAGCAACGATTCTCGCAGTTGGGGAGCCGTCCCCGAGGCCAATCTCCGTGGCAAGGCATGGTTGGTCTACTGGCCCCCGCCGGAGATCCAGGTCCTGAACATACTGGACAAGATACCCGGCCTCTGATTGCGGTTTGGGTTTGAAGCCGCTTAAACGGCGGGCGGCGCTACGAGTATGTCGTCACCCTCTATCTGGACCTGGTAGACCCGGAGCGACTCGTTGGCCGGCGGGTTTATAGGCACTCCCGTGATGGCGTTGAATGAACCGCCGTGGAGGGGGCATTCAACCTCTTCCCCTCTCAAATCACCCTCGGACAAGGTGGCATAGGCGTGGGAGCAGATGTCGTCGATGGCATGGATGTTGCCGTCCACGTTGACTAGAAGAACCTGTTCGTCTGCCACTTCGACGGCGATCATCTCGCCGGGCCGGATCTCACTTACCTGGGCGACCTTGATGAAGCCTGCATCGGCCATAGTTCTATTTACTCCTATGCGGCATTGTCCCGCGTATTGGTCTGGAAACATTATAGGGGAGTAGACGGGCATATTTGAAGGGCGGCAATGGATAATCGATCCTTGAGTCTGTGGACAGCCTAGCGCGCCGTTGCCTATAATGGCTGATGTCTCAGGGTTCCCGGCAGTAAGTCTGATCAGGCGTTTCCGGGTCCTCTGGGCGGGAATTTCCCGCCGAGCTGGAGAGGTGCCGGAGTGGACGAACGGGCGCGACTGGAAATCGCGTAGGGGAGCAATCTTCTCGCGGGTTCGAATCCCGCCCTCTCCGCCATACTTCCTCTCCTGCGGTATTCTCACCTAAAGACTCGATCTCTCATTACCGCCAGGCCCAGGCGCAGGCGCCTGCGGAGCCCTCAGTTCATGAGAAAGTCTTGGCTGCTCATAGTCCGTTGGCTTTTAGCAGCTGATTTCGCTGGCCGTGGCGGCGGGACCGAGACTGAAACAACCATCCTCTCCACCCAGGCGCCGGCCGAGCCCACAGAAACGCCCACCGACACACCGGTGCCTCCTCCGGCCTCGATTCCCACCGCGAAACCAACCGATGATCCGACCCCGACACCAACGGTGGTGCCTCTTCCGATCTTGCGGCTGATGACGGGGCAAGTCGTGGATGCAGTCGCACGGAACTCAGTCGAGATAGAGTTGCTCCAGGTGCAAGACGACGCCGGCCGAGTATGGTAGTTCGTTACTGAGGGGCCAATCGGCATCGATGCCGCGCACCTACTGGTCCACCGGGAGTTGGGGCAAGGGGTCGAGGTGGTCTACACGGGGAGGAATGACCGCCTGATCGCGTTGGAAGTGAATGACCGCGCCTCCGAATCGCCGAAACCGACTTCGGTCGCCACGACAGGGCCGACCCGATCATAGGAGACCCCCGGTACCTCATCGGCGACGGCAAAGTAAGTGCCAGCCCCCAGAGCGGATTGGTCTACGCTTGCTCCCAGGAGTTTCGCGGCGGTGGTGCGCAGCATACCGGAGACTGGGTTGTGAGCGATTACTGGTACCCCGCAAGAAAGATAACCGTGCGGGTGAAGTCGGTTGGCCCGATGCAGTGGTCTCTTCCGAGGAGAGTAACGGACGAAGGGTTGTGACCGGAAACGCCCTTCCTGTGGGCCACCCAACGGGGACTTTCCCCACAAAAAGTAACGACCCGGCCTACCAGATCGACCGAAATCCCAACGCCATCGGCAGGCATACGGTCGATCTGTCACTGCCCCTTGATCCGATTATGGCTGCCACGGCGAGTTGTGTCCCCATGGGCATCGTTGGCATATCTCTGAATGGAGTGGCGGTCTACAACGCCTTGGACGACGCCGGAAGGGATGCGGCGGCCCATGAGGTCCAGGACCTATGTGCTGGGCACCCGCAGGGCGCCGGTGAGTATCACTATCATGGGCCTGGTTTCTGCCAAAATGAGGCACACACCCTGGCGGGCTATGCGATGGACGGCTTCGGGTTGTTTGGTATCTACGACAATCAAGGCCGGGAGATCGTAAACGCCGACCTATATGAATGCCACGGCCATACCCACAACATCGAATTGAACGGGTCCGAGACCGCTACGTATCACTACCACCTGACCAACTCCTACCCATATACGGTGAGTTGTTACCGTGGTTCGGAGATTGTGCGGACCCGGCCTGCTGGGGGCGGACTACCTCCGCCAAGGCGGTAGGCGGGAAAAGGCAGACGTTAGTCTTAGATGCCCAGAAATTCGTACACTTCCGGGTTGGCGCACTCCTCCAACCGCTCGCCGTTGAGTCCGGCCAGCAGGTTCCTTGCCGCTAGTAGATGCATCTCCCTGCGGGAACGGTTGGACGCACTTCCGATGTGCGGCAGGACCACCACGTTGTCCAGGCCGAGCACCGGGTGTCCGGCCGGAATAGGCTCCGGGTCGAAAACGTCCAGTCCCGCTCCGGCGATCCAGCCCTTGGTTAACGCTTTGCAGAGAGCTCCGGTGTCGATCACCGGACCGCGGGACAGGTTCACCAGGATCGCAGAGGACTTCATCATCTTCAGTTGTTTCTCGCCGATGAACCGGGTTGTCTCCGGGGTCAATGGCACATGGATGGATATGAAATCGGACTCGGTCAACACCCGGTTGAATGAGGCGTATTTAAGACCGTATTCTTTCTCCGTCTCCGACTTTCGGGTGCGGGAATGATAGAGGACCTTCATATCGAAGCCCTTGGCCCTTTTGGCCATCTCCAAGCCGATTCCGCCGAGCCCCAGGATGCCCAAGGTGCTGCCGTTGACCTCTGAGCCCAGCCAGAACATGGGGTGGTGCGAGATCTTCCAGTTGCCTTCCCGGACCCATTTGTCGCTCTCGACGACGCGCCGGGCAACGGCCAGCAGCAGTCCGAACGCCAGGTCGGCCGTCGATTTAGCCAGTACACCCGGTGTGTATCCGACCAGTATCTCCCGCTTGGTGGCCTCCGGGATGTCGACGTTGTCCAGCCCCACGGCTACTTGACTCAAGACCTTGAGTTTGGGGGCGGCGTCCAAGAGCGGGGCGTCTATCCGGTCCATGACATTGATTATCGCGCCGTCCACGTCTGCCATCGCCTCTCTAAGTTGTTCCGGTGAGGGCGGTTCGTCCTCCGGCCAGAGTTCCAGATCCGCAGACTTCTCGATGAGGTCCAAGGCGTCAGGAAATATCTGCCGGGTGACATAGACGCGGGGCTTGAACATGTCTGGAAATCTTTCCTCTATCAAACGTGCCGATATGCCAAATAATTGTAGCAAAGCGACGCCTGTTTTTGACGCCTATTCGGAGGGAATCCTCGGTGCTATACTGGACTGCCGCCCGTGCCTGGGCACGAGTGAAGCCCAAAGAGCCTGCCGCTCGGGTGATACCAGGAGAGAAAGATGGCCCTGTTTTTGAACGACCAGGAAGTGGCCCAACTGCTGCCCATGAACGAGTGCATCGACGTGCTCGACCAGGCCTTCGCCCATGCCGGAGAGGGGAAGGTGGACAATACTCCCAGGAACCGAATCCGCATGCCCGGCGGCTTCTTCCATTTCATGACCGCGGCCAACTCCGGCCAAGGAGTGTTTGGATACAAGGCTTACCCCTCTTTCGGCGGGCCTGGTTCGGCCAAAATGATCGTCATGCTCTATGACTACGAGACTGGGGGTCTGCTGTCCTGCATGGAGGCCGGCCGCTTGGGCCAGATCCGCACCGGCGCCGCCAGCGGGGTGGCCACCAAATACATGGCCAAAGCAGACGCCGCCACCGTGGCCGTGATCGGGTCCGGGTTTCAGGCCCGCACTCAGTTGGAGGCAGTCTGCGCGGTCCGTGATATCAAAAGTGTTCGGGTATTCAGCCGACGTGAGGAACGCCGCGAAGAGTTCGCCAAACGGAGCACTGAGAGCCTAGGAGTGGATGTGAAGGCGGTGGCCAGCGCTGAGGAGTGCGTACAAGGCGCCGACCTGGTAATCGTCATAACCTCAGCCCGCGAGCCCGCCCTACTGGGTGAATGGCTGTCCCCCGGCACCCACATCAACGCTGCCGGTGGGAACCACTGGATGCGGAGGGAGATCGACGAAGAGGCGGTGGTGCGCTCCGAGGTCATAGTGGTGGATGATCTGGACCAAGCCAAGATCGAGTGCGGCGACCTGCTTTGGCTGGAGCCCAGGGGCAGCTTCCGCTGGGACATGGCCAAGGAGCTCCAAGACGTGGTCTCCGGCCGGGTCAACGGCCGTCCTTCGGCCGATTCGATAACGCTTTTCGAGTCGATGGGCCTGGCGCTAGAGGACATAGCGGCGGCCCAATTGGTGTACACCAAGGCCAAAGAGCAGGGCATCGGACAGGAATTGCCGTTCTAGTGGTTCGACGGGCTCACCACGAACGGAAAAAGAGGCCGGGCAAAAGAAAAGGCGGCAGCTACTTCGCTGCCGCCGTGGAGAAGGTGTTTCCCCGGCCGTGATCGCGGTGAAGGTTACACTGCGGCAAGGGGTCGGTGGTTGGGTGCGACCGGGGCTACTTCAGGATGACATTCTCAAAAATGAGTGGGAGACCTTTTTACAATCCCATCGGGCCGGTGCGGCGGATGGGCTCGGTCTCGGCAAGCTTATGCTCAACGCGCTGCTTCTCAGTCATGGCCGGTCCTGACGACCAGTCATAGGCCGCGACCATCCCGTCTTCCACGGTATGTAGCATTTCGCCCAGGTGTAAAAAGTTCGGATGCCCGTTCTTGTGCCGATTCGGTTTCGCCATTTCCAGTTCCCTAGCCTTCGGACGTCGCGTCCGGTTAAGTATGGAGTTTTACGATACTTAATCTATATACCTGATAAAGCTTCCATATTATTGTGTCAACGTATAATGTGTGCCTCGCTACATCGAGTTTCGTGATGGGGCATAAGACATTATGACGGGGTGTGATTTGCACTAACCGCCAAAATTTCAATCCCCAAAGAAATTAATTCCTGAATCCGTAGCGTACAGTAATGGTTTTGTCACTAAAATGCGGGAATCACTTCCTGGGCGAAGAGGCGCATGGATGCCGCTGCGTCGGTCTCGGAGATGAGGTGGAAGTTGACCTGTAGCGAGGCGGTGCTGAAACCACCCACCTCGGCAGCGTAGCCGGAGATCTGCTGGCGTATGTCGTCCGGAGTGCCCACCCAGATGGTGCCGCCATCCAACAGCGAGTCGAAGCTGGCAGCTCGTAGTGCGTCAAGGTAGCCGCTGTATTCGGGGTAGTCCCGGGAAGATGCACCGGCGCCCCACCCTGAGTCCTGCTCGGCGGCGGACACCAACGACTTGAAATAGGCGTCGATGTTCGGCTTGGCGATACGGTGGGCTTCCTCGCGGTCCTGGTGGCAGAACATGTGGAACCCCAAGGCGATCTTGCCTTCACTGGGGTGTTCCGCTTGCTGCCAGGCTTCCCGGTAGGCCCCGATAGCCTCTTGCATCTGGGGCCCGGCAAAGGCTACCAACATCAGGTTGAAGCCGTTCTTTCCGGCGGCCTCCATGGACGCCGGGGTACCTAGGGCGGCGACCCAAAAAGGTGGGCGCGGTTTCTGTGTAGGTCTTGGTAGAGAGGTCACGTTGCTGAATCGGTGGAATTGCCCGTTGAAGGTTACGTTTTCCTCTTCTAGCAGCCGACGCACCGCCTCCACGCCCTCATTGAACCGGGCCCGGCTATCGTCCATGCTTCGATCGAACCGCTGGAACTCGTGGGGCAAGAAGGCCCGTCCGAATCCGCAGTCCAACCTGCCGTTTGAGATGGCGTCCAGCATGCCGATCTCACCGGCGATCTTCAGTGGGTGGTTGAATATGGGCAACACCGCGCCGGTTAGAAGCCGCGCCTTGCTGGTGCGCTGGGAGGCCGCTGTCAGGAAGACGTGGGGCGACGGGCTGTAACCGCCGTAGGGCTCGAAGTAGTGCTCAACGGTGCGGACCTGGGCGTACCCAAGCTCGTCACAGAGATCGACCAGGTCCAAGCATTCGTTCCAATACTGTTGCGCCGATTTCTCATCTGGGCCGACGTCTGGGAAGAACTGGAGTCCGAATTCCATGGCACTTTGCCTCTAAGATTGAGCTTAAAGCCCCAGCTTGCCGGGGTTCATGATGTTGTGGGGGTCCAGAGCCAGTTTCAGGGCCCGAACCACATCCTGGCCCACGCCCATCTCCCTGGCAAGCAGGTGGTTCAGTTTGACTCCCACCCCGTGGCAGTACTCCATAACACCGCCCATGTCCTGGGCCAGCTTCAACACCTGCTCCACCGTTTCGCCCAGGCGCTCGCTTGAGGCGTCCGCGGCGCCTGATTCGGGGACGATCAACATGGAGAACAACTCGGGCCGTGACCAGATAGCGTACTCGACGACCCGCACGCCCGATTTCGCCATGATGACATCGCACTTCTTGCGGTATTCCAAGACCTTGGAGATGGGCAGGCCCAGGTGGAGGTAGTCGAAGCCTCGGCGGCCCCGCCAACGACTCCAACGGACGCTTCGAGGTTTGCCCAAGGCTGAAACCTTGTAGTTCTCCGCTGACTGGCGGCGGTCTTCCCAGTAAGCGGTTGTTGGACCCGGGCCGAGCAAGCGTCCTCCGAACTGGGTGCACACGGATAAAGCCCGTTTCTCGGTGGCTTCGACTCCCTCTTTGAATCCCTCGAAAAGTAGGTGGAACGTGATGCCGTCGTCCTCTTCGGTCAGGTCAACTAGGGTGGGGCGCACCCCCAGGGCGAACATCTCGGCCGCCGCGTTGAACCCCTTGTCGAAGGTGTCGAAGGCGGCGGCGGAGAAGACCTGGGCCTCCGGCAGCCGGAACACCCGTATCGTCGCCTTGGTGATTACGCCGAAGACGCCTTCTGAGCCGATGAACAAGTGTTTCAAACTGGGGCCCGACGACTGGTTAGGCACTGCTCGCGTGCTCATGATTCGGCCGTCGGCCAGGACGACTTCCAGGGCGACGACTTGGTCTCCCATTGGGCCATGGGCCCCGGCGCGGTAGCCGACGCCGTTGGTGGAGATGGTCCCGGCCACGGTGGCGATGGGTACGCTGTAGGGGTCATGGCCGGGCATCAAGCCTTGGACCGCCAGTGCGTTTTCCAGGTCTTCCAATACTACGCCGGCCTCGACTTCGGCGGTCATGTCCGTTGGATCGATGGCCAGGACCTTGTTCATCCGCTGAAGGTCCAGGATGATTCCGCCCAACGCAGGCACCGTGGCGCCCATGACGCCCGTTCCACCGCCGTAAGGGATAACTGGAGTCCCCGACGCGTTGGCCAGCTTCAACACTGCGCATACGTCTTCGGTTGATCCAGGGCGGGCCACCACGTCGGCCAGGCGGTCAAAGGCATCTTCAGCGCCGAAGGCGCGGGTGGGGGAGAGGGCGTCGCCGGAATAACGGTCCAGGTCATAGGGGTCGGTGAGGACGTTTTCCTGGCCTAGGGCTTGGGTCAACGACTCGATCAGAGAATCTAGCAGGGCGGTATCCGGCATCAGTTTTGGCTCCGTTGCGCCCAGGGTTTCAGGCCGTTTTCGTTGGACCGGGCTCCGTCAGGAGTTGGGGCGGTATTCCCAGATGCTGCCGGCGGCCGAGTCTTCCACGGAGATGCCCTGACTCTCCAACCAGCCTCGGATTTCGTCGGCCAAGGCGTATTGTTTGTAAGATCGGCAGGTAGTACGGATGTCCACCAGCCGGTCGATGTCCGGCGCTGATACCGCTTCAATGTCGGAGTTAGGGACCAGTTCGGCCAGCTCGTTCTCGCCGGTTTCCGAGATCTTGGAGCGGAGGTCCTGCAGTATGGCGTTATAGGACGCCGCGTCGACGTTCAGTGATGCTTCCCGTTCTTGGAACGTTAGGCCCAGGATCGAGCCCAGATGGCGAAGGCAGGCTTGCGCGGCGGCAATGGAGTGTCCATCGTCCCGTTGGCGGTTCATCTCCCTGGACAGGTCGAACATGGCCGCCAAAGCCTTGGGGGTGTTCAGGTCGTCGTCCATTCCGGCCAGGAATTGATCTTGGAACGGGGATGGGTCCATGGACTCGCCGTTTGATTCAGGTTCAAACCTAAGGGCATGGCGCAACCGGTCGACGCTACGCTCCATGGCGTCGCAGCCCTCGCTGGAGTAGCTGAGGGGGCTGCGGTAGTGGGAACTCAGGAAATACAAGCGTATGGCGTCGGGAGTGTAATTCTCCAGAGCTTCTTCCACAGACACCAGGTTGCCCAGGGACTTGCTCATCTTGTCTTCGCCCAGTTGGAGCAGGCCGTTGTGCACCCAGTACCGGGAGAACGGCATCTCGCCGGTGGAAGCCTCGCTCTGGGCGATCTCGTTCTCGTGGTGGGGGAAGATCAGGTCCTGGCCGCCGCCGTGGATGTCCAAAGTGGCGCCCAAGTAGGTCATAGCCATGGCGGTGCACTCGATGTGCCAACCGGGCCGGCCCGGCCCCCAAGGGCTTTCCCAAGACGGCTCCCCGGGGCGCGCGCCCTTCCAGAGCACGAAGTCCATGGGGTGTTCTTTATTCTCGTCGATCTCGATACGAGACCCGGCCTGCATGCCGTCTAAGGTCCGGTGGCTTAGCTTGCCGTAGTCGTCTTTTTTGGTGACGCGGAAGAACACGTCGCCGCCGGCGGGGTAGGCGGAGCCGTTGTCCACCAGAGTCTGGATGGTCTCGATTATCGGGCCGATCTCCTGAGTCGCTCTGGGATAGATGTCGGCCCGCTGGATATTCAGGGCGTCCATGGTGCGGTAGAAATCGTCGATGAACTGCTCGGCCAGGTCGTCGGGGTCTATCCCCTGCTCTTGGGCCCGCTGGATGATCTTATCGTCGACATCGGTGAAATTCTGGACGTGGCGCACATCAAAACCCAGGAATTCCAGATACCGCCTGAGAGTATCGAAGGCTACGTAGCTGAAGGCGTGGCCTACGTGGGTCGAGGAATAGGGCGTCACACCGCAGACGTACATCTTGACGGTCTTGCCATCGGCGGGTGCGAAATCCTGGACATCGTGAGTGAGGGTGTTATATAGCTTCATAGATCTAATGGGGCCTGCAATTGGGGCCGGTCATCACCGGCCACCAGACGTTAAAGAAACCACGGCTAGTGCGGCGATGCCTTCTTCCCGGCCTACGAACCCCAGGTGGTCGGTGGTGGTGACTTTCACACTGACGCGGTGAGGGGAAACGGACAGGCTCTTGGCCACGTTTTCCCGCATCTCCGCATTGAAGGGATTGAGCCTGGGATTTTGCGCCATAATTGTAGCATCTACGTTTGAGAGCCGCCAACCAGCCTTGGTGACCAAGACGCCGACGCGTTCCAGTAACTTGAGGCTCAGAATGTCTTTGTACTGGGGGTCGCTGGATGGGAAATGCAGACCCTTGTCGCCCAGGTTGGCCGCTCCTAACATCGCGTCCATGACCGCGTGCACCAGCACGTCTCCGTCGCTATGGCCGGACAACCCCCGGTCATGGGGAATCTCCACACCGCCCAGCACCAGCTTTCTCCCGTCAGCCAGTGGGTGGGAGTCGAAGCCGATCCCGGAGCGGAATTCGAGTTCTTGAGGCGTGGTCATATCGGGGAAAGTTTACGCCAGGGGGAGTGGGGGAGTAAATGGCGGGATGGGTGGGCTTATCAAGCGGAACTGCGGCGAAGTCGGGCCCTTCGACAGGTCCGATTACATTGAGACTCTCGACATTCGGCCGGAGCCCATACTGCTCTGAAATGGCGACCGGTGTATATCGGTTTCCCATGACAACACCTTAACTCGGTGTTGCACTTCGTTTGCGAACTTTGGGAATCTACTCACGCAAGGTCGTTAAGCTGGCGGACGTGTTACATAAATTTGAAGGTAACACCTACGTCCAAAGTCCTACTTCGTCTATTTGCCAGAAGGTAGACACACGGTTGAGGCAGTGGGTTCCGGCGAAAACCGGAACGACGGTGGGGGTGCATAAAGGTGCTCAAAGACGCCCCACGAGACCCCTAGTCCGCGGCGAACACCGCCAACTCTTCCTGGTCGATCATGGCGGAGTCGCGGCAGCGACGCATGATCCGGAAGATGGTGCGCACGGTGACGGAGAACCGGTCTGCGGCTTCTTCTACCGTCAGGTCATCTTGCTGCATGGCGGTCCAGATCTTGAAGTCCCGCGCCAAACGCCGGTTGCGCTGGAACCAGGCCGGGTCGTCGTACTTGCACTGGGGCAACGGGCAGTCGAGACAGGCGGCTGAGACCTCACAACCCGTATCTTCGTAATGGTAAAATTCGGGCACCGCGTCGAGAACAGGACTGGAA
>NZVX01000068.1 GCA_002698265.1 Chloroflexota bacterium | reverse complement strand
GTAACGTTGGAACAGTTCGGTTGCGAAGTAACTGGCAGATTGGAAGTAGCCTCACCGTCAATCGCCGGGTCCGGCCGACTCCACCGCGTCATCGACGGCAATTTCATCAGATTCCAGATGCCCGGAGAGGCCAATGACCCGGGCCGAGGCATCAATTTCTCCGGACTGATCGACGGCGACCAAATCTTCGGGCAATACTCAATACCGGAAGGGGAAGTATCATCGTTTCGAGCGGAATCGGGGAACGGCAGACAGTGCGCATGGAAGATATCTCAGACCCCGGCCCCATCGCCGAGTCCATCCGGCAGTTCTTCGACTAACCGCCGGCTCAGCCGGCGTTTTTAGCTGCCGCAGGCGAGCGGTTTACCAGCGACCCGAGCAATTGCCGGGAAATGACGGAGATATTGTCAACCGTTTTTTCGAAAGCCTCGGTGTTGGCCTGGGAAGGGTGGCGGTAGCCGCTGATCTTGCGCACGAATTGCAATGCCGCCTCGCGCACTTCTGTATCCGACGCTTGCGGTTCGATGTTTCGCAGTACCTAGATGCTCCGGCACATCTCATTTCCTTGCCATTGACGTATGTACGGGCATTGTGCCCACCGCGGGCGTAATCCAGCCTTCCCGGCTCGCAGATGACCTACTCGGCCGGCACGAATTTCATGGAGATGGAGTTGATGCAGTGGCGGGCGTTGGTGGGAGTGAACCCTTCACCCATGAAGACGTGCCCCAGGTGGCCGCCGCAGTTGGCGCATTCCACCTCGGTCCGGTGGCCGTCTGAATCCGGGAGGTGTCTCACCGCTCCTAGCACCTCTTTATCAAATGCAGGCCAGCCGCAGTGGGCGTCGAACTTGTCGGCGGATCGGTAGAGCTCGGCGTTGCACTTGCGGCAGATGTAGGAACCGCTCTCGTAGAAATCGTCATATTCCCCGGTGAAGGGCCGCTCGGTCCCTTTGTGCTCGATGATGTACTTTTCTTCGGCCGTGAGGGGGTTGTAGCTCTGGTTGGTCATATCATCTCTTTAGCGCTCAGAATGGACCTGTGAGCGCGTTCGGGCTGAATCTCTTGAGATTCTACGCCAATAATCCCAAGCACGGTCAAGTCCCGCACCTCACCGATGGCATATTCGATGTGCAACTGCCCGTCGTTTGGGTCGAGCAAAGCGATGAAACTAGCCTCCGCGTTAACGGCCGACTCAGATTCTTGCATGATCAGAATCAACAGTTGGTCCATATCATGGATCGAACTGATGAACCGGTTGACCTGGTAAAAGGTCTGAATCTGCAGGTCCAGCAACGCCTCGTTGGACGCCCATTCAATGCTGTCTGCCATGGGCATCGGTCCCGGTGAAGCCGCCCTGCCGGGAGGCCCAATCTGATTGATTGGTACTACTATCTAAGCTTTACCTCAGTATACTGGTAAAAAGGGCGGCCAATCTCAGCCGGTTCCGTGGTTTCCGGAAATGAGATGATCCATGACTACCAAACTGGCTTGTGATACTCTCCCGACATAAGATTGTTATTTAGCCAGCCTAGCAACCGGAAGTTTTTCCCGGGGGTCGAACGATGGTCACAATTACAGACAGGGAAACAGAGCGGTCCCAGGGCACCGGCGGACGTTATTGTGAAGGGTGCCCCAGGTGTACCGACGATCATGCCGGCTTTTGTAAACAGAGCCATCCCCAGCACAACAACCTGCATCCCGTTTGCCGAAAGTGCGGCCATTGCGTCCTGAGGGGCAGTCATTCTGACGACACTTCGGACCTGCAGTAGTTCTGCGGTAAGCCCTTGAACTGGACCGTTTATATCCTACGATGTGGCGACGGGACACTGTACACCGGCATCACAAATGACCTGGACCGTCGCATGGCGGAGCACGATGCCGGTACAGGCGCAAAGTACACGAAAGGACGAAGCCCCTTTCAGCTCCTTTACCAAGAGGCGTGTCAGGGAAGAGGACCGGCATCAAAACGCGAGATTGAGATCAAATCGTTGGACAGAAAGGCCAAGTTATCACTAGTTTCCCCAGATGGACCGGCTTAAGTGGGTCTACCTAAAATGGAAACCGTCTGCGCATAAACAAACGAAAGGCCCAGGCCACATTGAAGTGGCCTGGGCCTTTCAGTATTTTCCCCCGTAGGGACCGGAAACCTCGCTTCGGAGTGTTGGGCCGAACTATTTAGGCGACCATTTATAGATCTTAGCCAGACTTCCGCCCATGAGGATCGAACGCTCTGAGTCCGAGAGTTGGTCCGTGACCCGAAACGCCTCAACGCCCTGCTCATAGTTCAATAGCTCAACCGCCCGGGTCCAATCGGTGCCCCACAGGCACCGGTCGAAACCGAAGGCGTCGAATATCTTGGTCAGGGAATCCCAGATGTCCGTATAAGGGAATGGCTGGTGGGATAGGGTACACGCCCCGGAAATCTTGATGGCGACGTTGTCTGATTCCGCTAATGAGATCACGTTGGCCAGGTCGGCGAAGGGCTCCGGCGGTGCCGGTGGCACGAAGGGCTGGGTCAGTCCTAAGTGATCTATCACTATCTGGGTTTCCGGGTTACGGCGGGCTAGGTCACGCAAGAGCGGCAGCTTTCCCGAGGCCATGATGTTCACCGGGATTCCAGCTTTAGCGCTGGCGGCCAGTATCTGGTTTAGGCCAGGGTCGTCGGATTCAAACTCCCCGGCCGTAAGCATGATACGGGCGCCGACCACCCCCGGCGCCGCCGCCCAATCAGCCACGTCATCAGCGATGGTGTCCGACTGCCAATCGAACGGTCTGATAAGTCCGAACTTTCCTGGATGGGCGGCATATACCTGCTTGGCGTAGCTGGCATCGTAGCCGTACATGCTGAAGGGCGAGACCAACAGTGCTCCATCGACGCCAACCGCGTCCATGGCTGCCACCATTTGGTCGCCGGTGACCTCGTCCGGGCCCTGCAGATGCCCTCTCCACGGTCGCGCCGGGCTGTTCCTCTCGTAGGAATGTACCTGTGAGTCGATCGTCAGAGTCTGAATTGCCATCGTACTTACCCCTTCCTTGCCGGGTTTTCCAAATCGGCCCGGTATTCCTATCGATTCTGCATTGGAGGTTGCCTAGAAGCAGTGTAGAAGTGCCCCTCGGCTCAGTCAACAACCTTTCTAAGCTTTAAAGGACCTGCAGGAATCGGCCGATTCGACGTGGAGATATCGATACTTTCGATGCGCTCAGTTGCGCCGACTAGTTCTCGATCAACTGGTCTAATTCTTCAATTGCATCCGAAAGATTTCCGGAATCAAGTAAATTTTTGATGGTCCCGCTCCGGTCGACGAAGGTGCCCGCGCTTAATGTGTCCAAAAGGTGGTCCAAGTGGTGCACCGCACAGGCAACGCCGTTGGACTAGACTGATGAGCGGGCTAGCCCACCGCTGATATCGAAAGANGTTAAGCCTCGGCCGGTGTCGCCGGTCAACATCGTTTGAATGATATGGGCACCGTCATGGATGTCTCCAACTTCGATTCNTTCTTAAACGTCAATCATCTGATACCGGTGGTGANCTTCCACGACATCGATTATGTAATCAACATGATGGACCGCATCTTCGATCGATCCAATTTTCAAAGCTAAAAGGGCCATCCGGTGGTGTTGGAATGACGCTAGTTTGAGGTTTTCAAAACTGACGTGACCATGCTCACGCTGCAGAGAATTGATATATCTGGTTATTTCAATCAATCCTGTGTTTCAGATCTTCGCCGGTGGGTAGATCGGCATCGATCCTAAACCCGCACGGAGCTGGCGGGCTATCTGGTCGGCGCTATGCTCGAACAATGCCGGCGCAATGACGCTGCCCTTCGTCGCGAATAGCCGCTGCCCTTCCGAGGAACCAACCGGTGTTGGAGTGGGGATCGATGGGCCGTCATTGCCGCCACAGGCTGCAACCAGCATCAACATCCCGGTTACTAACCCCAACACCCTCATCCGCGCACTCCTAAAGATAAATTCGTCCATTCACTCCCGGCACCAATTATCCCGAGTACCGAAACTATTAGAACATACATGTTTTGGGAATCACGCCCAAAATTGGTTGCCCGATCTACTCTACCGATCAGACCGAAGAGTGACCGAGTCGGTGAAGTGAATGCGGGTGCCGTGGGTGTGGGCTGGGTCCAGATAGATCAAGCGGTAACCCATGAAATTGATGAATGGTTCTGCGGTGTCGAACCGGTAACCCCGACTCTTGTAATCGGCTACCACTCGGTCCAGGTCATCTACCGCGTAGGCAACATGGTGCAGCACCGACGCCGCCGCGCTGGCCAGATCAGCGGATTCCTCCGGCTGGATAAACTCCACCTCAACCTTACCTACCTGAACGAACCCAACCATCCCCAGACCGGGCACTGTTCCTCGCCCGGTCTCCCGGCCGCCGAATGTTTCGGCGTAAGACCCGATCGCTGCGTCTAGGTCGGGTACGAGATAGCTGGCGTGGTGAAAACTCGTGAACATTCGACTCTCCAAATTACGTTCATCGCTATGCGGGCACCGCCAGGCAGGGCATCAGAAACGCTTTATTCCTTACTCCAATTGAATAACTTGGCCGCGCTGGCGCTGACCACTTTTTCTTGGTCCTCTTTCGTCATGGATTCCAACAAGTCGCCGAGCTCCGTGTGCACCTCTAGCCCCATGGACCTGGTATGCGGGAAATCCGACCCCCACAACACTTGGTCGGCGCCGACGAACGGAATGCAAAAGGCGGCGGCTGTGTCGTCAATGAATCCGTGCCAGACGCGGGAGCGCATGTATTCGCTGGCCTTCATCTTCAACGTCGGGACCTCCAAGCGAGGCGCGATCACTTCGATCTGGTCCAACCGGGCCATAAACCCCGGCACCCACGAGACCTCGAATTCGCTGCAGCAGATCTTCAGTCCGGGAAAGCGGTCTAAGATCCCCCCGAAAATGAAATCGTTGGCCAGCACATTCTGTATCTCGCTGGACAGGTCGATCCAACTGCCCGGGTTACCCTCGCGCTCTTCTTGGGTCTGGTCGGTCCGTGCCAAGATCAGCGTGTCCAGCACTCTGCCCGTGAGGATATGCAGGGTGATTGGTACTCCGGCTTCGCTGGCGGCGGCCCAGAACGGGTCGTAACTTCGGTCGCGATAGGGCACACATCCATCGGGGGCTTGGCAGTTGATGGTGGGGTTGAGCAGGCCCTTTTTCATGGTCCGGTCTAGTTCTTTCACTGCCCAGTCCACATCATGCAAAGGGACCACACTCACGCCGATCAGGCGCCTGGGGTCGTGCGAGACGAATTCCGATTCCCAATCGTTGTAGACTTCGGAACACGCTTTCAGCACCTCAACGTCGGGGTTCCTCATGATGCCGTGCATGGTGGTCGGATTCAGCACTTCGGCATCCAGACCTGCTTCTATCTGAAATGCAACCCGGACCGCGGGGTCAACGCCACAGGCGCTAAACCCCTTTTCATTGGCCTGGATCCTTGCGGCGTTTGTCGAATCGTAGGCTGTGCCCTGCCGAATCTTGGTTACCGGCAGTCCTTGATACCCGCTGTAGAAATAAGTCCCCTCTTCTCCCTGGTAATCGTAAATAGTCCTCGGTGTTCTCTCACCGAATCTGTCTCCCAATGCTTTCTCCCACAGGTCGGACGGCTCATAGACATGGGAGTCAGCCGATATTATGCTGTCAAAGTTCCTTACTGCGGTCATCAGTTCTCCTGCGGGCATGAGTAGAGATGCAACGTAGTTTACGCCATGAAAGGCCTGCGCGATGTCTTAATCTGGCGGCGGATGCGCCACAATAAATATTGACACAGTCGGCAGACCTGGCCGAAGATGTACAGCCTCTGGAGAAGGAGAACGCTGATGCATTGTGGAGTGATGGTCACCGGATACAACCAAGGTGACTGGGATCGTCTGATGCAGGGAGATTATAACCGCCCACCGGACGTCTCCGACGCCCAGAATATGGACGACACCCTCTATATGGGAGACCTGGTAGAACCCCTGGGTTTCGATTCCATCTGGGCCACCGAGCACTACGGGTCCGCCTACTCGATGCAGCCGAACCCCTTGCAATACCTTTCGTATTGGGCGGGCCGCACCAGCCGCGTCGACATGGGCACAGCGGTGATTGTCGCGCCATGGTGGAACCCCGTGCGGCTGGCCCACGAGATTTCCATGCTGGACATCCTATTGAAGGGCCGGCGCCTCCACTTGGGCATCGGCCGGGGAATCGCACCTCACGAGTATGCTTCGCTGGGTTATCCATTAGAGCAGTCCCACAAGTACTTCTACGATGTAATCAACGCCATCAAGGCCGCCGACGGTACGGAGCGGTTCGAATTCCACGGCGAGGTGTACGATATCCCGCCGACCACCATCCGGCCTCAGGCCCGCCACAAGGGCGATCTGACCAAGAACATCAAAGTCGCGTTCACCACCAAGGCATCGGCGCAGATGGCCGCCAAAAACGGCCTGGGGCAGATGTTTGTCTCCGGCGCCGACCTGGACGAGATGACCAATCAAGTGCGGATGTTCAACAAGATTCGCGGCGATCTAGGCCTCCCGCCTGACCAGCCCACCACGCTGTTGTGGATGTACTGCGCCGAGACTTCAGCGGAAGCCGAAGAGGGGTGGAACTACTTCCACGACCAGCTCACCGCGGCGCAGCACCATTACTTCGAATGGAACAACCCGGGCTTCGATGGCATCCACGGCTACGAGGAATACCTGGAGCGCCAGACCGCAGATATCGGCACAGCGGACGCCAGCTTCGAGGCACGCCGCGGGACGCAGCCCATCGGTACACCGGACGAGATCATCGCGAGGATCAAGACGCTGCAGGAATCCCTCAGCCTGGAAAAGATCGTGGTTCACATGTTTTACGGCGGGATGCCCAGGGACAAGGCCGAAAAGAGCCTCCGGCTCTTCGCTGAGAAAGTACTCCCCGCAGTGCAGGCGATGCCCACACCAATCAATCCCAGGTCTCTGGGAGAGCCGGTCTCCTGAGTGGCGGATGGTATCGAGCCGGTGGAGTGATTAGGTAAAAATCCACCGAGGCATATCTGCTTAGCTGATCTGGCGGAGGGAGTGGGATTCGAACCCACGATGAGGTTGCCCCCATAACGGTTTTCAAGACCGTCGCTTTCGTCCACTCAGCCATCCCTCCACGGAACAAGGGCCGCCGATGTGGACGCCGGGAGCCCGTTTATCTATTGTAACGACTGGAAGGCCGCCGTCAAAGGTGTTTCTCCATACGATATGGGTGGCCGGTGATGCGACCAGCATCGCATCGATGCTTAAGGGGTTTTTAGCGCCGTCGCGAGGCTGCTGCCACGCCCGCTTCAGCTTGACACCCCTATAGGCCGATGCTAAAATCAGGCACGAATTACGGGCGGTATTTTATGTAATTCCGAACTCCGTTTCCTGCCGTTTTCTCCCCAGAAAACCCGCTGATGTTCTTGCGGGAACGGCTCAGAAAGTTCTGGCGGCGTACCCTGGCCGCGTACCCTGAAGGAAGGTGGATCCATGCCCCCAGAGATAATCAAAGGACTCAAAGATGTCTACTTCGACACCACCGAGTCCAGCTTCATCGACGGAATCGAAGGCAAGCTGCTCTACCGCGGCTATAACATCCACGACCTGGCTGAGAAATCGACTTTCGAGGAAGTGGTCTACCTTCTGCTCTACGGCGACCTCCCCAACAAGAAGCAACTGGCCGATTTCGACTCTCTGCTGCGCGCCAACCGAATCATCCCTGACGATGTGATACAGGTCATCGACCTGGTCAAGACTGGCCACCCCATGGACGTGCTCCGGACCGCCATCTCAGCCCTAGGTTCATTCGACCCCGAAGTGACTGACAACTCGGTGGAAGCCACCATCCGCAAGGGCATCCGCCTGACGGCAATGGGACCGACCATCGTCGCGGCGCACCACCGCCTGCGGCAGGGCCTGGAGCCGGTGGCGCCCAACCCGGACCTGAACCACGCCGGGAACTTCCTTTACATGCTATTTGACGAACTCCCGAACCAGGAGACCACCGATCTTCTAGACGTGGACTTCATCCTGCACGCCGAGCACGGCCCCAACGCCTCGGCTTTCGCCGCCAGAGTGACCGCATCGACGGTCTCTGACCTACACTCAGCCGTCACCACCGGCGTCGGTACGTTGAAGGGTCCGGCCCACGGCGGGGCTGCCGAAGAAGTCATGAAGATGGCCCTGGATATCGGCAACCCGGAGAACGCCGCCGAATACGCCAGCAACCTTCTGGACAACGGCGACCGCATCATGGGATTTGGGCACCGGGTCTACCGCGCTGAGGACCCCCGGGCCAGGCACCTGCGGGACCGCTCGAAGGTCCTTGGCGAGAAGAGTGGACACCCCGAGTGGTTCCAGATTCTACAGCACCTGGAAGAAAACACGATGCAGCCGTACCGCTCCAAAGGCATCTGCGTGAACGTGGACTTCTTCGCCGGGTCGATCTACTACCTGCTGGGGATACCAGACGACCTGTTCATCTCCATATTTGCTCTGGGGCGCATCCCTGGTTGGACGCTACAGTGCGTGGAGCAGTACAAAGACAACATCTTGCTCCGGCCGCTCACCGAATATATCGGTGAGATGGACTTGGAGTACACACCCATCGAGTCCCGGTCCTAGTCCGGCAATTTAAAAAGCAGTGAGCGAAAGGGGCCGGTACGGCCCCTTTTGTTTTAGCCATCCCCACGAGACCGAGCCAGCGTCCCATGAGTGCAGAATCTGAAATCAAGCGGCGCATCCGTGAACGTGGGACGAACGGCAAGATAACCTTCGCCGAGTTCATGGAAGTTGCCCTCTATTGGCCTCAGGGCGGTTATTACTCGGGCGGGGAACCCGTAGGGGCCCACGGCGACTACTACACCAGTACGGCGGTGCATCCGTCTTTTGGGGCGTTACTCGCGGTCCAGCTATTCCAGATGTGGCATCAGTTGGGTTGTCCCAAGCCATTTACGGTGCTGGAACTTGGCGCGGGGAACGGCCTTCTCTGCAGGGATATCAGATCTTACGCCACCAAACTTTCTGAACGATTCGCCGAGGCCCTGCGTTACATCTGCCTGGATCGGCGGCCAACTATGGCTTATGAATCGGGGACGGCTAGAACGAGCCGTGTGTTAGCTGATGGATCGCCCTTCAAGGGCCTAACTGGCTGCATCCTGTCCAACGAGTACCTGGACGCCTTTCCCGTTCACCAAGTAGTTATGACCGCTGATGGGTTGAAAGAGGTCTACGTTGGCTTGGATGGCAAAGAACTGGTGGACCTAGCGGACGAGCCCTCGGAACCAGGTTTGGCACGCCGGTTAGACGACCTTACAATCGAGCTCGCACCCGGGCAGACCGCCGAGATCAATCTGGCGCTGGACCGTTGGGCTCGAGACATCGCCGCGACACTGGAACGGGGATTCGTCCTCACCGTCGATTACGGCCGGACCGCCAAAGACCTCTATGACCCCGAAGCTCGCCGCAGAGGCACTCTCGTCACCTACCACCAACACGTCCAGACCGACGCTCCACTTACGTTAATCGGCCGGCAGGACATCACCGCTCAAGTGGATTTCACGTCGGTAGCTATCGTTGGGGAGAAGGCGGGATTGGAGACGTTGGGGATGGTCAGCCAGAGGGAGTTCCTGATCAACCTGGGACTGGAGCATCTGCAGCTACAACTATTGGACCGAGGTCTCTCGCCACAACAGGTGCAGGCCAACCTCGCCGGGATATCAGACCTGGTTCGGCCGGACGGATTGGGTAACTTCAAGGTACTGGCTCAAGCGAAGAACATTGGCAGCCCGCCGTTGTGGGGGTTGGACCATACTGAAGAAGCTGCTGCCCTCGTGGCTGGCCTGCCGCCCCCGGTGCTGACCGAACACCATCTTTCATTGCCGGACGGCAGAAACCTGGGAGGGGAGGCTGGGTTCGAGGATTTCTGGCCGACGTAGTGACCAAGTCGCTTCCCTCCCGTTCGTCCTGAGCCTGTCGAAGGATGCTCACAAGCCATGTTTACGACAGATCCTAAACTCGGGCCAGGCAGTGGTTCGACAGGTCCGTTCACATCGAGACTGTCGACGTCCCGTCGGAGCTCACCATGAACGGATCTGTGGCGAGTCAATCCGCCCGATTTACGCCGACGGCGCCAAGCCGATCTGATCGGATATGGGCTTCATGCTCTCCACGATGAACGTGATGTGTTCGTCCAGGTCTATCCCCAGTTCGTCTGCGCCTTTCTGAATGTCGTCACGGCTGACGTCTTTGGCGAAGTTTTTGTCCTTCAATTTGCGGCGCACAGACTTGGGCGTCACGTCGTCCAGGGACTTGGATGGGCGCACGAGACCCACGGCCCGGATGAAGCCGGACAGTTCGTCTACGGCGAAGAGGGTATGTTCCATCTGGGACTCGCGGGGGATGCCAGTGTGCTCCCCGTGGGTCAGAACAGCCCTAATGATGTCCTCGGGGTAGCCGTGGTCTCTGAGTATCTGGGCCCCGTAGGTCGGATGGTCTTCGGGGGTGGGGCAGATCTCCCAGTCAAAGTCGTGGAGCAGTCCGGCGATGGCCCACTGCTCTTCATCGCCTGCGAACTTGCGGGCGTAACCCCGCATGGAGGCCTCAACGGCGAACAGATGCTTCATCAGCATCTCCGTCTTGACGTGTGTTTGCAGAAATTCTAGGGTCTGCTCCCTACTCATCACGTCCATTGGCGTCGTCTCCATCTGTATCTTCGGGTGACTCTCCATCCGACTCTTCGGGCGGTTCCCCAACCGGAACCTGAACGCGTCCTGCGGGTCTGGGCTCACAGCGGACCGCCGTGGTGAGAAAGCCGCTGTGAGCGATCATTCTGTGGTCCGGGCGGACGCTCCGCTCAGTTACGTGCCAGGTACGCAATAACGTTTCCAGCGACTCGATCATCTGGAACCGGCCGTCTTCTTCCAGGGCCATCACCAGCTTCTGCACCTGCAGGATGGTGGGCACGAAGCTGAGCATAATTCCGCCCATCACCAGAGAATCGCCGATGCCTGAGATGGCCTGCCATGGTTCCGGGACGTCTAGGACCACCCGGTCGATGTCCCGTTCGTCGATTCCCTGGTAGATGTCACCGATCTTGACCTCAAGGTTTGAGATGTCGGGGGTCACGCGCTCGATGTTGCGCATAGCCTTAGGCAGCACTGCTTCGTCGATCTCGTAGTTGATCACCTTGCCGGTGTTGCCCACCGCGCGGAGCAAGGCTGACGTCAGGGCGCCGGAGCCCAGTCCTCCTTCAACGACCGTTGCGCCGGGGAAGATATCGGCGAAGTTAACGATGTTGCCCAGGTCCTTGGGATAGATGATCTGTGGGCCTCGGGGCATCTGC
>NZVX01000067.1 GCA_002698265.1 Chloroflexota bacterium | reverse complement strand
CCCTTTATGAGTTTGAAAGTCCAGGTCTTGAAATCCTCTGAGATGCTCCAGGACTCGGCTAGCCAGCCTTCAACCTCTTTGTTGATGTTGATGGTCACTAGCCCTTCGCTGATGGGAGCCGTCTGCTGAACGAAAAGGGCAGGGTTAACGGCCAATGAGGGGTGCCCTTGGAACGTTCCCAATTCCTTCTGGCCCACTGAGAGGGTGCCTGCGGGCTTGACCTTGGCTGCCGGCGCCTTAGCCGCCGCCGGTGTAGCAGTAGGCGCTGCCATCGTAACTCCTGCTACTTTAACTGGCGCTTTCGACTCAGCTTTCGGCGCAGCAGCTTTCGGCGCAGCTTTAGTCGCAGCTTTCGGCGCAGCTGCTTGAGGTGCCTCCGTTGCCGACGATCCGCACGCTACTAGAAAAAATAGCGTCAGCATCAAGGACGAAAATAGAATGAAACCAGGCTTTTTGAACCGATAGAACATAACTCCGAACCTCCAGAATTCAAGACGTCTAGGATTCCGCGGTCGCCCTTCTGCATCATTAACAGGATGAACTGTATTAAGCTTACTTATGTAGTTTTGCTGAAAATAAAATTTTGCTAATATGCTTAGATCATATTTTTAACGACAATAAACATCGATGCACGATAATTCGTGTGAGGAAATATAGTATATCGCGTTTGGTGATGTCAACCTCTAATCCCGTCTTGACAGTTAGATTGTGATTGAGATTGAAGGTAATCCTGGATTCCGCCGAAATTTACGGGACTCTGACTACAGGGCAGGCCCAGATACCCGAGATTTGTAACGGATATCCGGTGACGTCCTCCACGAGAGACGGGAAGGGGTCCTGATCAAGAGACCGGAGGTGAAAGCTCAGACCCTAGCCAGCCGTAAACGCTACAACCACCTGCTCAGGGAGTCCTACAACACTGCCATATCCCCTTGATCTCTCCATAACAAAAGTGTCCAACTTTTGCTGGTTGCTAACAGGCGGCACCTCTGGCGGAGGGAATTCCGGTGTTGGAAACTCCGGCAGTGGCGGCGGAGGTAACCCCAACAACTGATCCGCGGGGTTAAATCCTCCTTGTGTAACCAGATAAAAGAGCCCCGTTCTTCCGCGGAAGAACGGGGCTCTTTACGTTTTTAAATCGTGCCGCCGTGGCTTAGAGCGGGCCGCCGTGGAAACTGGCGACTTGCTTACGATAGACTTGGAGGCGTTGTCGTGCGGTTTCGACCACAAATATCCGGCCTTCCTCATCTACTTCTACGGCGATTGGTCCATTGAACAGCTTCTCCCTCTCCTGTAGACCTTGCGCCCGGTCCCTGCCCCGCATCATCCCTGGGTCTAACTCCAGCCGTTCCCTGCCCCACTTTGACAGGGTTGCATCGCCGGTAAGCTCGGTGATAAAACTGCCGTCGGCGTTGAATACCTGAAGACGGTCGTTCTTGAAGTCGGTAACGTAGATTATTCCATCCTTGTCAACCGCAACTCCGGAGGGCCGATTGAACTCTCCATCGCCATGTCCGGAGGAGCCAAACTTCATCAGGAACCGGCCGTCCCGGTCGAATTTCTGAACTCGGTCATTTCGCCAGTCGGCTACGAACACGTCGCCGTTATGGTCAATCTCTATGCCCCATGGATGGTTGAACTCGCCATCACCGGTGCCTTGGACACCCCACGCGGATATGAATTTCCCTTCTTTGGTGAATATCTGGACTCGATGGTTAGCGCTGTCCACCAGATATAGCCTATCCTCGGCATCGAAGGCCAGGCCCGCGGGGTGGTTGATCTCGCCTTCTGCGTCTCCGGCGATTCCCCACCTGCTGGTGCAGGCCCCGTTCTTGTCGAACACGGAGATCCGATTGAGCCATTCGTCCGCCACGTAGGCTATGCCGTCTTTGTCTAAAGCGATCGACGTGGGCCACATGAAGGTCCCGTCCGGGGCGGACGAGTCTGCTTCCTCAGGTGGGACTTTGGTGCCGAACTCCCGGACCAATTCCTCGTCGACCGTTAACACGGTAACCCGTTTGCAAGGGAAAAACGCCGGGGTCTCAGAACCGCGGCTTACCACGTATAGTAGGCCCTCGTCGTCCCGGGTTATCGCCACTGGGTAGAAGAACCCGTTCCCGCTCCGGTTTTCTTGTCTGCCAATAGTGTGGCTATATCCGAAAGTGATCGGTGAAACCTCAGTAACCATATATCCTCATAATGGGCATATAAAATAAAGCCCGCTGACATTTGCCGGCCCGCTTGTTGCTTCCAGAAGTTACTTGATGAAGTCGAACTGCTCGTAGGTGGCGCCGAGAATAGGATTGGCGTCCAGGCCCATCCACTGTTCCAGCAACGTGGCGTAGGTGCCTCGGAAATCGTTGTTCCATTGCAGGTCGCCTGAGTCGAGCTTTTCCGGCTCGAGGGAAGGATACTCCCCGTAGAGGCCGCCCTTTACAGCGTCGCCGATGACGAAAGCCACTCCGCCAGAACCGTGGTCGGTACCCGACCCGTTTTCTTGTACGCGGCGCCCGAACTCGGTGAACAACAAAATCACTACTTCTTCGTTGGCGTTGTGCTCTTTCAGGTCCTCGTAGAAATCGCCGATAGCGGTGGAAACGTCAGCCCACAGTTTGGGGAGCGTGACGCTCTGGTTGGCGTGGGTATCGAATGTGCCGGGATTGACGCCGGTATAAAACACCCGGGTCCCGAAGTCGGCGAGATGCACCTGAGCGATGCTCTTCAGCCACTGGGACAGCGGGCTTCCGCCGTACTCGATGCTGGAGGAATAGGTTTCGGGCGCGGTCTTAAGGATGTCAGCTCCTTTAAGGACGTCCAGACCGGTCTGTGAAAGATAGTCGCTAACCGGGCCGGAGCCAATCATGGGAGCGTACATCCGGGCGAAGATATCCAGGGCTTCACTCCGCTTCTCGGTGCTTTGGATTCCGGTCAACACACCGTAATTGTTGATGTCGCCTATCGAAGCTACTGAAACGCCGGGCGCGGCCAGCGCTCGAGGGAGGCCACGGCCAAAGTTTACGGCGGTTAGGATGTTCTCTTTGTTGGGGTCTATGTCACGGATAGCTTTGCCCAACCACCCGTCGGGAGCCATCCGTTCGGGCTCGGCAGTGTGCCAGATATCCAGGGATCGGAAGTGGGAACGATTGGGGTTGGGGTAACCGATGCCCTGTAAGACCGCAACTTTTCCCTGGTCGTACATATCCTTGATCTGGTCCATGCCGGGATGGAAACCAACTTTGTCATCAACGGCAAGTACCTGGTCCGGGCCGATCTGCAGGTTAGCCCGGTAGTCCACATAGTGGGGATCGCTATAGGGGACAAATGTGTTAAGGGCATCGTAGGCCCCCGTCATCTGAAGTACTACCAGGATCGGGTCTTTCTTGTTGGAGGTCATCGTTTACTCCTTAGTTATATGAGCGGTCGTCCCGTGGCCCACCGATCGGCAGGCCGAAGACGCCTGATCGTTCGGTTAGGCGTATAGATATTCCTTGGTAGCTACAATCATCTGTAGCGCTTCGGCGACTTGCCTCGGGAACTCCGATGAATCGGTGGATGATACGCCGCTGTCTCGGGCGTGGTTCACCAACATCTGGTGGTTCTCCTCGGTCAGTTCGTAGTGACCCAGCAACCGAAGACAACCTTCAACCAGGCCCTCAGGCGTGATCGTCGGACCTTCTGAAGCCAGCCTTTGGACCATATCTCCGATGCCCGGATAGCTTACATCACCAACGTAATCGGCAATGAAGTTGATCCGCCGGACCAGCGTACCACCGTCGATCCAGTCCCGGCCCGTATGCCAGCCCTCGACCGAAGGTGGGTTTAATATCTCCTGGCCCATATGTTTCATCTCTTCGAAGATGGCTTCAAAGCCAGGTTTGGGCGTCGTCCATTCCCCGGCCAGGCGTAGCGTCCCGATCACTGTCTCGATGGGGCCTTTGATCCGGGCGAAACGGGCGTTCTTGAAGGCGTCGGAATTGAACAAGACCCGCAGCATGGAACGAATATTGTAATCGGAGCGGAAATATTCGTCTTCCAGCATCTTTATGGTTTCCGGATCCCGGGGCGGGGTGTCCATCCAAGTCGGGACCTGAGCTTCATCGGCTACGAAGAAGTCGTAGATGTGGCGCGAGATGAATCGCGCGGTGGCCGGCTGCTTGCAGAGGATATCGATGATGTCCTCTCCGTTGAAATTCCCGGTGTGGCCCAAGAAGGTCTTTTCCCCTTCGTCGTGGTCATCAGGGTTGAAGACAAATGTCGAAGTGTACCGGCCGTAGGGCTGCGGGGGAATGCCGTTGGCGATGGTCCAGCCGGTGAAAGCCCGGGCGCACTCTTTAACGTCGTCCTCGGTGTAGTTGAATTCGCCGTCCATGCCAACGCCCAAAGAGAATAGCTCCAACAATTCCCGTCCGTAGTTCTCGTTGATGGCGTCTTTGTGGCTCAGACAGTTGTCCAAGAAATACACCATGGCCGGGTCTTTGGAGATCTCGATCAGCAGGTCTTTGAAGCTGCCCATGCCGCACCGGCGGAGCATTTCCCACTCAGCATGCGATGCAACCTGACTTTGATTCTTGCTGTCGGTGTGGCATAAGATGCCGTGCCAGAAGAGAATCATCTTCTCTTCCAGTTGGCTCTTCGAATTGATCATGCGAAACGCGATGTATTCAGGGACGCATCGAATGTGGTGGTTCCACTCGATGAAGTAACGCTCTGCTAGGTCGAGGTCCATCCCATGTGTGGTTTCATCAGGATTCAGTAGCTCTTCAACCGTCTCTTCATATCCCTTCGCCGCGCGGGCTTCCAGTTCATGGTACTGTGCGCTGAACCCGGCACGCCGCATCAGATGACCCATCAAAGCGACATCGTTTTCTGGCATCCGTTTTCTCCTAGGTGCTTGCGCACCAAATATTAGTGCCTATAGTAACATCTCGAAAATTACTGATTCAAGCTTTCGCGAGGCCAATCCATTAATCAGGCCGGTCAGGATCGTTAATTCGGCAGAGATACCGCCCGGATGAGAACTGTTTTGGCTGTTCTCCAGTCTCTATTATAATAACAGTGTTAGGCGTAAAACGAGATCGCTTGCGCCGGACCGTACCCCACGATCGTTCACCAAAGGACCTGATACATGACGGAAACCCTTCTCCAGTCGGCGAAAAACCTGCTACCAATGATTAGAGCAAATCTGGACCGAATCGATTCGGATTGCCGGCTACCCCCCGAATTGGCCGAGGCCATGTCCCAAAAAGACTTATTTGGACTTTACGTCCCCAAAGTTCTGGGAGGACCCGAATCCGACCCCATCACCGCTTTCCACGTGGTGGAGGCGATATCCAGCGTGGACGGTTCCACCGGATGGTGTTCGTTCAACGGCTCAGCGGTCACGGCGGCGGTTTCTCGGGTATCAATCGCCGCGGCCAAAGAGCTCTTCGGAGACCCACCCGACGTCCTAGGCTCGGGGTCGGCGAGGTCCGGCGGCACGGCCATAGTGGTGGACGGTGGCTATACGGTGACCGGCCGCTGGAATTACCTGAGCGGCGTCGACCACGCCAAGTGCCTGTTCTTGAACTGCAACCTGGCCGACGAAAATGGCCCGGTGACTACCGAAGCCGGCACCCCAGTGAGCCGCGTGGCCATCGTTCCGGTAAAAGACGGGACCGTCCACAGTACTTGGAGCACTATGGGGATGAGGGGCACCGCCAGCAATGACGCCGAGTTCATCGACCTGTTCGTGCCGGCCAGCCACACCTACGTTCGAACGGAACCGCCGGTCCACGAAAACCCGCTTTATAACCCGCAAACGGCCATCCTCTGCAGCTGGGCCCTGGCGGCGGCCAACGCCCTCGGAATGGCCCGAGGAGCGATGGACGCGTTCATGCAAATCGCTACCACAGGCTCGACCACCTCGCCGAAGTTACTGCGGGACCGCACTACCGTCCAGACCACGGTGGGAGAGTGCGAGGCCATCATCGGCGCTGGAAGAAGCTACGTGTTGAGCGCGGTCGGCGCGATGTGGGAATCTCAGGTTGCGAAAGAACCTGACCTGATGGACAAGGCGGTCCACGCCAGGCTGTCCATCGCCCACGCTATACGGCAGTCAGTGGATGTAGTTGACAAGTTGTTCTACGCCGCGGGGACGGGTTCCATCCACCGGTCCAACGGCCTGGAAAGGTTCTTCAGAGATCTGCACGTCAGCGGACAGCACATCTCCGGCCTGCATTCAAACTACGAGCTTGGCGGGCAGTTGCTGTTGGGCGCGGAGCCCACCGCCCCAACGTATAGCTAGGACCAGACCTATACCCGAATCTCCTCCGAGGAAAGAAAATGCTGTTTCTTGTGATTAGTACGCCGGCCCCGACCCGTCCATCTGAGGTCCGAGAGGCCCGAATGAATTTTTGGCCGTGGGTCGAAGACAAGCTGGCCCGGGGCATCGCCAGGTCGTTTTACCCACGGACTGGCCGCGGCGCCGTGGCGGTGTTCGACGTCGACACGCATGAGATGCTGCACCGCCTGCTAAACGAATGGGCCGACGCGGTGCCCGCCGAATTCGCGCTCTACCCGCTGATGGAGCCCGAATCCATCGTTGCCTACCTGGCAGAGGAACCGGGAAGCTGACCCCGATTGACCGTGGCAGGCGTGTGTGCTGTAATTCCCGATGTTCTTCCTCATGTCTGAGGCGGGACGTACCTTACGGAGATTGGAGACCAGATGAAGTTATTAACTTATGAGACGGATTCAGGACCCCGTTGCGGCGTCCTGCAAGACGGCCAGATTTTGGATGTCAGCGCCCTGCTGGGCATGAGTGGCCACCATCTACGCGATGTGCGGGCGTTACTGGAGCAAGGCGACTCGCCCCTAGACCAGGTCCGCGACGCCTTGGCGAAAGACAATTCGGTCCAGAAGCTGCCCCTAGCCGACGTTAAGCTGCTGGCGCCGGTGATCCAACCCCCGACAGTTCGCGATTTCATCGTTTACGAAGAACACGCCAGCAACCAAGGGACTCGCGAGCCCAACGAAGTCTGGTACCGGATGCCGGTCTTCTACTTCTCTAATCCCCTTTGCATCTACGGGACGGATGCCCAGATTCCCTACCCCTCCGCGTCAACCCAATTCGACTACGAACTTGAGATCGGCGTCGTGATCGGCAAGGAAGGCAGAGATGTCGCGGCGGTTGACGCACTGGACCACATCGCCGGCTTCACGTTGTTCAACGACTGGAGCGCCCGGGATTTGCAGGTGGACGAGATGGCCTTTGGTCTGGGTCCGGCCAAGGGCAAAGACACCGCATCGTCCATCGGTCCCTGGCTGGTGACCACCGATGAACTGCTCCCCTACTTGGATGATGGCCGCCTGAAACTGAAGTGCGAAGTAAGGGTCAATGGAGACCATTGGCTGAAAGACGGCGCCGCCGAAGACGCCTACTTCACCTTTGGCGATATGGTGGAACGGGCCTCCAAAGACAGCCGAATCGTGCCCGGCGACGTGATTGGCAGCGGCACGGTTGGTGGAGGCTCCATCCGGGAGGCTATCCGCAAGGGTTACGAGAAGGCCCGTTTCCTGGAGCCTGGAGACGTGGTGGAACATGAAGTGGAGGCCATCGGCATCCTGCGTGGTACCATCGGGCCCAAGCCCAAGCTAGACCCCACCTACCGCTTCCAGGTCAAGAATGCCGCTCCGGTACCGGAGGCAGGCATCTCCAAAGACTACAAATACCAGCGCTGACCGGTGCCCAAATCTCCAGGAAGCGAATGGTGGACAGACCAATGGTGAAATACGACCCGGGACACAAATGTAAGATCAGCGTCCACGAGCTGGAATACCAAGACGGATTGGCTGTCCGGGTGTATCAGCCTGAGGGAGCGGGTCCGTTCCCGGCGTTGGTCGATGTTCACGGCGGAGTCTGGACCAATGGCGACCGTACCGCCAACGAAGTCATGGACCGGGCCTTGGCCGAGAGTGGCATGGTCGTCGCGGCGGTGGATTTCCGGCAGCCGCCCAACGACCCCTATCCGGCGCAGGTGGCCGACGTTAACCTTGCCATCCGTTGGCTGAAGACCCGTGCGGACGACTACAACGCCGATCCGCTTACCGTGGGCGGCATCGGCGGGTCCAGTGGCGGCCACACGGTGCTGCTCAGCGCCATGAGGGCCCATCATCCGGCCTACAACACCATCGATCTGCCGGGTTCGGATGCGGATGCAACCCTGAAATTTCTGTTGCTTGGCTGGCCCATCGTCGCCCCTTACGCCAGATACCAGTTCGTGAAGGAAACGGGAAACGAAAGAATAATCGGGCTCTCCGAGGGGTATTTCGGGACCACCGACGCCATGAAAGAAGGGTCGCCCTTCCAGATACTGCAGCGGGGAGAAAAGGCGTTGTTGCCGCCGACACTCATCGTCCAAGGGACCGCTGACAACAATCTGCCGGTACCGGTAACCAAAGAATTCGTCGCCGCCTACCGGGAGGCGGGCGGAGACATCGAATTGGAGCTGTTCCCCGATATGCCCCATCTATTCGGGAACACCCCCGGCCCCGAATCAGACCGGGCCATCGCCCTGATGAAGAAGTTTGCGGCCAGAATCCTCTGTGAAGGCTGAGAGACCTACTCCAACCGGCGTATCTTGGGCAGTCCGATGGCCGCGACCAGGCTAACACCGGCCAGCATCGCGCCATTAACCAGAAGCGCGCCCTGAGCTCCAAGGGCCGTCGCCAGACCCCCAACGCCCAAGTGACCCACCGGCGCGACGCCGATGCTCAAGACCCATGAGCCCATGGCCCTCCCCCTCTGTTCGTCGGGCACGTTGGACTGCATCAGAGTCTTGTAAAGGGTGTCCACTGACATGGCGCAGGCGTTGACCGCCGCCAAAACAACAATGAAGTACACCAAAGCTGTTGATAGAGAGAACCCCATCAACCCAATGCCAAAGGCCGTCGCGATGATGAACATCAGCAGCCCCTTGCGGCGGTAGTCCCGCAGGTTGGCCAGCAACGCCAGACCTAGCAGTCCCCCAGCCTGCCTCACCGCGGTCAAGTACCCCAGGCCCGCCGGGCCGACGTGCAGCACCTCTTTGGCGAACACCGGCAGCATGGTCATGTGGGAGAACCCCAAAACTTCTGTGATGGACGTCAGGCACATCAGGGCCATTATCACCCGGTTCTCCCTCAGGAACCGAATGTAACCCACCAGGTTCCGCAACACTGGCTCCCGTTGTGGCTCCGCAGTCCTGGCGGACCGTCCGATGACCAGAAGTATCAACGCGGATCCTAGGTAACTGCCCCCGACGCCCAGGTATTGCCAGCCTGGCCCCACCAGCTCGATCAGCGCTCCGGAGGCCAGCGCCCCGGCGATGCCGCCCACCTGCATCGCCATCTGGTTCAGGGACAGNCCGTTCAGCGCATGCTCGGAGCCCACGATGTCGTAGGTATAGGCGTTTCTGGTGGTCAGTGTGAAGGCAAAAACGCAACCGCCGGCCGCGACCAGAACTACCACCGCCCAGACTGGAGGGTCACCGCTTAGCAGTAGCATGGCCATGATTGCAGCGACTGCTACTCCGCCCAAGGCGCTGAATAACAAGAACAAGCGCCTTTCCAGCCAGTCGGCCATTGCTCCGGATAGTATCCCCAGGAAGAATAACGGGGCCATGCGGGCCGCGGCGGCTACGCCCACCATGAAGGCCGAACCGGTGATGTCGAACACCAGCCAACCCACGGCCACGTGCTCCATCCCGGTGCCCACGGAGTAAAAGAACGTGGAGGCCCAGAACAGCCTGAAGTCACGGAAGCGAAGGGACGAAGCCCAGGCGCCTGAGTAGATGGTGCGAAGGGTCAAATCACCATTCCCTGACGCCCCAGCCTGCTATATACTCGCCATTGCCCTGAGGCGGCGAGCGCGCCAGTCTCGGGCATCGCCGCCAACCATGAGGAGCCGAAAACCGTCATGAAGTTCGCCATATTTCTCCCGGGGTCTTGGGCCGACAAGGACACGGTCCACCAGAGCCGGATCTACGGAGAGATCCTGGAGCAGGCCCAATACGCAGAGGAATTGGGTTTCGAATCGCTCTGGATCGCTGAGCACCACTCCAGCCGTTATGGAATATTCCCGTCTTTGATGCCTATCCTTGCACATATAGCCGCTCAGACCAAGACCATCCGGCTGGGCGCCGGGGTCAGTGTTCTGCCTTTTCATCACCCGGTCCGTTTGGCGGAAGAGGCGGCCATGGTGGACCTGCTCAGCAAAGGAAGATTGAATCTTGGGGTCGGACGCGGCTCGGCCGACTACGAATACGGCAATTTCAAGATTGAATTCGAATCGCGGGACGACCGGTTCCGCGAGGTATTAGACATCATTCTGGGGTTGTGGACTACCGAAGACTTCACCTACCACGGTAGGTATTATCAGGTGGATGGGATCACTATAGCCCCACGCCCTTTGCAAAAACCCCACCCACCGGTGCACGTGGCCGTTTCTCGCACCGCTGCCAGTATCGACATAGCAGTCGCGCGCGACATGCCGGTCCTAACCACCTACTTCACACCTGTCGATGACACGTTGGCGTTGATGCGCCTCTATTCCGAACGGTGCGCTGCCTCGGGTAAGGTGTCCCAGATGGCTGAGATGCCCTTCTTCCGCTTTATGTACTTGTCTGAAGATGAGAAAGAGGCCAATGAATTCCCCGAAAAGGCCATAACTTGGGTGCGGGATATCGGCGCCTACCGGCGCACGATCACACATGGCGATGAGATCAACATGGACCTGGAGCATTGGAAGAAGACCCGGGAAGACGAACCTCGGACTTACCAGGCGGAATTGGAGAACAACTACTTCTGCACGCCGGAACAATGCATTGATCGCATCGCTGTCCTTCAGAGCCAACACGGCATCAGCTACTTCGGGGCCAACTTCGCCTTCGGCAGCATGCCGCACGACAAAGTAATGGCGTCCATGAAACTGTTCGCCGACGAGGTCATGCCCAAGTTTCGGTAGAGTCGGGCCCACCACTGTCATTCCGAGGAGAGCCGAAGGCCAACGAGGAATCTCGTTTTGCGGGGCAGCATGGATCCGCCAGAACAGCGAGGCCCCTCTCATTCCCCGTAAGAATCTGAGTGACGGTGGGGGTGGAGATGGAGCAACGTCACGACCAACCGTTCGTACTGAGCTCCGTCGAAGGGCGCGCATAAGTCACGATCCTGGTGGAAATCACGCCCGAGAGTCGGTGGTTCGACAATCTCACCACGAACGGAGAGAGCAAGGTTGGCTTGCTTGCTAACTCCCTACCCTTCCGCCAGCTCATCAACCGTAAGCTCCGGCATCCCCGCGCTCCAGGTGGGGTCGCGCAGTTCCAGGCGGTTGCCGCTGGGGTCGAAGAAATAGAGCTCCCGGCCCGTGAAGAAACCCTGGGCCCGGTGCACTATCTGATCGACGTGCACGTTACGCTCTTTGAACAGCTTGCAGGCCTGCTTCAGGGTCTCCGTGCTGACAGTGAAGGAATGGTGGACCTGCTCCTGTTTATTGGCTGCGGTGTCCACCGGATTGGTCCGTTCACAAAGCAGGATGCTGTGCTCGGCCACCTTGTAGCAGGTCATCCGCGAGTTCCCTAGCCGCCCCACATGCTCCAGGCCGAGGAAGTCGCCATAGAACTCCTCGGACTCTTCCAGGTTGTTTACCGGTATCGACCAGTGGGTCACGTTCTCGATCTTTAGCTGTCCCATAATTTCCTCCCGGCCTATTATGAATCCAGGTACTGAAAACTTGATTCCAGGTTGTCGAACACCGCAGCGTCAGAGGGTATCTCCATGATCGCCGCTCCGGCGTAACCTTTCGCGTTGAGCAGGTCCCGCATCCGCAGGCAGTCCAAGTCGCCTTCGTTTACGCTGGGAATGGCCTCTCCGCTCCGCATCTGCTTGAAGTGGACGATCTTAATCATGTCCAAGGGCAGGGCGTCCAGTTCCGCCAACGGGTCGGAATCGGGGAAGCGGCGCAGTTGGTTGGTGGGGTCGGGGCACAGGCCGAGCCCTGCTCCGGCAGCTTCTGGAACCATGCTCCGCACCTGTTCAACCAGCATGGCCATGTTGCGGATAGGCAGCGACGAGTTTTCCATGGACATGATCACGCCTTGCCGCGCGGCCTCCGTGGCGAGGCCGGCCAGACCCAAGGCTTCCTCCGGGATGTCGCTTGGAGAAGACCAAGGCCCTTCTACGGGCGCAGGGTCAACCACCCGGAGGTGGGGCTGAGCGCCGCCGACCAGCTTTGCGCCAGCGAGGGCTGCCTGAAACATGTCGCCTGCCGGGTCGATCGTCTGAGTCAGGCAGGGCAGGGCCATTGCCAGGTCGAATGTCAGCGAGGGGTAGGCTTCGACGACGGACTGAAGCTCATCAAGATTGGGCCGCCAGTCCTCTCCGGCCCCCGATTCGCATTCCCCTAGGCAGGTCTGCCGCAGTTCGATGTGCTTGGCGCCCTTTTCCACAGCTGCGCCCACCAGTTCTTTAACCGTGTGCGTGGGCAACTGCTCCCGCCACGAGTTGGTTATCGCTCCGAAGATCATTCCGTACTCCTCTTTCTAGACCAAGACGCCAAACCCAGACACGGTGCATATCTCGATGCGGTTGCCGTCCAGGTCATTCAGATAAAAGGCCCGTTGACCGTCGTTCCGGGTCTGGATGTCGGTGGTCTCGATGTCCTTGCTGGCGAAATATTCGTAGGACGCGTCGATCTCATCCACTTCAAATGCGGTGTGGTGGGACGGCGCCGACGGGGCGTCTACGTTCTCGATGATATGAATCATGGCTCCGCTGGGCAGTTGCAGCCAATAGAGGTGGTCGCCATTGACCATCTTGGGAATCTGCCCCACGCCCAGGATATCCTGATACCACTTTAGGGCTGCGTCCTTGTCTTTGACGTTGTAGGTGATGTGGTTGATGTTCTTCAGCCGGATGTTGTCTGCGAGCATCGGTAACTCCAAGGGTTGACGATTGGGCCGGATTTACGCCCACTATAATAGTCCGGCTGGCGTAGAAACGAAACACCGCGCCAAGATTCAGCATTCAGGATAGGGCCAACGGTGGACGTTTCACCCGTCGCAACGGTAATATTCCCCCAAGCTTGACGGCTAGCATGGTCCAGCAGTTTGACGCTCGCAGAGGACAAAACCTATGAAGGCATCCTATTTCGGCCAGATGGGTTATTCGGACCGGAGTACGTTCCCCACAACCTGGCCGACTCCTCCGGGCTACACCGACAGCAAGACATCGGTGCAGAGCTACCAGGACGGCATGGAAGAGTGCGAGTTCGCCGAGGAGATGGGCTTCGACTGGATCAGCTTTTCCGAGCACCATTACTCGGGCCGGATCCCCACCGGCACACCTTCCGTAATGGCCGCGGCGGTGGCGGAACGGTGCAAAAAAGTCACCATCGCTATGCTGGGACACTTGCTGCCGCTGAATAACCCGGTGCGCATCGCCGAAGAGGTCGCGCTACTGGACAACATCACCAATGGGCGGGTCGTGGCGGGGTTCCTACGCGGAACACCGAACGAGGACCAGGTCTACAGCGTGAACCCGGCGGAGGGCCGAGGCCGGCTGTTGGAGGGGATGGACCTCATCATAAAGGCGCTTACCGAACCCCAACCGTTCGCCTGGGAGGGCCGCTACTATCAATTCCGCACGGTGGCCGTCTGGCCCCGTCCAGTGCAGCAACCGCTGCCCCCGGTGGTTGTTGGCACCAGAAGCGATGACACCATACGTTATGCCGCCGAGCACCGGCTCGGCCTGGGTGTGTCCTTCCTGCCAGTGGAGCAAACGGCGGTGATAACCGATAAGTACCACGCCTGGTGCGAAGAGGCGGGCTGGACCCCTGGTCCGGACAACATCGTCTACCGGGGCAGCATTTATGTGGCTGAAACCGACGAACTGGCCAGAGAGTGGTTCGAGGGTCTCCAAAAGACCAAACCCGGTCCCAATATACCCCTGCGGCGGACGGTTTCCGAGGCGATTCAATCGGCCCGTGCCGGTACGGATTTCGACCTGCGGGGTTTGGTGGCCGGGAGTCCGGAGGGAGACGTGGTCGGCAACTCCCTGGGGATAAATTTCCTGGGCGGACCCGATACCGTGGCCAAACAGATCAAGGAATTCCACGACCGGTGCGGGGTGGGAGTGATTGACCTACCATTTCAGCAGAACACGGTGGACCACCGTGGCGTCATGAAAGAGCTTGAGGTGTTCGGGAAGAACGTCATCCCTCAGATCAGAGAGTTGTAGGCATGGCCTTCAAAGAGGAACAGATTGAAGCCGATGGCTTCAGTGTCCGGTATTGGGAGGCAGGGCACGGCCGGCCGGTGGTCATGCTGGACCAAACCGGATATCGAAGCAGCTTGCTCCACGACGCCTTGGCCGAGCAATATCGCGTCATTTCTTTGGAACTCCCCGGCACCGGAGACTCACCCGCCAACGCTGCCTCAAAGTCCGTTGGAGACCTGGCCTCCACGTTCGCGAAATTAGCTGCTGTTATCACCACCGAGCGGTACACCCTCATCGGCACGTCGTTCGGTGCTCATGTCGGCCTTTGGCAGGCGATTCAGTCTCCGGACCAGGTGGAGGCCCTCATCCTGGTCTCATCCCCGGCCATCCACCCTCAAGAAGTCCTGGCTGCCGCCTCTGCCAGTGAGGTCCATCAACTGATGTTCGCCCACCCGGAGAACGCCGAAAAACATAAGCCGTTGTCGGCGGAGATATTCGCCAAAGAATCGGATTTGATGAGGCGACTGAACTCCGGAGACCATGACTCCGAGGTTGAGGACCGTCTTGGCGATATCCACTGCCCGACGTTGGCCGTGTTCGGGCAGGAGGACCGTCTGGTCTCATCCGAAGCCCCCAGGATCTACCGGGAGAAGATACCCAACTGCAACATCGCCTTGGTCTACGACGCGGGACACTGCATAATCGGAGACCGCCCGGAGGCCCTCCGAAACACCGTCTTAGACTACGCCGAGCACTGGGAGACCTTCATAGTCGGCCACCAGACGGGCGTCATAAATCCCTAGGCTGCGATCTCAGCCTAAGTATCTATCTACTCACGCCCTCGCTGTCATTCCAGCCGCCGTTGGAACGGGGATATTTCGCGAATCTGTCATCCTGAGTGAAGCGAAGGATCTACGGATTCCGGTCTGGATAACAAAAGTGTCCATGAAGACGCCCGCTGCAATCATGTCACTTGGTAGTGTCTTCTCCTTTTCCGGAACCAAAGGAATGACAGCGAGTGAGATTGGCCACGAGGACCGAACACCATCGGCAACAAAAAGGGCGAGTTTCTAGCCCGCCCCTACGTGCATTCCTTATCCCGACCCTAACGGGACCGCGTTCCGAACTACTCGTCTATGAGTTTGTCGGCGATGGCCCGCTCCCGCAGCCCTTCGCTTCTCTTCAGGTGAGCGCGGATGCCGTCCAGGGCCTTATCAACCATCGCCTCGTTCAGCAGTTTGGCCGCGTCGTTGTACTCGGCGACCTCCAGCATCTCCGCGCCGTTGTCCTTGATCTGGGACAGCGCCCACTCAACCTGGTCCGCAGCCCGCACCAGACCCTCTGGGAAGTCAGTGTGGGAGTTGCCGGGCCGGCCTAGCTTGTCGTAGCCACCCTTGTGCCAATGGCCGGGGGTGTCGTGGCAGTCGTAGCGGATTACCTCTTCATTCCCGACATCTACGCCGATGGTCGGGCCGCCCATGCCCATGCCACCCACATTCAGGATCCGGCAGGGCCAGACATATACCGAAACCTGTCCATCCTCGGACAAGGGTAGAGTTACTGCTTCACCGCGGTAGGTTTCGCCGGGAATCTTGGTTGCCATGTGTTGGTCCTCCGATACCGACCTTAAAGACCGGTACATTTTTTGATTTGGTTTCCCAAAAATAACATACTCGCCGCCACGTACCAAGTCGCCACCGTTGATGTTGATTATCAATCGTCGATAGAGTCGGCACTCGCCCTATGCTCGGTTAGCCTCCGGGTCCCGCCATTCCTCCGGCTCGCCCAGGCCGTGTTTCGTGTTCCAGGTAGGCACGTCGAAACAGGTGCCGGTTACGCCGGCGGCGTCGCGGCCGGCCAGGAATAGGGTGATGGGGACGATGTGCTCGGGCAGCATGGAGATACGGCCGATGGCCCTGTTGGACTGGCCTGCGTCACGTCTGGCATTGTTCTGTTCGTCGTAGCCGGTGGTGCGGGAGTTTCCGGGTATCAGGATGTTCACTGCGACGTTGTTCTCTTCGACCTCATCGGCCAGGTAGAACATCATGGTCAGCGTGGCCGCCTTGGCCGACTGGTACGGCATCTCCCGGCTGCTGGACCGCTGGGCAACATAGACGCCATCGCTTCCGGTGTGCATCGCCCCGCCGCTGATTACCGAGATGATGCTGCCGCTCTGCTTTTCCAGCATCGGCCGAATGAACCGGCGAGTGACCTTCAGGGTCCCGAAAACTCCAACGCCGAACATCTTCTCCCAGTCCGAGTCCTGGGTCTCTAACGTCGTGACCTTGCCGGTGGGTGGGAACAGGTTCCGCTGCCGCAACCCAGCGTTGTTGACCAGGACGTCTACCGTCCCGAACTTCTCCATCGTGCCCAGGTAGGCGCTCTCGACCTGCTGGGTGTCGCTGATGTCCGCCGTGGCAACCAGGACGTCATCCTGGCGGTCCTGGAGTTCCCTCAAGAACGCATAATCGTTGTCCCCGGAGAAGCCGGTGGGGTCCCACGAAAGGTCCATGGCCACGACTTTGGCGCCCTCGGCAAGGAATCCTCTGACCATGGCGCGCCCCATGCCCCGGGCGGCGCCGGTGACCGCGACCACCTTGCCATTTAGGTTTAGGTCCTCAGGCATTTCCGTGCTTCCCCTCACATATGAGTTAGCCACAATCATACACGCCTCTGGGCCGTGCTATCATTGGGCCGCCACACGAGAAGACGGAGGATCACCATGCCCCCCACAGGCAACGATTGGCTGGCGCTGACCACTGAAGAGACCCTGGAGCCGGAGATCGCCATCTGCGATCCACACCACCATTTTTGGGTCCACCGGCCCGAGCCTGCCGACTACCAACAATACCTGTTGCCGGACCTGGCCGGCGACGTAAATAGCGGGCACAACGTGCACTCCACCGTGTTCATCGAGGTCCGCTGCGAGTACCGCACTGATGGGCCCGACGAGATGAAACCTGTGGGAGAGGTCGAATACGTCCAGACCATCGCCGACGCCAGCGCCTCAGGTAGCCACGGTCCCACCAAGGCCGCCGCCGCCATCATCGGGCACGCCGATTTGAAACTGGGTGAAGGCGTGCGCCCAGTTTTGGAAGCCATGCAGGCTGCCAGTCCCAACCGCTTCCGGGGCGTGCGCCACTCTGTGGGCTGGGACGAAAGCCGGGAACTAGCAAACCGCGAGATAAAAGGGGCTCTGGGCACAGATGGCTACCGGGCAGGCGCCAAGGTCCTGGCCGGTATGGGACTGATATTGGAGAACTCTCTTTACTTTCACCAAGCGTCTGAGCTGGCTGATTTCGCCCGGGCCTTGCCGGAACTGACCATCGTCTTGAACCACATCGGCGGGCTGGTCCGGGTCGGGCCATACGCCAACCGCGACGAATATGTCCTGCCCGAATGGCGAAAGGGTATCGAGCTGATGGCCAAAGCTCCCAACATCGTGCTGAAACTTGGCGGCGTGGGACAGACGCGGTTCGCTTATGGCTGGGACGAACGTGAGACCCCTGTCGGCTCGGAAGAACTGGCCGAAACTCTGGGCCCGCTGATGAATCACTGTATCGAACAATTCGGACCCGAGCGATGCATGTTCGAAAGCAACTACCCGGTCGACAAGATCTCCTATTCCTACAACGTGCTGTTCAACGCCTTTAAGCGGCTGTCCAAGAGCTATTCGGCCACGGACCGGGCCAACCTGTTCCACGGCACCGCCGCCCGCGTTTATAACATCAACGATTGACCAACCCCTGCCCCAAAGGAGCATTTTCAATGGATGTCAAACCGTTTACCATTGCCGTGGAAGACAGTGTCCTGGAGGACCTACAACAACGCCTGGCCGACACTCGCTGGCCCGATGAGATTCCCAACACTGGATGGGACTACGGCAGCAACCTGGCCTACCTGAAAGAATTGGTCGAGCATTGGCGGACTAAGTTCGACTGGCGCGCCCAGGAAGCCAAGCTCAACGCTTTCAGCCACTTCAAGTCCGAGGTGGACGGTCTGGATATCCACTTCATCCACGAGAAGGGCAAGGGCCCGAATCCCATACCGTTGGTCATCACCCACGGCTGGCCAAGTTGCTTCTTCGAGATGACCAAGATCATTCCCCTGCTGGCCGACCCAGCCAGCCACGGCGGCGATGCGGCCGACTCCTTCGATGTGGTCGCGCCATCCCTGCCCGGCTTCGGGTTCTCCGATCATGCTCAAGACCGGGGCATGGAGGTGCAGCGGGTGGCCGGTATGTGGAACAAGCTGATGACCGAGAACCTTGGCTACCCCAAGTTCGCCGCCCAGGGCGGAGATATCGGTAGCGGTGTTACCGCCCGGCTGGGATATGCCCACGCCGATACTCTCTACGGCATCCATCTGACGTCTATCACCCGCCCCACTCCCTACCTGGGCCCCGGCTCCAGACCCGTGACCGACGCCGAACAGGCGCTCATCGCTCAGCGCGACAAGTGGTTCGCCGACGAGGGCGGGTACAACCACATCCAAGGCACCAAACCCCAGACCCTGGCCTACGGCCTGAACGACTCCCCTGTGGGGCTGGCGGCCTGGATCGTGGAGAAGTACCGGACCTGGAGCGACTGCGGTGGCGACGTGGAGAAGAGCTACACCAAGGACGAATTGCTGACCATCGTCACGATCTACTGGGTGACCCAGACCATCAGCTCGTCCACCCGTATGTACTTCGAAAATCAGAAGAACCTGTGGGCCATGGAGAAGGACCAAAAGGTGCCTGCGCCCGCCGGAATGGCAATGTTTCCCCAGGAGATCTCTAAGCCGCCTAGAGAATGGGGAGAACGGTCCTACGACGTGCGGCGTTGGACTGAAATGCACAGCGGCGGCCACTTCGCCGCATTGGAAGAGCCCCAGCTATTGGCCGAAGAGGTCCGGGCCTTCTTCCGCGACTTCAGGTAGTCCTAGCGGATCGCCACCTTGAAAGTGAAAGGTAACGGAACGTCGGATTTCGGGCTCTGGAGGAACAGTTTCTGGGACCCGCCGTCTTTCGAAGATGAAGGTGGCCGAACAAGTTGTCACGATTAGGTTAAATTCGACGATATAGTCTTGCGCCTCGGAATTCCAGATGCCCACGGTGTCGTAGTCCAGACCGGTCAGCTCGAAGGAATATGGAACGCCTTCACGGACTTCGATCACGTACGTCTGTGATTTCCATTCCTCGTCGTCGGCGTCTGAATCTGTGATGGTCCCGGACGCCATTGGCCTACCTTGACCTTAGTTCCTCCGCCGCCGCAGGCCACCACGGCAGTTATCGGTCCTGCAATAGCAAATACCAGAAGCTTCTTTAGTCTCCCAGTTCAGAATTCCCATCCTCCACTCTAATCGCATCATTGCGGATGTGAGAAGGCCGAGATGGTCTTGTTGATTACAGTTTGTCCAAATCTTATACTCCCAGCGGACCTACGGATGGATTGGGGCCTTGTCTCTACAGGACCGTCGACCTTAGTTTCCGGCGTGCGCGGCATTACCCCCATGTAACCCTGATCCTTCCGCAGAAAGAGAAGGGTCTGCCAGGCTGAAGATTGGAAGATTCTTCGTCGGCCTACGGCGCTCCTCAGAATGAAGGGTTGGAGCAAGCCCATTACAGGAGGAATTTTGCCATCATTCGAAGAACGGGCCGGTTTATATAAGTCTGAATCAGAGGCTTTCCAGGAGTACCTGAAAGGCCTTCCCGCGGAGGCGTGGGGCCGTCAGAGCGCCTGCGACGAATGGCTGGTCGGAGATGTGGTCGCCCATCTGGTGGGCAACTCCGAGTTCTACGCCGGCACCGTCGCCCGTGGGTTGCAGGGCGAGTCATACCCGCCCGAGGGAAGGCCCAAGGCTGGGGAGGGGCATCCGTCCATCAGCGCCGCCGCCCTGGCCACGTCCTCCATCGCCGCCAAGGATCGGTTGGGAGACCAACTCCTCAGCACTTTTATTGAGAAGGACAACATACTGATAAACCTTCTCACCGGGCTTAGCGCCGAAGACCAGGCCAAACCCTGCTACCATCCCGGAAGCATCGTGCCAGCCGGAAACTTCGTGGACCTACGCTTCAAAGAGATAGTGCTCCACCAATGGGACATTCGGTCGGCAATCGAGGAGAAAGCGGGCCTTTCCCCAGCCAGTTTGGGATCCATGGTCATCTTGATACAGGAGTCATTCGCGTCGGGCTCGCTCCGCTGGGCCTTCTGGGCCGGCCCGCCACTTGACCGTCCGGTGCGCTACCGGTTCGAGGTGAAGAGTCCGGTGCCGGTGACGGCCGACATCGTGGTGGAGGGAGACAAGTTCCGCTATGAAGAGTCGCTCCAAGTCACGGCCGACGTGACATTCCGCTGCCATACACACATCTTTGCCCTGCTAATGTACGGCAGGATGCCGGCCTCAGATGCCATGGCCGCCGGGCATCTGGCGGTGGACGGAGATAGTGATCTGGCCGCGCAGTTCAGCCAGTGGTTCAAGGGGATCTAGGCCGGGGGATTCAGTTGCTTCAGGGCATCACCGGACAGCCGGTAGATGTACCATCCTTCCAGCCGCTCGGCGCCCAGGTTCTCGTAGAAGCCGATCGCTTGCTCGTTCCAGTCCAGCACCGACCATTCCATCCTGGGGTAGCCCCGGGCCTGGGCCAGTCCGGCGCCGTAGGCTAACAATTCCCGGCCGACGCCGTGGGCCCGCCACTCGGGCAGCACGAAGATGTCTTCCAGATACAGGCTGGAACGTCCCGAGTATGTGGAGTAGTGCTGGCAGAATACCGCGCAACCGACAGCCTCGTTTTCATGAAAAGCGAAGTAGGCTTCCGCATTTGCCTTCGAGCCGAATAGGGACTCGCGGATGTTGGCTTCGGTAGCCACAACCTCATCGGACAGCCTCTCATAGTCCGCCAGCCCCTTGATGAACTGCAGCACCAGAGCGGCGTCGCCGGGCTTGGCCGGTTCGATTCTGATCTTTTTCTGTTCGGACATATGTTAACCCACCCGGTAGCGGTTTAAGAGGTCCATGTTCAGTTCGTAGCCGATGCCCGGTCTGTCGGGCACGGTCACGAAGCCGTCATCATCGGGCTGCAACAGCGGCTGAAACATCTCGGCCCTCAGTGGGTCAACGGCCACTGGGTATATCTCCAGAAACTCGCCGTGGGGGATGGCCGCCGCCAAAGGCAACTGAAGTTCCTGACAACCGTGTGGAGCAATCGAGACGCCGCGCTCTGCGGCCAGATCGGCTATGTCCATGGCCACGTCGTATCCCGGTACGATGCCGACGTCCACATTCAGGATGGACGCGCCATTGTGGTCCAGCAGAGTCTTGAAGTGGGCCAGATGGTAGCCGTTCTCACCGGTGGCAATCTTGACGCTGGAGGCCTCGGCGAGCTGGCCATGGCCCTCGTAGTCGTGGATGGGCAAGGGTTCTTCGAACCAATAAACATCGTATTGGGGTAGCTGCCGGGCGAATTCCAGGGAGGTCTCTAGATCCAGCGCGCAGTTGGCGTCCACCAGCAGTGTGGCGTCGTCGCCGATGGCCTTTCGGGAGGCTTCCACCCGGCGCATGTCTCCGGCCACACCCACATTGGGGTCGCCGATCTTGATCTTCACCGCTGAGGCGTGCATATCCTCGACGTTGAAGCGCACCTCTTCTTGCAATTCCTCCAGCCCCTTGCCCTCAGCGTAATAACCCCCGGCGATGTAGGTTCGGATGCGCTCTTGTGCCCCGCCCAGCAACCGGTGGATGGACTGGCAGGTGGCTTTGCCCTTGATGTCCCAGCAGGCGATGTTGATGGCCGCCAAGACCTGGGTGTTGATGCCACCGATGCCCAGTATCTTGATCAGCTTCTCGCCCAGGTCGTAAGACAATGCGCGGGTGTCCATGGGATCTCGGCCCACCACCAGGGGCCGGAAGTAGTCGACATAACCTGGGAACAGGTTCAGGGGGCGCTCGGCCGCGGTGCCGCCGTTCCAGCCGTAGCCGGTGATGCCTTCGTCGGTGTGCACCGTGACTTTGTGCAGGCGGCCCGGTCCATAGAAGTGGCCGCCGTTCCAGATGCCGGGCCGCTCCCACTCAAAAACTTCGCTGGTTATATTGGTGATCTTCATCTCGGGTTAACTCGCCCTCATGTTCTTTACCGACTCCGTCGAGAATCCTCGATTCAATCGGGACTTAAGGCACGTCCATCCGCTGCAGACGCCGTATGCCCAGCCATAAAAATAGCACGGTTACGACCGCTGCACCGCCGACTCCAGCGCGATGGTCTGGCCGTAATGCTTGGTAAGGGATTTAGCTTCTAGTAGTGGTGTCACGGCGGTATTATACTCGCGGTCAAATCCGAGTCGGCTCGCCTATTGGTAGGATTGTTGGCTAGTTCTAATTGACTAGCTCGGGCGCGCAGACCATAGTGCAGCCCAATATCACTGATGACATTAGGGAGGCGGCCAATGGTGACACTCGTGACCGGAGGAACGGGATTCGTGGGGGCGAACATCGTTCGAGACCTGGCCCGCAACGGCCACCAGGTAGTTAGTTTCGATATCAACGGGCCGGACCAACTGTTTCTAAATTTTCTGGACGACGATTTCTCTGCCGTTACCTTCGTTCAAGGTGACATCGTGGACCGTGCGTCCGTTGAGCGAGTGGCCCAAGACCATCGGATCGAAAAGATCGTTCACGCGGCGGTCTACACGGTCAACCGGGAGGCGCTGGAAATAGAGCGCAGCCGGGACGTCGTCGCCATCAACCTAGAAGGCACTGCCAATCTGTTGGAACTGGCCCGAACTCAACAGGTGTCCAGGTTCATCTACGTCAGTTCCGGGGCCGCCTATGGAGCGGCTTTGCCCGGCGACCAAACTCTGAATGAAGAGACCCCATCGGCCCCCGAGAACCTATACGGCATCACGAAATTCGCCAGCGAGATGATCACGCGGCGTTACGGCGAACTGCACGGAATATCTACCGCCAGCGTGCGCTTGAGCACTCCATACGGTCCAATGGAGCGGGTCACCGGCCACCGGGCTGTCATGTCGGTGTTCTACGATTGGACCGGTCAGGCAGTTCGGGGAGAACCCATAACCGCGGAAGACATGAACCAAGGCCGTGATTACATCTACATAACGGATATCGCCGACGGTATCCGGACGGTGCTGGACGCGACCGAATTGCGCCATGGCCTGTACAACCTCACCACTGGAATCTGGCTGACTTTCCAGGAGATACTGGACTCCGTTATCGAGTTGTTGCCTGCCACCCAAGTTGTTACGCCCGCGGCGACCGATCAATCAGGTGGCGAGAGTTACTCACGGGGCCCTCTCTCGGGACACCGACTCTTTGATGACCTGGGTTGGACGCCCAAGTATGACCTGAAAGCAGGTCTGTCCGACTACATCGCATGGCGCAAGGACTCGGATTTTCTCGACTGACCAGGCATAGGAGTTTTGACAAATAAGGGGCGCCGGAATAGGATTGGCGCCTCGGGCGGAATCGTTAATTTTTTCTTAGGGAGGCATGACGAGATGGAAGCCACAGGTATCTCCCACATAGCAGTTTGCGTTAGGGACATGGACAAGGCCCTGGCGTTCTACCGGGACATATTGGGAATGAAGATAGCCAAAGACGAGATCGAAGACACCAGCACCGGTGGGCTCACCCACACCTACAAGCACCACCGCAGTACCCGGCGCACAGTTCACATCGGGTGGGGCGGTGAGCCATTCCTGGTGATGACCAGCCACCCGGGCGACCAGGCAGACGGTGAGCCAATCAAGTTGGATCAGGTGGGAGTCAGCCATCTGTCCTTTACGGTCAAGAATCTTCGCGCATTCGCCGATGAATTGGTGGCCAAGGGGGTGGAGATTGCCGGCGGCCTAGAGGCTTTCGCCGACGCACAGGGCAATGTCCGCACATTTTTCGCATTTGACCCAGACGGCATTCTCGTTCAATTCGACAGCGGTATCGAGTCATAACCAAAACTTTCCCAACGGCCTTTATAGGTGCAATCTATGGCCAGCAAGTCCAATGACGGTAAGGACATTCACTGGGGGATTTTCGACTGGGTCGAGTGGGATGAGAACCCGCCTTCTCAGATATTCGACGACCGGCTTAGTTTGGTGGAATACGCTGACCAGCAGGACTTCTTCTGTTACCACGTGGCCGAGCACCATACGACGCCTTTGAGCGTTGCTCCTTCCCCAGGGATGTATCTCTCGGCCGTCGCCCAACGCACTTCTCGCATTCGCATGGGTCCCTTGGTCTATCTGCTGCCCCTTTACAACCCGTTGCGCTTGATCCAGGAGGTCTGCATGCTAGACCACTTGAGCCATGGCCGCCTGGAACTGGGTGTAGGGCGAGGCATCGTTCCCTACGAGGTGGCTAGGTTCGGAGTCGATCCCGAAGAGGGGCGCGCCATGTTCGACGACGCCTTGGCGGTGCTTCTGGAGGGTCTGAACAACGAGACCTTGAATCACGAGGGCGAGTTCTACAACTACAAAGGCATCAAATTCTGGATCAGGCCCTACCAAGAACCCCACCCGCCCATCTGGTACGCCAGCGGCAACATCGAGACCGTGCCGTGGATGGCCAAGAACGGCATCCACACCAGCCACATCTTCGACACCAACGCCGTTACCAAACAGCACTTTGACCTGTATCAAGAGCTGTGGGACAAGCACAAAGGAGACCCAGGCCGGATCAACAACGACTCAGCCGAACCCAAGCAAGGCCAGACCCGCCACGTCTACATCGCGCCCACCGACGAGGAGGCCGTTGCCGAGGCCCGGACCGCCTGGAAAGCCTGGTGCGACAACATTAATTATCTGTGGAACGTCGGCAACTCCGACAACCTGAAATGGCTCTACGACTTCGACGCCATGCTGGCCGATGAAAAGATCATCGCCGGGTCCCCCCAGACAGTTAAAGAACAGGTCTGGCGGGCCATCGAAGATTCAGGCATCAACTACTTCATAAGCGTCTTCGCCTGGGGCAACATCCCACACAAGAACGCCATGCGCTCCATGAAATATTTCGTAGAAGAGGTCATGCCAGGAAGGGCGTAGACCAACGCTAGCCGCCGGGCCCCACGTCACTGTCATTCCATCCTTTCGGGGAATGATGGAATCCAGGCAAGTCAATTCGGCACAGGACGCTTTCCGGCGAAGCAGCGGTCCCGCAGAGATGTTCTCGTGGTCAAAAATTCGATGAATCAGCCATGCTCTCCTGGATTCCGGCTTTCGCCAGAATGACGGATGGAGGCGCAGAGAATCCCCGCACATTGCCGCTCATCCTGTCCTTCCGTGGAATGACGGAATCCACGCACACCGAGTTTTCCAGCCAACCGCGGCTGGCGAGTCCCAAGTTCTTTCGTGGTGAACCTGTTGGACCAGCACGGGTAGGACGCATANTTCGTTCCCTGAAACTTGGTCTAGGCGGACCCGTCGACAGNCTCAGGATGAGTGGGATTGTGCGGGTAGACCCTTCGCTAGAATAACGGTGAGAGGCGAGTGATATTGCCGGCGTTCGCCGAACTCCCTTCGAATCGTGGCGGCCTGATTGGACAGGCCCTGGTAGGCGCGGTACCCTTTCTGAGGCCCGATCTGGCGATGGGGTCCAGGTAGCCGAACATTTCCATCTCGACCGGTCCCGAACGGCACCATCTCAAAAGGCGGTCTCGCTATCCCCATGCCTCCCGTTTGCTCCTCCGATAACCAGTGATCTCAAACCTGATCCGGGCAGCCAGGCCCATATCCATACTCCGTCAGCGCAACTTTGGACTCATCTGGTCCGCAATCGGGATTTCCCAGATGGGGTCCCAGATGGAAACCATCGTGGTTGTTTGGTATGTGCTGAATCTCACGGATTCGCCGTTCCTGGTCGGCCTGACTGCGACGGCCCGACTGGGGTTCAATTTCCTAGCCCTGTTCGCCGGCGCCACCGCTGATCTAGTCCCCCGGCGGACCTTGATGATCATCATTCAGGCGATCTTGGCTTCCCTGGCTTTGGTCATGCTCGTGTTGATCGTCAGTGGGCTGATCGAAGTCTGGCACATCTTCATCATCACACTGGGTGGAGGACTGGCCCGGATCTTCCAGATGCCCACGGCCCAGTCGCTGGCGGTTGATAGCGTATCGACCGACCGGATTCCGAACGCCGTTGCACTGATCAACGCGGCCAGCAATATCGCATTGGTCGCCGGCCCGATCCTCGGGGGATTGTTATTCGAACTCTTCGGCCCGGAGGGCGCCTACGTGCTGGTGGCCTCCCTCTATATCGCCAGCGGCTTAGCGACGATGTTGATGGGCGTTATACGGATGAGCGAGACCCAGAAAGGGGAGTCGGTTTTTACCCTGGTGGGCCAGGGGTTGCGATACGTGAAGGGCGAGCAATTGCTCTGGTCGGCCCTCCTCGTGGCGGTCATATTCAACATAACCGGGTTTTCATTCCATACCACGCTGGTGCCTATATTCGCCAGAGACATCTTGGACCGAGACTCAGTGGGGCTAGGCATATTGATCTCATCCTTCGGCATCGGCGGTCTGGTGGGTTCCATGTTCTGGGCCTCCATACCCAACCTGAAACACACCGGACTGTTTTGCATCCTGGCGGTTATGGGTTGGCACTCCACCATGATCCTGTTCGCCGTCTCGACGAATTTCTACCTGTCGGTGGGCATCCTGGTGGTCACGGGGATGATGTTCTCATCGAGTCTGGTGTTGGTGCTCACGGTGTTGATGAAGACCGGACGCCCCGAGTTCCGGGGCCGGCTGATGGGCCTGAGGACCCTCGCCATCTACGCCCACGCATTCGGCAGCCTGGGCGCCGGGGCAGTGGCTGGGGCGCTTGGGGCTCCGGCCTCGGCGGTGCTGTCCGGGGTGTTCGGCATCGCCATGATGGTCGTCCTTACCCTGATTGCCCCCAAACTCCGCCGGTTCTAGGTGGTTGGAACTAGACCATCGCCCAGCGGGGCACCGACTCCGACGCCTCCCTGACTCTGGCGGCGGTCTGCCCGGCGTTGGGCTCAAAGGTCTCTAAGAGGTCCCAGAACTTCTTGGAATGGTCCAGTTGGCGGCAGTGGCATAACTCGTGGACCAATACATATCTGGCCATCGGTTCGGGCAGGAAGAGCAGGTTCCGGTTCAAGCTGATGGATTTCTCGGCGGAGCAGCTCCCCCATTTCGTCTTCTGACGTCGCACGGAGACCCGGCTGAAGGGTAGAGACAGCTGGGTGCCCAATTCGCCCAGCCACGGTTTCAATACCCCTACTGCCCGCTTCTGCAGCCACTGGTTCAGCGCCGCCGCGACCGTCAGCGGGCTGTTCACCGGGCCGGTCAGCAGCAGCAAATTTCCTGGTTGTTCCAAAAGGCCCACACGCTGGTCCGGAGAAGGGGAATACTCAACACTCCAGGTGTCGTTCTGCAACCCTAATTCGACGGACTCAGGGCGTTTCAGTTCTTCAACGGGGTGAGTATTTTCTAGAGCTTTTTCGATCCAGCGGGACTTCGACTGAACGAACTCTGCGATATGTTTCTGGTTGAAGCCAACGGGCACCACCACTTCCAGCCCCGTCCATGACGAGACCTTGATGGTCATCCGCCTGGCTCGCTTACTCTCCCGGATGTTGTAATCCGGAATGGTCCAGCCTTCTGTCATCCGCCCTTACCCCGCCCAAAAGAAGAGTGGCCAATCAGCTCAAGATTGGCCACTCTTCGAGAATCTGGTCTGCGCCCGTGCAGCGTCGATGAGTCCTAGTAGTGGCGTAGCTCCACCACGTTGTCGTCCGGGTCGTAGATGTAGAGGGAGATCCCGTCTCCGTGGGAGCCCCAACGCTTGCCCGGCCCCGCCTGTATCCCCACGCCCATGGCCTCGAGTTTCGTCTTTAGTTCTTCCATGTCCGTGGGTTCGATGACCATGCAGAAGTGGTCCTGGTTCTTGATTCCTTCTTTGCCGATGGGCTCTTGGTCGGATCCGAAGAAGTCGATGATGGTGTCGGCGTTGATCCTGGCGGAAGGGAATCGAATCTCTCCGGCCCGCCATTTCTCTACGCGCTCGGCCTTGAGGCCTAATACTTCAGTGTAGAACCGGAGCGATACCTCCACGTCCTTGTTACGCAGCACGATATGATCCATCTCCGTGATCTTGACCAGCGGCTGGGATTTCACCGAAGTCTGACTCTGAGTTTCGGTCGACATGGGTCCCTCCTTCCTGCGTTTTCTGATTGCCGGATTGTGCTGACAGTATACATCTTGGAGCGGTGGCCGAACACGGGGCTAGCCGCCCGGCTGGTTGATTATGACGATGGGAAACTGCCGGGAGGTGTGGGCCTGGTAGCCCTCGTAACCCGGATAGCATTCGACGAATCTCGGCCAGAGCTCGGCCCGCTCTTCTTCCGACGCGATTCGGGCGGAACCGGTCTGGCGGACACCGCCGATCTGCACCAGGACTCTTGGGTCGTCCCGGATATTCAGCAGCCAGTCAGGCGCCAATTGGCTTCCTCCCTTTGAAGCTATGACACAAGGGTTGCCATTATGTATCAGGTACAGCAGTGGCACTGACCTCACCCGTTGGGAGATCCGGCCTTGGGTGCTGAGAAGCAAAAAGCTGACGCCGCCCCGGCCGGACACAAAATGGCCCTTGAGCAAGACGTACAGCCACCTGTGGACCCTGCTGACGATGTAACCCATCCTGAATCGGGGCTTTCGCTTTCGCGTCATTCAGGCGCTCCGTAGGTGTAGAATGCTGGGTTTTTTTCTGAAAACAGGATTTCGAAAATCAGGGAATCAGCGGGAGATCTTTCTAAATGAAGCGCAGTACGGAAAGGGTCCTCACCACCCACGCCGGAAGTCTACCACGGCCTCTAGCGCTCCAGAATGTTATCAAGACGTATCTGGACGGCCAGTCCTACGAAGAAGTCGAGTTGACCGGGCAGATACAGAGCGCCGTAGCCGAAGTTGTGCGGGAGCAGGCCGACGCCGGGGTGGATATCCCCAGCGACGGCGAGCAGAGCAAGACCGGGTTCCTGCTCTATGGGAACGACCGCCTTTCCGGGTTTGAGCTGGTGCAGATACAACCGGGGGAGAGACCACGTGCGCGCAGGAGAGACGAGGAGGCTTTCTCAGATTTCTATGCCGAATATTTCAAAACAGAGGGAGACTAGGGACCGAGAAGGCAGCCGTTGTGCACCGGTCCGATCTCATATACGGGTCATGCGTTGATCCAACAAGACATCGAGAATTTCCAGGCGGCATTGAACGGCGTCGCCACGGAAGAAGCCTTCCTGCCGGCCATAGCTCCGGGTACATTCGGCCGGGCCAGAACCAGTATTACCCCGGCCAAGAGGCGTTCTTATACGCCATCGCAGACACGATCAAAGAGGAGTACAAGGCCATCGTGGACGCTGGCTTCCTGCTCCAGATAGACGACCAGGGGCTGCCCGATACCTGGGACATGCAGGTCCCCGCTTTGAGCGTGGAAGAGTACCGGAAACTGGCCGTCATCAGGATCGACGCACTGAACCATGCCTTGGACGGGATCCCCGAGGACCGGGTTAGATATCACATATGTTGGGGCAGTTGGCACGGGCCCCATTCGACGGATATCCCACTGAAAGAGATAGTCGACCTGGTCTTAAGGGTGAACGCCGGCGGCTATTCCATCGAGGCGGCCAACCCGCGTCACGAACACGAATGGAAGTTGTGGGAGGATGTTAAGCTGCCTGAGGGCAAGGTTTTGATACCGGGCGTCATATCCCATTCCACCAACCACATCGAACACTCTGAACTAGTGGCGCAGAGGATCACGAATTTCGCCAGTGTGGTCGGGGTGGAAAATCTGGTGGCCGGTACCGACTGCGGTTTCTCGCAACGCGCGCTGAACCCAAGACTGCATCCGTCCATCGTCTGGGCGAAACTTCAGGCACTCTCCGAAGGAGCAAAGATCGCCAGCAAGCAGATTTTCGGTTAACTGGGGCGTTCGGATTCGGTTATAGTTACATTACGGCCCCATCCGATAGTAACTTTCCTCGGGAGTTCCGCCGACCTCATGCCTCTGGTTTCCACCTCTGACCTGGCCGTCCATTACGGCGCCGATATCATCTTTTCGCGCGTCGACTTGGATATCAATGAGCGGGCACGCATCGGAATCGTCGGCCCCAACGGTGGCGGCAAGACCTCCCTTCTCAGAGTGTTGGTGGGACAACAAGATGCCAGCGAGGGACGGGTGGCCCGCAATCGCGGTATCCAGATCGGCTACGTCCCGCAGCATCCCCAGATGGAGATCCCCGGCACTCTGCGGGAAGAGGTCCTCAGAACTTTCGGCGGGGTCATGGCCGTGGAACGGGAACTCGAAGCCGCATCCCGGCAGTCGAATGGAGATTCAGAGGAGGCCGGACGGCGCTATGCGGCCCTGTTGGATCGGTACGAAGCCTTGGGCGGCTACACCTACCAGCGTGATGTTGAACGCATGGTGGACGGGCTCGGGCTGAGGGCGGAGACCCTAGACTCCCCGGCGGCTTTGGCCAGCGGCGGTGAGCGGACCCGGGCGGCGCTGGCCAAAGCCCTTCTGGGCCACCCCGACCTCCTGGTGCTGGACGAACCCACCAACTACCTTGACCTTAAAGGCGTCACCTGGCTGGAGCGCTACTTGACCCATTTCGCGCCGGCGGTGGTGGTGGTTTCCCACGACCGTTATTTCCTAGACGAGATGGCCACCCAGATATGGGAGATCGACCACGGCCGCATGAACGTCTTCCCCGGGAACTTTTCCAAATACCGGGTGATCAAAGGCGAACGCGATCTGCGGCAGGCCAAGGAATACGAGGCACAGCAGGAATTCATCGCCAAAGAACAAGCATTTATCGACCGCTACCGCGCCGGCCAGAGATCACGGGAAGCCAAAGGCCGGGAGACACGCCTGGGGCGATTGGAACGGATCGACCGTCCGGATGTAGACCGCTCTATATCGATGTCGTCAGCAGCCGCCAGCCGGACCGGGCAGTTGGTGCTGAGCACCCATGATCTGAAAGTCGGATACATCGAAGGCGACGAAGCCACGCAACTGCTGACGGTCCCCGATCTGAAACTGCCACGGGGTTCACGAACGGCCGTGATCGGTGACAACGGCACCGGCAAGACCACCTTTATCAAGACTGTTCTCGGTGACGTCCCGGCTCTGGACGGCTCGGTGGTCCTGGGCCAAAGCGTCAAAGTCGGCTACTACAGCCAAGGTTTGGACGCCCTGGTCGACGAACAGACCGTCTTGGAATCGTTTTTGGAGATCAAGAACATGCCCTTTGAGCAGGCCCGGTTCTATCTGGCCCGGTTCCTGTTCCAGGGCGACGACGTATTTCGGGAAGTCGGCGACTGCAGCGGGGGCGAGAAGAGCCGGCTGGCGTTGGCCCGGCTCTTGATCACCGAGCCAAACCTCCTGATCCTCGACGAGCCGACCACCCATTTCGACATCCCCAGCAGGGAGGCGCTGGAACAGGTCTTGCTCAGTTATCCGGGGACCATGCTTTTGGTGTCCCATGACCGGCACCTAGTCTCGCTGCTCGCCGAATCTTTGTTGGTCATGGCGGATGGAAAGGTCACTGTCTTCGCTGGAACATTTGAGGAATGGTCAGATGCCCAACGGGAGACTGAAGCCGTCGCGGCGTCGGCCAGGTTGGAAGAGAGAGAAAAGCCGGCGCGTCGCCCTCAGGCCGCCAAATCGACTGGCCCTAAATACCGGAACCCGGCGGCGCCCGTAATCGATATGGAACAGGTGATAGTGGACCTGGAAGACCGATTGAAAAATATCGAGACCCAGCTTCAGGAAGCCACAGTCAGCCAGGACTTCAAGGAGATGACTCGCCTTGGGGAAGAGCATACTCAGACTCAGTCGGAGTTGGAACAACGCCTGGAGGAATGGGAGGCCTAGCTAGTGCAGGCCTTTGTTCGCGACTCTACGCCGTTATTTCAGATCAAGGCTCTCTATTCTGTCATTCTGATCCTTCCGCGGAAGGATCAGAAAAAAGGCTTGCCCTTACACTGAAGGGAGAGCCCTTTTCCGATGAAATCTCGCTGCGGCTGAACCCGCTAACGCGGTGGCGCGGGGTAATTACGCAATTCTGCCACACGCTTGTAAGGCGATGGCCAAGCCGCCTCTCCGTCGAGCTCGGTCTGGGCGTGGATCGGCCAGTACGGGTTCCGCAACAGTTCCCGAGCCAGCAAGATCACGTCGGCCTCGCCTCCTTCCAAGATCTTCTCGGCCTGGGCCGCTTCAGTGATCAGGCCAACCGCTCCGGTGGTAACCTCGGCCTCGCTGCGAATGCGGGCGGAGAACGGGACCTGGTAGCCGGGGAACGGTGTCAGAGTCTGGGTGGCGGAGTTGCCGCCCGATGAACAGTCGATCAGGTCCACGCCCTCGTCCTTGAGCCAGCGGCTGAACTCCACGCATTCGTCCACGTCCCAACCGTTGTCCATGTATTCCGTGGCTGAGACCCGGACGAACAGTGGCATGGAATCTGGAATAGCGTTGCGCACGGCCTTGGTGACTTCCAGAGGGAATCGAGCCCGGTTCTCGAGGGAGCCGCCGTAGTCGTCTTCTCGGTGGTTGGAGAGGGGAGAAAGGAACTCGCACGCGAGGTAACCGTGGGCCATGTGCAGTTCGATGACCTTCATCCCGGCGTTCACGGCCAACTTGGCGGAACTGGCGAAGTCGTCTATCACCTGCCCGATGTCATCCATGCTCATTTCCCGGGGTACGTCCCAGTCCTCCTGGAAGCTGATGGGGCTTGGCGCTATGGTTTCCCATCCGCCGTCGCTGGCCGCCAACATCTTGCCGCCTTCCCAAGGTTTGGTGTGGGAGGCCTTGCGGCCGGCGTGGGCCAGCTGTATGGCCGGAGTCGCGCCGTTGCTGACGATGGCGTCGACCACCGGGACCATGGCGGCAACATGGCCCTCGTCCCACAAGCCAAGGTCCCACGGCGTGATGCGGCCATTGGGCGAGACCGACGATGCTTCCAGCATGACCAGTCCAGCTCCGCCCACGGCGCGGGTGCCGTAGTGGACGGTGTGCCAGCCGGTGCAGCGTCCGTCTTCGGTTTCTGAGGAGTACTGGCACATTGGCGCCACAAATACGCGGTTGGGAATCTCTTCGCCCCTGATGGTGATCGGCGAGAAAAGCTTACTCATGGTTCTCCTGGTCTGTTTTCGCGGTGCTTCGGGCTATCCACAAAAAAACCCCAGCGGAAGCTGAGGCAATTCATTATTGAAACCGGCGCATGAGGAGGAAGGTTAACGATCAGTGGAAATAAAATAGGCAAAAAAATAAGCCCCAATCCCTTGGGAACTTGCCAACTATCTCAACATAAACGATTCTGAGTTGTCAAGAGTTTGTGCGTAGATCCGACATATAGGTCGTAATTTCTCTCATTACGATACGCACAGCGCAATAATATATACTCCACCCCGGACATTCCACCCATTCATAACCAAGAAACCGGAGGCCCCATGACAACGCAAGGCAACAGATTAGAAGGCAAGGTGGCCATTGTGACCGGCGCAGGCGCCACCGGTAGCGGCGAATTCGTCGGCATCGGCCAGGCCATTTCCTTGCTGTTCACCCGCCAAGGGGCCAAGGTCTTGTTGGTCGACCGAGACGAGAAGAACGCCGAGGTCACACTGGCACAGATCAAAGAAGAGGGTGGCGACGCCACGGTCTTCGTTGGCGACGTAACCAACATCGATTCCTGTCACGAAATGACCGAGGCCGCAGTTAGTAATTACGGGAAACTGAACGTCTTGATCAATAACGTCGGCATCAGCGGCCCAGGATCTGTCACGGACGTCGAAGAAGAATTCTGGGACACGGTCATTGACGTCAACCTGAAGAGCGTGATGTTGACCAGCAAGTTCGCCATCCCCGAGATGATCAAGGACGGCGGCGGGTCCATCGTCAACCTGTCGTCCATCGTTGGTCTCCGGGCTGGCGGAGGGCGGCCCAGCCATGCCTACGCCGCGTCCAAGGGCGGGATATTGGGGCTGAGCAACTCCATGGCCGTCCACTACGGCCGGGACAACATTCGGGTCAACTGCATCGCCCCCGGCCACGTCTACAGCCCCATGGTCGCCCGGCACAGTTCTGACGAGATGCTTAACCTACGCCGCCGCGCCGGCCCCCTGGGCTTTGACGGCACCCCATGGGACGTTGCCTACGCCATCTTATTCCTGGCCTCCGACGAAGCACGGTGGATCTCGGGCGTCACCCTACCCGTGGATGCGGGGCTCCTGGCCGCCACTCCCCTGGCCATGTTCCCGTACCTGAAAGACCCTGAGTAACCAGCTCTCCGCCAGCGAACAAAATAGTCCCTTCTCCCGCCAGCGGGAGAAGATTAGGATGAAGGCGGATAAACATCAGCAAATCAATCCCGATTCGAAGTCAATTTACCCCGCCCGGAAAATCTCATTCGCCAGGTCAATGGCCGAGCGCACAAACGGCAACCCGCAGTAGAACGTTGCGTGAATGAACACTTCCACGATCTCCTCTTGTGACAAACCCACGTTCAACCCGCCGCGTATGTGGCTGGCCAGTTGGCTCTCCCGGCCCAGGGCGGTCAACGCCGCCATTGTGCAGATAGAGCGCTCGGGCAGGGTTAGCCCCGGCCTGGTCCAGATGGAACCCCAGTAGTACTCCGCCGTCAGCCGGCCGAACTCCCGTTCCGCTTGAGTCACAGGACCCGGTGCATCGCCTGAGGGCGGGCCCATGTATTCCACGCGCCGGGCCACGCCACGGTTGTAAAGATCGTCGGGTGTCTCCGAAGAGTCGAACACCTCCTGCGGTGTGTAGTCGATTCCTCTCTCCTCGAAGACCTCTTTGGCGATGGCCAAGGCGTCCAGAGTCGCCGGAACGCCGCTGTAGAACATGGAGTGCATCAGCACTTCGATGATCTGGATCGGGGTCAGTCCCAGATTCAAGGCGTTGCCCAGGTGGCGGCGTGTCTGGTTGTCCCGCTTCAGCACGGTCAAACAGGTTAGGGTGATCATCTCCCGCTGGGTGTCCTTCAAGGCAGGCCGGTGCCAGATACTGCCGAACAAAAACTGTCCGGCGATCTGGTTCAGATCCGGGGCCATGGGCCAAGCCAGTGGGGTTGAGCCGGCGGTGAGGGTGCCGCCGCCGAACTTGGTCCGAGTTTCGATGCCCTTCTGGTACCGTTCGTCCAAGGTTGTCATAGTTATCTCCATTCGTTGATCAGTAACGTCCCGCATTGTAGTGACACCGGCGGCCCACGCCAACCCGCCCTGTGGTACCCTGATAGCCAATTCTTATACCCGTGAAACACACTCAGAACTCTAACGAGAGGTAAGCCATGGAACTTCGAAACGCAGTGATCGTTGACGGCGTCCGTTCTCCCTTCGCCAGAGCCGTCCGTGGAAAACTGGTTGCCACCCGCTTGGACGAGTTAGGCGCCAAGGTGGTACGGAGCCTGTTGGAACGTAACCCCAAAGTCGAAGACCATATGATCGAGGACGTTGGCCTGGGCAACGTGCTGGGCAACGCTGAGTTCGTGGATATGGGCCGCGTGGCCCGGATGGCCGGCCTGCCTCCCGAGGTGTCTACATTCAACTCCAACCGCCAGTGCGGTTCCAGCATGGAGACCCTCCACCGCATCGCCCAGTCCATCATGATCGGCGCCATCGACTGCGGTATCGCCCTGGGCGCCGAGCGTATGGCCCGCACCATCCCCGGCGATGAGGGCCCCTTCACCCGCATCACCGAGCCAACTCCAGTGGAGTTCACCAAGGCCCAGCGCGACATGTCCCCGGACCACTACGAGAACTTCTCGGTGCCGTTCCCAGACTTCATCCTGGATTCGCCCTCCAAGGTTTCCATGCTGCAGACGGCCCAGAATGTGGCCGAAGTCTACGGCCTCAGCCGCGCCGACCTGGATGAGTACGCTGTTCCCAGCCACCAGAAGGCTGTCGAGGCCTATGAGGCGGGACGGTTCCGGGACGAGATCGTGCCCCTTGAAGTCGAACAACCGGTGTTCGATGATAAGGGTGCGTGGCTGCCCGACGAACGCGGTGAGATGATTGATTTCAACCAGGACGAGTGCATCCGGGCCGGGACTAACTTCGAGGCGCTGATGAACCTGAACCCCATCCCCGGTGTCGTCAGCTACGGCGGCGCCGAGATCGTCATCACCCCTGGAAACTCGTCACCCACCAACGACGGCGTCAGCGCCATATTGATCATGAGTGAAGAGAAAGCCCTGGCCCTGGGTCTGGAACCTATGGCCCGTATCATCGGGTTCGGAGTCGCCGGTGTGAAGCCACAATTGATGGGTCTGGGCCCTGTGCCCGCCACCAACAAGGCCATGAAATACGCAGGACTCACCATGGATCAGATCGACCGAGTCGAGTTCAACGAGGCCTTTGCGGCCCAAATCATCCCCAGCGCCCGGGAACTGGGCATCCCGATGGAGAAGCTGAACGTCAACGGCGGCGCTTTGGCCATCGGCCACCCATTGGGCGCCACCGGCGCGCGGTTGGTGCTCTCCCTGGCCCACGAGCTGCGGCGCTCCAACTCGAAATACGGCGTGGCCACCCAATGCATCGGCGCCGGAATGGGCATCACTACGGTGATAGAGAACCTTTAGCGTTTTCGGACGAGAACCGTTGCAGGGAACTCAAGAAGGCCCCGTGCTTGGTAGAAGCACGGGGCCTTCTTGAGTTCCCGATTGCGCCCTCGAGTATCACAACGCCTCAATCGCCCTTCCAGCGAAAACTGGAAGCCACTACGCAATCACTTGCCACGTGGTCGCCGACCCTTTCCCCCAAAGAATCGCGCTATACTCTCACAGTCTCGCGAGAACCTGAGCCTGAGGAGAAACACATGCCCCCGACCCAACCCACCGGAGTGCTGGATGGCGTACGAATCCTGGAATTGGCTCGCTGGCAGGCCGCTCCCAGGGGTGGCATGATCCTTCGTGATATGGGCGCCGAGGTCATCAAACTGGAGTGGAGCAAGTCCAGCGACCTGCGTAACGCCGGCCCTTTCGTCGGGGAGATGAGCGTCCAGTTTGCGGCCTACAACCGGGGCAAGAAGAGCGTCACCCTCAATACCCGCCACCCTGAAGGCAAAGAGTTGTTCTTCCGGCTTCTGGAAGTCTCCGACGTGGTGTTGGAGAACTTCCGGCCCGGTACCATGGAGAAGATGGGTTTCAGCTACGAGAAGATGTGCGAGGTCAACCCCGGAATCATACTGGCCTCGGTCTCCGGCTTCGGCCAGTACGGGCCTTACCGGGACCGGCAGTGCTTCGACCCAATCATTCAGGCCATGAGCGGCATCGGCCACCAAACCGGACGCGGTTTCGACCAGCCGGTGATGGCCGAAGGTCCGATCATGGACCGAACGGCCGCGTTGCATGCCACCATCGGGATTCTGGGAGCTTTGCGGCACCGCGACCGTACCGGCGAGGGCCAGTGGCTGGAAGTTGCCATGCTGGACGGCGGTATCACACTCGAAGAGGTTGCCTTAGCCATGTGCCACGAAACGGGCACCAACGATTTCACCCGCGCCGGTTCGTTTATCAAGTGCAAAGACGGCTACGTGTCCACCGGGGCCGCCCGCGCCGGGATGTGGGAGCGCATGCTTAGAGTCATGGGTTACGATGAGTTGTCCACCGACCCGGAGTTCGCCGCCCCGATGTTCGCCACCGACAAGGCCGAGATCCGCATGGAGCTGTTGCACCTCTGGTGCGAGGAGCGCCCGGTGAAAGAGGTCGAAGAATCGCTGGTGGCCGCCGACATTCCCGTGGGGCCAGCCCTGAGCATCCCCGAGGTTCTGGCGGACAAACACCTCTGGGAGCGGGAGGTGATGATGGAAGAGGAATTGCCGGAGGGCAAGAAGATACTGGTCCCCGGCCCCACCATCATCAAGTTTTCCAAGACTCCCACCACCGCCGGCCCGATTCCCCAGTACGGCGAGCACAACGGAGAGATCTACGGCGAAATGCTGGGCATGGACGAGGCGGAGATGTCCCGCCTAGTGACCGAAGGCGTTATCACCTGATCTCCCACCATGCCAGATCGAAGATTGGTGTTCCGGTCCTGATCACCAAAACCGGGTCACCCGAGTGGCGCACAACCCGGTCGGTCACGCTTCCCAGCGTCCACCGGCCCGGTCCAGAGTGGCCATGGGTGGTCATCGCTACCTCGTTGTCCGGCGTATCCAATGTCAAATCTACAATGACGTTGGCGGCCGAACCGGGCACTATCTTGTGGTCGATTGAGGCGATCCCCTGTCTCCGTAGCAAATTTCCTGTTCCGTAATGTACTCTGACGCCTGGTTCCCCGCCGCTTGGGACATAGTTTTAAAGTTATGGAATTGAAGCCCGGAGGCGCCGTCGATCTGATGGAAGCCAGTGGCGGCGATGAAATGTTCGGCTGTCGAGGCGGCGCGCACCAGCGTGACTTTGAGGTCCAAGGCTTTGGCCAGTGCCGTCACGTGAGGGAGTACCGACTCAGCCAGCGGTGATCCGTCCAAAAGTACGATTATCGTCTCAAGTTTCGTATCTGGGTCTCCGTCTCGATGTTCCCGGAAAATTAGCATGGGGTTCTTGATATGGTGGAGGACCTTATCAGTTACGCTGCCCATCAGTAGCCGTGTGATTCCGGAGCGGCCGTGGTTGGACATGGCCACCAACGACTCAGGCGACTTGTCGCCCTCATGTGCGTCGCAGGTTACTTCCACGCCGGAAATATTCGCTTGACGCTGTTTATAGGTAGTCCATGGCTTCGTCGCGGGCCCCTGCGGGTATCCCGCTTTGGTAAAGGCCGTGGGCCGGGTCAGCCAGGGCCTCGGATATGGGGGGAACAACTTGCGCCAGATGGATCGGGATGCCCATGCCCGCGGCGATCCGCGTGACGTAAGGCAGGACCTGTTCGGCAAGGGGTAAGCCATCCAGCGGTACAAAGATCCGGTCGTACATGACGTTTCTTTTCCTGCGTATTACATACAGCAAATGAAATCTCTTGCAGCCGATATTACGACGATACGAGCTGCCCGGCCGTTTATAGAAGGAAAATTGCCCAGGCCGGTAAGCGTTTAGGCGTGGTGCGCCCTTGGATCTGTAGGACATTTTCCGTTTTTCCAGGGCTTCAGAAGTAGCCCTGGTAGTGGTAGACTCTCCG
>NZVX01000066.1 GCA_002698265.1 Chloroflexota bacterium | reverse complement strand
GAGAATTCTAGTAAAGCCCTATCTAGCATTCGTGTATCAAATGGCTGCTCCAGCAGTTCGGCCATCAGTTTCCCTTTGGCATACGTGACTGAGAACCTGAATAACAGATAGGCATGCACCGGATATGATATGTCGAAGAACCTGGCTATTTTGAGCGCCCATCTAGCCTCCTCCACGTACATTTTCGAAGAGATGGGACCTTCGACTTCGGTCCGTATGTAGTGAAGGGTCAGTAAAACGGGAACTTTTTCCGGGTCTTCATACCATTCGTGCTGCCAGAGGCAGAGCTCGGCTTGCGGCTCCAGTTTCATCACGCCGGTATTCAGCTTCTTAACCTCGTCCTGGACGAACCTCAGGCTCGGAGGTTTTATTGGCTCTTCTTTCAGGAGCTGGTGTATGGCTGTTCCGCCGAGAGTCATATCTTCGGACCAAAGCTCCGCAATCTTCTGACGTATTTTCGGGTGAATCAAGGTTATGGGCCTCCTAGAACCCAGTTTTGCGTAAATGCGTTTTGGTATAAGTATTCTGCGCAGACATGACTAGATAAACATAACATACTACCTGAAGGTTCACGATAGCACAGGGAGTTGAGAAATGAAACTGCGTGATATAGACACGTTAAAGATGACGGTAGAAGAGGCGGGCAAGCTGTTAGGAATCGGCAGGTCGTCGGCTTACGGAGCTATACGTGGGGGCGAATTACCGTCTCTAAAGATCGGACGCCGGATCCTGGTGCCAAGGTCGGCGTTATTCCGAAAGATCGAGGACTTTCAACAAGATTAGGAGTTGAAGAGAGGAGCTGAGCGGACGGGAGTGACGTCCCAGCCGTAAGCGCAGTGTATCGGTGAGGTGGCGGGCCGCGAGGAGCCGCCCGTCACCAACTCCCTAGCCGGGTGCTGCGGTAGATCTACACCTTGCACCAGGAGTCCAAACCCACCACCACCCTCATGTTTTTCTGCCCTTAAAAGTGTCCCTTTATCGCTGAACACCTACAGTCCCAAGACCGTTCGTGTATCATTGGCCCGGACTAGAAAAAGAGACGCCAAAAAAATGGACACTCCAGAAATAAGATTGAAGGTCCTTGAAGCCGAGACCTGCGCGGCGAACGAATACTTCGCTTCCTTATCCTCAGAGGAACTTCAAATGCCCAGCGCTTGCGTAGACTGGTCGGTTGCCGACGTGATGGGTCATCTGGCCGGGCAGGACCACGCATCCCGGGTGAGGCGGGGGCTGCAGGGGGACTACTCTCCGCCAGACAGCGCACCCCCGGTCGCCGATTTCGACGAAGACCAGTTCGCCAAGGATATTTCCGAGAGAGCATTGGCGACCCGGGAGCATCAGGGCGAGGGGTTGGTGGTCTATCTGAACCAACGTCTCGCCGAGACTGTCGAAGTCTTCAACAGTGCCGGCCCCAATGACTGGGACATGCTGTGCTACTGGCCGCCTGGACCGGAGGCGGTGCGCACCCTGCTGGATCAGCGCATCGCCGAGCTGACCATGCACACCTGGGACATCAGGTCGGTCCTGGACGATGAATTTCATCTATCAGACGACGCCGTTGAGGTGTTGATCGATGGGGTCGACCGGGCCGCCAGGCGCGCCTTTCGTCCCGACCCGTCGCTGTTGCAACCGGTCACCCACCGTTTCGTTATTGAAGGCCCGGCCGCCGACAGACGGGACATCGTCATATCCGCCGGCGGGGCGGAGGTTGGCCCGGCGGGGAGTGAAGAGCCCGACGTGACATTCCAGTGCGACGGCGAGACCTATGTGTTGGTCATGTATGGCAGGCTCAAAGTCATGGACGAATTAGCCGAAGGCCGTCTGACCTTCGATGGTAACCCGGCATTAGCCGCGGGTTTCGGCCGGCGGTTCGTCGGCGGCTGACCGCCTCGGAATTGCGGTCAGTCGTTGCCGGGAGCGGGGACAGGCGACGGAGACTTGTCCACCGGCGTGACCTGCGGCAGCCACTCTAGCCATCCTGGTAGGTACCAGTTCCAACGGCCCAGGAGCTTCATGCTGGCCGGCAGCAAGATTACCCGGATTACCGTGGCGTCGATGAGCACGGCCACCGCCAACCCCAGGCCGAATTGCTGCAGGCCCAAGATCCGGCTGGTGGCGAAGGCGGCGAACACTCCAACCATCACTGACGCCGCGCTGGTGATTTGACCGGCCGTCAAGCGGATGCCTGTGGCCACCGCCAGTTCGTTCTGGCCGTGTTTGTCATACTCTTCCTTGATCCGGTTGAGCAGCAGCATGTGGTAGTCCATGGACAGGCCGAAAAGGATGCCGAATAAAAACAAAGGCAGCCAAGTTTCGATGATGCCGGTCTCCTCGGAGCCAAGGATGCTGATGCCCCAGCCCCACTGGAAGACCATCACCAGGACGCCGTAGACCGCCCCCACCGACAGCAGGTTCAGCACCAGCGCCTTGATGGGGATCACGATGGACCGGAACATCACCAATAACAGCAAGAACGATAGCCCCAGAACAAAGGCGAAAACGTAGTACGCCGAGCTGAACATCCTGTCCCGGAAATCTATGCCTTCTGCCGTATCTCCGGCCACGAAGAACTGGACGTTCAGACCGGCAAACGCCTCGGGGACGATCTGCTCCCGAAGCAACCGCACCGCGTCTTCCGACTGATCATCGTCGATGTTGCCCGCGAGCGGGACATTGATGCGGGTGACGGTCCCCGCCCTATCGGTGGCCGTATCGAAGGGTCCCAGGAACGCGTCGTTATTTCCAACCGTTTCGATCAGGGCAGCCAATGCCGCTCGAATCTCGGGAGTGTTGACGTCGGGGGCGTCCACGATAACCTTGGCCGGGACGATCAGGCTGCTGGAGAAATGGTCCTCCAGCAACTCCAACGCCCGTTTGCCTTCCAGGGCATCGGGGAGGGCGTCGGCGCCGGCGTTGAATCCCAAGTTCATGGAAAAGAACGGTATCGTCAATGCAACTAATCCCGCCACAGTCAGGCTGGCCATGGGAACCGGCCGGGCCATCACCCAACCGGTAATGGTCGACCAGATGCTGCCCTGGGCCGATTCCCGGCCCAGGATGGGTATCCGCAGCCGGTTCACGCTGTCTCCCAGCAATGAAAGCAGGCTCGGCAGCAGCGTCAGTGACGCGATTACAGCCACGAACACCACTATGATCGCCCCCGCGGCCAGGGAGATGAACGTGAAGTCCCTGGTGAGCATCAGTCCCGCTAGGGACAGAATAACGGTGATACCGGCATAGAAGACCGCCCTTCCGGTGGTGTTGGCGGCCACGGTGATGGCTTCGATCTTGTCCCGGCCCGCTGAGCGTTCCGTCCGGAAACGGCTGACTATGAACAGAGAATAGTCGATGCCGACGGCCAGACCCATGAGCAGAATCATCTCGGCGTACAGCTCCACTAGCGGATAGACCTGGCTGACCAGGGCGGCGATACCGATGGCGGTGAAGATGGAGCCGACGGCCATCGCCAGAGGTATCACCGCTGCGACAAGCGCCCGGAACGCCAGGACCAAAATCACTAGGCCGATGACCAGGGAATAGATCAGGATGCGGTTGAAGTCTTCCGTCAGGATCTCATCCAACTCGTCGTCCAGTATCCGGAAACTGACGACCCCGATCTCGAACCCGACAGCCTGGTTCGAGGCCTGCCGAACCGTATCGACGAACGGCTCAATATCGATCCGTCCGGCTGGGTCTTCGGGGTTCTGGAGTGTGACCGAGGCCAAAATGGCGTTCCCATCGTCGGCGAACATGCTGGCGTCTTGTGTGTCGAAATAGCTGACGGCAGCGATCACCTGGGGCAGGTCCCTGAACGATTGCATGGCCGATTCCACGGTCTCGACGAACCGAGGGTCATTGGCGTCCAAGGACGGGTTGCTGAATATGACGCCCTCACGTCGGGTTCGCCTGGCGGGCTGGGTGGCGGAGGGATCCGCCGCGAACCGTTCGTTCAGCAATGCCGAGCCCTTTCCGGACTCTCCCACACCGCTGTCGTCGTCCCTTGTTTCCGTACCAACGGCGATGATAGAGAACACCGCCAGCACGATCACGATGACCGTGGCAAGCAGGATTATCCAGCGGTGAACGGCGCTCCAATGGGCCAACCGCGCCGTGAATGACAGTCCGGTGTTTGCGCTACTCATGAAGTGCTATGTCTCCCGCCCGAATCCGTGTTTGATACAACGAATATCGTAACACTTGAGACTGTTTGCATGTATGTGAGAGCGGCGCTTTCTCCTTCGTGTATCATTGCCGTCAACTTGCAGGGACTGGAGAAGAGAGATGCTCGCACTAGAAGACCAAGTTGCTCTGGTAACTGGGGGCGGTTCCGGCATCGGACTTGGCATCGTCAAGCGATTCGTCGCGGAAGGGGCCAAGGTTATGGTCCTGGAAAGGATGCCAGAGAGGGTGAAGGAACTAGAGTCTGAGTTCGATGGCTCCGTGAAAGCCGTCCAGGGCGACGTCACCCGGCTGGCCGACAACCAGCGGGCGGTCTCCGAAGCAGTCAGCGCCTTCGGGAAACTGGACATCTTCATCGCCAACGCCGGAGTATTCGACCGCTTCCGGAGACTGGATGAGATCGACGACGAGATACTGGAATCCGCCTTCGACGAGCTGTTTGCCGTCAACGTGAAAGGCTGTTTCCTGGGCGCCAAAGCCGCCCTAGCCGAACTGATCAAAACTCAGGGCTCGATGACCTTTACCGCCTCGGGGGCAGGCCTGAATTCCTTGGGCGGCGGGACCATCTACACCGCCTCCAAGCACGCGGTGGTTGGTCTGGTGCGGCAATTGGCGGTGGAGTCTGCGCCTCAAGTGCGGGTAAACGCCGTGGCTCCCGGCGGGGTGATGACCGACCTACGCGGCTTGGAGGCCATGGACCAGGCTGGTGAGTCTCAATTCGCCCAGCCGGGTTTCGACCAGCGGCTGAGTAATAACAACCCCATGGAGATGGCCATGCTGCCCGAGGACCTGGCGGGCGCCTACGTGTATCTCTCATCCCGCACCGACGCCAGAGCGATCACCGGCACGATACTCAGCGTGGACGCCGGCTCCAACCTCAGGTGGATGCGGCGCTGATACCGATTCGGCGTAACACGGAGCCCAACTTGACCCCTTATGGGCCATGTGGTATACACCCCGCAACCCCGTCTACTAGTCGGTCTTAAAGCTGCAAACGAGCCTGGCCAATGAACCTGCCCTAAGGACTCCAAGGAGGCGCGAAATGGTTTTGGACGTGAAACAACTGGTGGACACCCAACGTGGCTTGATCAGCCCACGGGTCTTCATAGAAAACGACATATATGAACAAGAGCTGGAGCAGATCTTCGCCCGCTGCTGGCTCTTCCTCTGTCACGAGACCCAGATCCCCGATCCGGGAGACTTCTTCACCACCTACATGGGGGAGGACCCGGTGCTGGTGGTTCGCGACCGGCAAGGTAAGATTAACGCTTTCTTGAACATCTGCTCCCACCGAGGCAACCGACTCTGCCGCGCGGAGTCGGGCAACGCGGCCAATTTCATCTGCTCCTACCACGGATGGGGCTACAGCAATGACGGCGCTCTCCAGGCCGTGCCGAATTCCAAAGACGCCTATTTCGGCGAGTTGGACCAGAGTAAATGGGGCCTAACGCCCGTGGCTCAACTGGACGATTATAAGGGGCTGATCTTCGCCACATTCGATAAAAACGCACCGTCTCTTAAAGAATACCTGGGCGAGATGGCATGGTATCTGGACACCTTTTTCGACCGCTGCGAAGGCGGCGTAGAGGTGGTCGGCGGGGTCCACAAATGGGTGGCGCCCTGCAACTGGAAGCTCCCCGCCGAGAACTTCGGCGGCGACGCTTACCATGTTCCCTGGTCCCACATCTCGGCAGTGCAGGCCAACTTCAGCGTCGGCGTCACCGCTTCGCCCAACACCGGCGGCCGGATGGTCTCCCCAGGGAACGGCCACTGTCTGATCACCGTGCGGCCGGAAGACTCCCCAGATCCGCCGATGCCCGCCATCCAAAAGTATGAGGCGGATATTCGGAAGGACGTAGCCAAGCGGTTGGGCCCGCGATACGGCGTTATTAATCCCATAGTCGGCACATTGTTTCCAAACTTCTCGTTCCTCCGGGGCAGTTCGCGTGCTTTCCGGGTCTGGCAGCCCAAGGGGCCGGACAAGATCGAGATCTGGTCGTGGGCCTATGTGGACAAATCGGCCCCGCCGGAAGTCAAAGAGGAACATCGGCTGGCCGCCATACGGGGCTTCGGACCGTCGGGCACATTCGAGCAAGACGATATGGACAACTGGCAGCAATGCACCAACACCGGCCGGGGCGTAGTCTCCCGACGGCGTCAGTTGAACTACTCCATGGGCCTGGGACACGACGGGTTCGACGATGAGATAAAGGCTTGGGCCAGCGACGCCCGCTATAGCGACAGTAACCACCGCCAATTCTACGGGCGGTGGGCCGACATGATGCAGGCTGATAGCTGGGCGAATCTTTAGCCGCTTACTTTGACATCGAGGGCGATTCTGAATGCGAGACGAAATTATCAGGGAAGTCGAGCAGTTCCTGTACAAAGAAGCCAGGTTGCTGGACAACCGGCAGTTCCACCAGTGGCTGGAACTGCTGACCGACGATCTGCGGTACTGGATGCCCATACGGTCCAACCGATATCCCGTGAACAGCAAGGCCATATCGATCTTGGACGGCTCCCGGTACGAAGAATCCGAGGTCTCGTCGGAAAGTGATTTGGCTTTGATGGACGAGGACAAAGACTCGCTGACCCGCCGGGTCGACCGGCTGGATTCCGGTATGGCCTGGGCCGAGGACCCGCCGTCTCGCACCCGCCACATCATCACCAACATCGAGGTCGAGGCCGGCGATTCCCCGGACGAGCTGCGGGCGTACTCCAACTTTTTTATGTACCGGACCCGCGCCGAGACCGAGCAGGACTTCTATGTTGGCAGCCGGCAGGATATGCTGAGACGGGTCAACGGTCAGTTGCGCGTCGCTTCACGGGAAATCGTCCTGGACCAGACGGTGCTGCTGGCCAAGAACGTGAGCAACTTTTTCTAGGGATCCCTGAGTTCCATCCTTCGGAAGCCTACGTAGTCTGTCCCCTCGATCCTTTCGCTGAATGAGAGGGGTCTCCTTGCAGTGGTGGAACAGGGCTTGACCAAAGCAATGAGATTCCCTGTCGGTCTACGGCACTCCTCAGAATGACAGTTGCGGGACGAGGTTCGAAGGCTGAGGCATCAGGCCCGGGTGATAGACGCTGCGATTGCCGCCTGTAGTTCCTCGCCGCCGATGGGCCCGGAGTGCAGCCTCCCGCCGATCTGGAATGACGGCGTCCGGGTAACCCCGGCCTTTAGAGCTTTCTCGTGCTGGGCCAACACCATGTTGTGGTAGCGCCCGGACTCCAGATCTGGCCACAATTCGTCCCAGTCCAGCCCGGTGGCGATAGACAGCCGGCGCAACGTGTAGAGGTTTCCCAAATCGGTGCCCTGCTCCCAATACTCTTTTGAAGCCGCCCAATAGAACGCGCCATCCAGGCCTCGATCCTTGGCGTAGGCCGTCGTCGCATGGACAGCCAAGGTGCTGACGGATCGGTTGGATGCCGGTTCAGTCCCAATTCCGTGGCCAGGTTTGTAGAGGGGTTGCCGCCGGGACCCGTCTGCCATATCCGACGGACCGCTTGGGCGCTCGGATATCTCCAGGGAATCGGCCCGCACCAAAAACGGTCTACGGTCTATCTCGAAACCCAGAACGGACGCCAGTTCTTCGAGTTGGCTTAGGCCGTGGTACGAGTGGGGACAGGCGTAATCGAACCAAACGGTGACCAAGGCGGGAGGCACGGTCCGGACTCAGCTCAAACTCAGGTCTTTGGCTTGCTTGAGGACCTTCACCAGAGCGTCCATGGACAGAACGCCGGTGTTGGTGTTGCGCGGGCTGGGATGGTAGGAGGCGACCATCATTGGCAGCGACGGCCCGAACCGGTAGATCTCGCCGTGGAGGAATTTACCCCGCACCTTTTCTGACCCCATGTCGCTCAACGTTTGCAATGCGGCTCGGAATGCGATGTGGCCCAGGGCCAGGATCACCTTCAGGTTGGGCAGCGTTCGGAGTTCACGGACCAGGTAGGGCAGGCAGGCACGCTGTTCCTCGGTGGTGGGCTTGTCGCCCGGAGGAACGCACCGCACAGCCGCGCACACGTAGGCCCCGGTTAGGGCCAGCCCGTCATCCCGGTGCTCCGAGGTTGGTTGGTTGGCCAGACCGGCCTGGTGCATGGCGGCAGTCAAGAATGAGGCTGAAGGGTCTCCGGTGAACACCCGTCCCGTCCGGTTGCCGCCGTGGGCCGCCGGGGCCAGGCCCAGCAATACCAGGGACGCGTCCGGGTCACCAAAACTAGGGACGGGCTTGGCCCAGTAGTCCCAGTCCCGGTATGACGCCCGTTTTTCGTCGCCGATCTTCTCCCGCCAATCAACCAAACGGGTGCACATCCGGCAGGCTACGATCTCGTCTGTGAGTGCCGCCAATTGTTTTATGTGACTATCTGCCACGCTTTTCTCCGAGGGATGTCTTGGCTTGTGAACCGACAGAAACCGGTGGGCCCGATGCTATACTCCGGCCCATGACCGCCGTTTCCCTGATCTTGGTGCTGCTAGCCGCGGTAGCCCACGCCTCCTGGAACTTGTTGCTGAAGCGGGCCGATGACCCCGAGGTGTTCGCCTGGTGCTTGTTGGTGGTGGCGACTGTTCTGCTGGCGCCGTTGGGGGTGGTGCTGCTTTTTTACAACTCGGTGGATGTGACCGGTCTTTGGTTCATCCTGGCTACTATCGCCCTTCACGTCTTGTACTTCAACCTGTTGGCCAGGGGCTACGTTCAGGGAGACCTGTCCCTGGTCTATCCGGTGGCCCGGGGCATGGGACCGATGCTGGTGCCGGTGCTGGCGGTGGTCTTCTTGAATGAGAAGATTGAGCCGCTGGCCATCGTCGGAATCGCCGCTATCATCGGCGGGATATACACAATCTCATGGTGGGGCAATTTCCATCAAGTGCTAAGAAGTCCCCTGCTGTTCCTCAAATCAGCCGGAATGCGTTACGCAGTGCTCACCGGACTGACAATAGCCGCCTATTCCATCGTCGATAAAGAGGGAGTCGGCCATGTTCAGCCGTTACTCTACATGTATTTTTTGACTATCGGAACGGCCACCATGTTGGCGCCCTACGTTCTTTTTCACAAAGGCGTCAAGTCGGTGCGGACAGAATGGCGGGCCCATGCTGTTCCCATCACCATCGCTGGGCTGTTGACCTTCGCCGCCTACGGCCTGGTGCTGACCGCCTTCTCGCTCTCCCAGGTGAGCTACGTTGCCCCGGCACGGGAAGTTGGCATTGTGATTGGAGTGATGCTGGGCGTCTTCCTGCTCAAGGAGCCGTTTGGCCTTGGGAGATTGCTCGGGTCCGGTTTCGTAGTTGCCGGGTTGGCGCTGATCGCATTATCGCCGTGACCTACTGTCTCGGCGCAAGCCTATCTTCCGCCAAATTCCTGGCGAAGGCGCTCTCGCAGCGGCTCCCAAGCGTCTCCGGTTAGCAACTCTCCATACTTCCGTTGCAGGCCCTGATCCCAACACTTGGCGAAGATGTATTCCCGGCGGAAGAGGTCGTCCTTGGGAAACGGCTTCCTGGCGGACTGCAGACGGCTGGCCGTGGGCCCGGGAGCGCGGTTCAAGAGATACCCCAACCCCTGTCCCATCAGCGTGGGGACCAGGTAGGAACTCCGGTATTAGTAGGACTCGGAGATCAGGCCCCAGTGGTCCAGCAGGCCGGCAGTCACCGTCAGATCGTCCATGGCTCCCGACCAACTCATCCAGCACTTCTTTAGAGAGGTTGGACGGCTTGCCGTATTCAACTGAGTCTCTTTGGTACAGGTCTAGCAATTTGGTCAATAGGAGCAAACCCTGTCCCCGGTAGTACCGGGGCAGAGGGTGGCCGGGGGGCGCTTTCGCGGCGGCGGTATATAGGTCCCACGCCCGGACCGGGTCGCCAAGGTACAGGTAACCGTCTGCTTCCTGGCACATGGACCTGACGAACCCGCTGCCCAGCTCATCACGGCTGATCTTGACGCCCTCTGGGGCGTACCTTAAGGCGCTGGGCCAATCTCCCAAGGAGAATGAGCAGTTCGCGGCCAAACGGTAGAGATAGCCATTCTTCTTGCCGCCTTCCGTCCACAGCGCGCGGCGGATACAACGAAGGGCCGCGTCCCATTCCCCATGCTCGTGGGCCAGGGTACTGCTCTGGGCCACATAGTCCACCACTGAGGAAACATCAAGGGCCCATTGCTCAACATCGTTCGCCAGCTTGGTTAGTTCATCTTTCTCTGCCGCGTCCCAGATCCGCTGGGCCGGTACGTCCAACACCCAAGCGACGAGTCTCATTGGCGAGTTGGTCGGCGTTATCCGGTTGATGGTGGATGGAAAGGCGGAACGGATCCGGTCCAACTGCCCTTTTGTAACCAAACTGTCCAGAACGATCACAACCCCAGCGCCGGACAACTCACCCACGAAGCCACCGGCGCCGGAAACCTTGGNGTCATCTCCCAAGTGGGTCCTGACGAATGAGCGCCATTCCAAGTGCCTCNGGGTTTGCACTAGCCGGCCCTTGAGACGGTCCGCGCCACCCGGATCGGGCTCATCTACGCCGGGTCGGTGGGCGGACAACAATAGGAACGGCAATCTCATGTCCTGGTTTGTCGCCCTGCACCCGGTGGTCGGCGGACTTTCGTTCTAGCAAGTCCAACATCGCCGACCTGAATTGTTCTTGATCCAAGACGTTGCTGGCCGATACGTTGGCAAAAACCTCGGTGGAGTGCCGAGCGGTCCTTTGGCGTTCGATGATCTCGCTGATGATCCGCCTGAAGATGGTGAGCACCGGCACTTCCACCGCGAGCTGTTCTTGTGTCATCCGGGGGAACAACATATAGAGGGAGCCTTTGGCGTCTCCGGACGTGGAGACGAAGGGCAACGCCAGGGCGGATACGGCAGACTGTTCACCGTTTTTGTGGTTGCGGCTCCGCAGGTAGCGCATCTCGGATTCCACAGACCCGATAACCGTAGTTCACGGATATTCGACTTTCTCAATCACCAGAGGGACGCCGGTGTTACTGGAATATCCGGAGATGAAATCCAGGCTCTTGGGCGGTTCCCACGGTTTAACGGCGGAGTTGGCCAACACCCGGCCCACCGGAGAGTCGGACGGTAGCTCGCTAATCTCACTGAGCGAACCCTGGTATACGTGTTCTAGGAATTGGGTCATCAACCACAATGGAAGGTCGTCCCCAGGGCCGGGCTCGGGCTCCGCGGGACATATTTATCTGGCGCAGGCGGCCTGCGGTAAGATGGCCCTCGGCAGCGATGCTGGGGGTCTGTTTGGTCTCGGCTATGTTCTTTCGACCGCTGCTGCGGCGGCCGCCACCGCTGCCGGGACCGAATACTACAGCCCCCGCATCCCAATGGTCCGGGATGACAACCTGTCGGTGGTGGTGGCGTCGCTGGCGGTGATGGCGGGCCTGACCATCGCCGCCAGGTGACGATTCCGTCAAATCGACCGGAATCCATGCTGGTCCCTTCCTGACATAATGTATAATACTCGGAGCCTAAAAGAGACCAATATCAGACGTGGGGATAGAGAGAGCCGATGATTAACCAGGAACGCTTGGTCAACGCATTCTGTGAGCTTGTGAAGATCGACAGCCCGTCGGACGAAGAAGAAGACGTGGCCCGGCACCTGACCGAGCGCCTGGAATCTTTGGGCTTCAGCGTTGCCAGGGACGCCCACGGCAACCTCATCGCCTCCGAAGACGGCGACAACCCGTTGATGCTCTCAGCCCACATGGACACCGTGGAGCCGGGACGGAGCATCAAACCCCAAGTCGACGGCGATATCATCCGCTCTGACGGTACGACAATCCTAGGCGGCGACTGCAAAGCCGGGGTGGCCGCCATCATGGAGGCGTTGGAGTCGGCCAAGGAAGACGACTCTCCCCGACGTACGGTACAGGTCGTTTTCACCCGGGGCGAGGAAATCGGCCTGATCGGCGCGGCCAATTTGGACTACTCCCTGATCCACTGCAAAGAGGCGGTGGTCTTCGACGGCAACGGCCCGGTGAACACCATCACCGGCTCCAGCCCCACCTACATGGCCTTCGACATCACCGTGACCGGCCGGGGCGCCCACGCCGGCGTGGAACCGGAGAAGGGCATCTCAGCTATCCGCATCGCCAGCGAGATCATCGGCGACCTGCCCAATGGGCGTCTAGACGAGGAGTCCACCTTCAACGTGGGCCTGATATCCGGTGGGACGGTGCGCAATGCAGTGCCCGTGGAAGTGACATTTGGCGGTGAGTTCCGCAGCCGGAACACCGAGACCGTAGACCTGCTGGGACTACAGGTGACCGAGGCGCTGAATAAGGCCCGCGCCAAGTACACCGAAGCCATCATCAAGGAAGAGATGGAGATGCTCTTCCAGATGTACACGCTGGACCCCAACGAGCCGGTGGTGCGCATGGTCACCGATATGCTGAAGGATATGAAGCTGGCGCCGGACATCAAGCCCTCGGGCGGCGGCACCGACGCCAACCAGATGCGGCTGAACGGCATCGATTGCATCGTGGTAGGCATGGCCACCAACGACATGCATACCGTGAACGAGTACGTGGTGGTGCCGGACCTGATGGCCACCGCCCGCCTCTGCCAAAACCTAATGAACCCCAACCAATAGAGAAAATTATTCTAGTACCAACGTAGGGGCATCCGCGATTGAATCGGGATGCCCCTACGTATATAAAAGGAGAAAACATGAACGGAGCAGAACTAAAAGCAATTTTGAAGTCGGGTGGGCGGGTGTTTGGCACCATGATCTCCATCGCCCGGAACCCCAAGTGGATACCCATCCTCGACAGCGTGGGACTGGACTACGTGGTCATCGACACCGAGCACAACTACCGCAGCCGCGGGGAGTTGGGCGACTTCCTGCTCATGATGAACACCAGCGGGGTCGTCCCCATCGTCCGTATCCCCATCCCCGACTCTCACTACGTGACCATGGCCATGGACGCTGGCGCCCATGGCGTGCTGGCCCCCTACTGCGAGACCGTGGAGCAAGTCAGAGAAGTGGTGGCCGCAGCCAAGTGGCGTCCCCTAAAGGGCGAGTCCGTCGACCGGTTGGTGGCGACTGGAGAACACGTCAGCGACGCCACCAAGGCTTACCTGGAGAACCGCAACAAGAACAGCATCGCCATCATCGGCATCGAGAGCCAGGCCGCGGTGGACAATCTGGACGCCATGCTGGAAGTGCCGGGCATCGACGGCATATTCGTCGGCCCCAACGACATGAGCATCTCCCTGGGCATCCCCGACCAATACGACCAGAAGGTCTATCAGGATACGGTCAAAGGGGTAATCGACCGGGCCGAGTCCAAGGGCATCGCAACGCTCGTCCACCAGCAGACCCCCGACCTGTCCACCTATTGGATCTCCCAGGGCGCCCGCTTCATCCTCCACGGGACCGACCGCCGAGCCCTGACTGAGGGATTCAAGGCCGACTTCGGGGCTCTTCGAGACTTCGCCGAGAATAACTAGGCCGCTGGCCGTCCTCCAACCCGTCGTCCCGTCCTTCCGAGGAACGGCGGGACCCACTGACGCAGCCAGGCACGACATCCAATCCATTAGTGTCGTCGCCATGAGCACGGTTGCCGAGTGAATTCCGGCCTGCGCCGGAATGGCGGGCGGCGGCGCTTCCGGCGACCGGTGTCCGTAGGAGCGGGTTTCTAACCCGCCGTCACATGTCTGGAGAACGGTCCAAGGGTGGAACTAGCCACATCGTCATCTCATCCTTCCTAAGAAGGATGGAACCCACGGCACTACAGTGCAACGGCGTGGACTACTCCGGAACAGACGGTGCAATCACAATTCAGATTTGATTTTTCGCATCTTGCGGTACAGCCAGCCGATGATGGCGAAGACGGCAAACCCCACCGCGACGCCGATCCCGGCGTCAATCACCACGTTTCCACCAAGCAACGCCGCGATGCCGGCGCGCACATCCGTCAGTATCGATCCCATGGTCCCGATTCAATTCGAAAGGTCGAAAACATTGCCACCGCTTGTGAGTGTCTTAAGTTAAAGCTATACCGAATGCTGGAACAAACAGGAAATACA